>NZ_KV917378.1:1390868-1716264 GCF_002019735.1 Salipaludibacillus agaradhaerens
CACGGGATCGTAACTCGCCGGTTCATTCTACAAAAGGCACGCTGTCACCCATTAACGGGCTCCAACTACTTGTAGGCACACGGTTTCAAGATCTATTTCACTCCCCTCCCGGGGTGCTTTTCACCTTTCCCTCACGGTACTGGTTCACTATCGGTCACTAGGAAGTATTTAGCCTTGGGAGATGGTCCTCCCTGCTTCCGACGGGGTTTCACGTGTCCCGCCGTACTCAGGATACACTCCGGAGGAGTGACCGTTTCGGCTACAGGGCTTTTACCTTGTCCCGCGGACCTTTCCAGGTCGCTTCACCTACGATCACTCTTTGTAACTCCGTATGGAGTGTCCTACAACCCCAGAAGGCAAGCCTTCTGGTTTGGGCTGATTCCGTTTCGCTCGCCGCTACTCAGGAAATCGCATTTGCTTTCTCTTCCTCTGGGTACTAAGATGTTTCAGTTCCCCAGGTCTGCCTTCTCACACCCTATGGATTCAGGTGTGGATACCGCCTCATTACAGGCGGTGGGTTCCCCCATTCGGATATCTCCGGATCAACGCTTACTTACAGCTCCCCGAAGCATTTCGGTGTTCGTCCCGTCCTTCATCGGCTCCTAGTGCCAAGGCATTCACCGTGCGCCCTTTCTAGCTTAACCTCTTAAACCGCAGATCATCGACAGAGCGCGTCGTCAGCTGCGTTCGCTCACCATCCTCACGTACCTCAGTACGTTCCGGTGTTGCGCTCACTTGCTTCCTCGATCTCTTTGATGCTCTTTGTTTAAGCACACTTCTGGCTTATCACCAGGTGGCTTAAACCCTTTCCTTTATTAAAAAGGCGGTTTTAGGCGTCTTAATGGCCTTTTTCTAAGACACTCGGTTCTCTCATCGTTTGATTAAATCAAGCGATTGTGAACCGGTGATGTCATTTATCAGTCTTTCGTTATCCAGTTTTCAAAGGTCAATTCTTACCCAACGGGTAAGTTTTTCTATCTGAGAGTTTAACCTCTCAAAACTAAACAAAATAGCCAAAGCAAAGTTTTAATAAGCTGAGCTTAATAGCTCCTTAGAAAGGAGGTGATCCATCCCCACCTTCCGGTAGGGATACCTTGTTACGACTTCACCCCAATCATCTGTCCCACCTTCGGCGGCTGGCTCCAAAAGGTTACCGCACCGACTTCGGGTGTTACAAACTCTCGTGGTGTGACGGGCGGTGTGTACAAGGCCCGGGAACGTATTCACCGCGGCATGCTGATCCGCGATTACTAGCAATTCCGGCTTCATGCAGGCGAGTTGCAGCCTGCAATCCGAACTGAGAATGGCTTTATGGGATTCGCTTAACCTCGCGGTCTCGCTGCCCTTTGTACCATCCATTGTAGCACGTGTGTAGCCCAGGTCATAAGGGGCATGATGATTTGACGTCATCCCCACCTTCCTCCGGTTTATCACCGGCAGTCACCTTAGAGTGCCCAACTGAATGCTGGCAACTAAGATCAAGGGTTGCGCTCGTTGCGGGACTTAACCCAACATCTCACGACACGAGCTGACGACAACCATGCACCACCTGTCACTCTGTCCCCCGAAGGGGAACGCTCTGTCTCCAGAGGTGTCAGAGGATGTCAAGACCTGGTAAGGTTCTTCGCGTTGCTTCGAATTAAACCACATGCTCCACTGCTTGTGCGGGCCCCCGTCAATTCCTTTGAGTTTCAGCCTTGCGGCCGTACTCCCCAGGCGGAGTGCTTAATGTGTTAACTTCGGCACTAAGGGTATCGAAACCCCTAACACCTAGCACTCATCGTTTACGGCGTGGACTACCAGGGTATCTAATCCTGTTTGCTCCCCACGCTTTCGCGCCTCAGCGTCAGTTGTAGGCCAGAAAGTCGCCTTCGCCACTGGTGTTCCTCCACATATCTACGCATTTCACCGCTACACGTGGAATTCCACTTTCCTCTCCTACACTCAAGTCCCCCAGTTTCCAATGACCCTCCACGGTTGAGCCGTGGGCTTTCACATCAGACTTAAGAGACCGCCTGCGCGCGCTTTACGCCCAATAATTCCGGACAACGCTTGCCCCCTACGTATTACCGCGGCTGCTGGCACGTAGTTAGCCGGGGCTTTCTCGTGAGGTACCGTCAAGGTGCCGACCTATTCGAACGGCACTTGTTCTTCCCTCATAACAGAACTTTACGATCCGAAAACCTTCATCGTTCACGCGGCGTTGCACCGTCAGGCTTTCGCCCATTGCGGATGATTCCCTACTGCTGCCTCCCGTAGGAGTCTGGACCGTGTCTCAGTTCCAGTGTGGCCGATCACCCTCTCAGGTCGGCTACGCATCGTCGCCTTGGTAAGCCATTACCTTACCAACTAGCTAATGCGCCGCGGGCCCATCTTGCAGTGTGAGGATAAATCCCCACTTTTACATTCGGATCATGCGATCCAAATGATCATCCGGTATTAGCCCCGGTTTCCCGGAGTTATCCCAGTCTACAAGGTAGGTTGCCCACGTGTTACTCACCCGTCCGCCGCTCATTCCACCGGCTTCACCCCGAAGGGATCCGCCGGCTTCCTGCGCTCGACTTGCATGTATTAGGCACGCCGCCAGCGTTCGTCCTGAGCCAGGATCAAACTCTCCGATAGAGTTCGATGTCTCTGACATCATGTCCAAACTTTCGTCTGGCGTTGTTGAATGTTTCCACTCAACGCTTTGTTTCTTTGACGGGATATTTTCATATCCCACTTTGCTTGGCTTTTTGTTTAGTTTTCAAAGGTCAAAACGATAAAATATTATCCGAAGAAAATATCCATCCGCTTTTTTAGCGACTTTATTACTATAACACCATGACAACTTGTAAGTCAATATCTTTTCTTAAAAAGTTTATCACTGTGTTTAGCGGCGCTTTATAGCGACAAGAAATAATATAACATGTATCCAAACTAAAAGGCAACCCTATTTTAGAATAAAAATTTTCCATTTTAATAAAATATAAAGAGACTTTTCAATCCGTGGGCATTTGCGCCCTTCTCCACTGATTGGTCGTTGCGTGAATCAGGACATTAGCGCCCGTCATCTCCCGCCTAAATAGATTTTCTCTGCTCTCTATGTTGAGACGGGAGGTTTACGGACGGTTACCTGTGATAAATCAGTACAACATCTTCTCACTATTTATTATTAATATACACGCCTTCTAGGTCATGAAAACCTTTATTTTTTTACCAAAGAGAAGCTTCACTTACTAACTTATACTACATTTCTTAAGACAAAGCCTTCACTATAATTATGAAAGCTGTCCCTTAACTGTATATTTACGGTGATAGATTACTTGGCCTTTCGTATCTTCTTTAACGACATCGATGTATCCCTTTTGGACGAGAAATTCCACAAGAATGCTTAAATCCAATGTGTATTCATGATGGGAGAGCTGCTCTTTTAACTCCTGAATCGACCATGGTGTTGATTTAGATGCCATCAATTGAAGTAAGTGGGTACTACCCATTTTTGATTTCGTCATCAATTCGAATTCGTTAGCAATGAGCAAAAGTTCAAGTCTTTTCTCAATCGATTCCGCTCCTGTCACAAGCTCTGAATAAAGTTTATGTAGTTTAGGCTCTATTTTTTTCACCTGTTGCCATACCGTTACCTCAGGATAAAAACCATGCTCAATAACAGAAAGACGAGCCAAATGATGAAGAGCGTGTATTATTTGATTGTACGCATCTAAATAGTGGTGTTCTCGGTAAAGTAATTTCCCGTCTGTGAATCTCCGGATGAGCTTTGAAAATTCTCCGCCGATTTTTATTTGCCTTTCTTCTATAGGAAATTCTGCTAATCGCTGTTTGAACTCCTTTAAATATTCATTTCTATCAAATAACACTTTACCGTTAAGCACCCAATCAACAGCCCGACGATTCGAACTATTTAATAACCAACTGTTTAACTGTCTTCTATTAACAAGATGCATAGCTACTTTAATAGAATCATATTCATAATGCTTTAAAATCCAAGCAGGATGACTATCATCTAATATAACGAGCAACACTCTATCAAAATTATCTGTATTTGCATCTTCCTGAGCACGTTTCTCAATGACTATAATTCCTAAAGTACTATCATCACTTGTCCGATCTTGATAAAGCTGTCTTAGTCGATCATCCATGGAAGAACCTCCATTCAACACCACTTTATTAAATTATTATTAGCTTTTCTTCATTTAAACGCTTCGTTCATTACTCCATTTAAATGTCCTATCTAAAATTTACCTAAACAAACTCTTACGTTAATTAATACAAAATAAGATACAGCTTTTCATTTTAACACAATGGAATAAGAAGTTAAGCTCTTTTCTCATTTCGACGCGTTTTCAACAATTCCTTTTTTGTATTGTGAGAAAACCAGACAAGACTTCCTCGGCTTCAATCACATCTCTTTATTTGACCGTATTCTTACAACTCGTTCTAGTCACTTCCTATCCCAAAAAACAATTCGTGAACAAAGTGATAAAAATCTGTTAGATGTTCACTGTAACATGATAGAAACCAATCTTTCCTTCCTTCATAAGACGAACCTTCAATCAATGGCGTTTCCATACTTCCCCCACTAATTGATAGTCGCGTGAATCATTAGCGGCCGTTAGCTTCTACCAAAATAGATAGATGTGCTCTACTCTCTATTTTGAGGCGGGAGGTTTACAGACGGTTATGTTTGATAAAAACAAAAGAGGACATGACATATGTATATATTACGCCACTTTTTCATTAATCATTTAAAGAATAGAAGCCTGTTTCTTCTATTCTCTCCCCTCCATAGTATGATATAATTTTCCTTCGGGAGGCGTTTATCTATGGGTGTGAAGTATAGTAACAAAATTAACAAAATAAGAACGTTTGCGCTCGTGCTTATATTTGCCGGGATAATCATTATGTATTTAGGCCTGTTTTTTCAAACAAATTTTATTTTAATGTCTATTATTATGTTTCTAGGTTTTTTAGCGATCATTGCCAGTACCGTTATATACTTTTGGATCGGTATGTTGTCATCTAAAACGGTCCAAGTCGTGTGCCCCGATTGTGGGAAGCATACGAAGGTATTAGGACGGGTTGATGCTTGTATGTATTGTAATACCCCATTAACAATGGATAAATCGTTAGAAGGTAAAGAATTTGATGAGAAATATAATCACAAGAAAGGCAAGGAGGAATAACCTCTTTGTCTTTCTTTTCTTCTTCAGACTATTGATATTAACTATACAAAACAAAAAAACCGGAAACCATTAAAGGTTACCGGACCACATTAATGTTGTTGCTTTTTTTTACACTCTGGACATTTACCGTAAATTTCCATACGGTGGTTATCGACAGTAAAACCAGTGACGTGCTCCGCCAACGTTTCTACCTCGTCAAGTCCAGGATAATGGAAATCAACAATCTTTCCGCAGTCTTGACAAATGACATGATAGTGATGGGATGTATTACTGTCAAATCTGCTGGAAGAGTCCCCGTAAGTCAATTCTCTCACTAATCCTACCTCTTTAAATACACGAAGATTATTGTATACTGTTGCCACACTCATGTTTGGAAATTTCCCTTCTAATGCCTTATAAATCTCATCCGCCGTAGGATGTGTAGGTGCATTAATAAGAAATTCTAAAATAGCGTGACGTTGTGGCGTCATGCGAACTTTCGTATTTTTTAAAGAATGAAGGGCATCTTGAAGTTGATCATGCTTTTCCATTTACCTCACCTCTTCTATAAATAAAGCTAAAACAAGCTACAATCACATAGTTAAGACTACTTATTACTAGATCTACCTTTAAAGAAAGGATTATTAATTTATAATGTTTATAAACAGTATACAAAAGGCGGTCAATCGTTGTCAATGTTAATACCTTCAAAGAAGTTCAACGATTTTAAAATTGTTAAACAATGTTCAGAATTGATAATATATCCCCCTAACGCTCACGTAATTGAAAAAATGGTAAACTATCTTTGACATCAATTAAAAAGGACGTATACCTGCTTGCCATCTCTTTCGATTGCCCTTTTTGTTTTTCTTGCGCTAGGCATATTTGCTGCATCGTTTGCTGAAGGTTCTCCACGTCTTCTTCAGTAATACCAATCAAAAAAGTCGTACTACCTTTTTTCAAAAATCCTCCACTACTAGCTAGCTCTGTCATACGATAGTTATTTGCCTTCAACCCCTCTTCCATCGCTGTTCTATATCGATTTTGGACAACACATATCATTAATTTCATTACGACAACCTCCTATAAAATGAGTCTTCAATCAGTGAGTGTTTTCGTACTTTTCCCACTGGTTGGTCGTTGCAGAATCAGGACACTAGCGATCTTCATTATCTCCGCTTAAATAAATTTACCTCTGATCTCTATTTTGAGACGGGAGGTTTATGGGCGGTTATCTATGGTATATAGACTATGAACTAGTAGCCTTTGACAGGGTCGATTTTATTTAAGTAATCTCCTCGGCTAGTTAAAAACACGTGTAAATTATGTTCAAAAATGTCTAATGCCCGCGGCTGATATTGAGGAGATATTCCTGACATATGCGGCGTAACAGTGACTTTAGCATGTGACCAAAACGGGTGGTTGGCAGGTAACGGCTCTTCTTTAAACACATCCAAAACAACGTGCTTAAATTCACCTTCATCTAATGCCGTTAACAATGCATCTTCGTTAATGGCGTTACCGCGTCCGATATTAATAAGTACGGCAGTCTCTTTCATTACTTTGAATTGCGGTGTACGCAATATGTCGTCTGTTTCCGGTAACTTAGGTAACACAGACACAATAAAGTCCGAAGACTCAAGTAACGAATTTAACCCTTTTATCGTGACAACATGGTCTACATTCTCAACCGGACTCCCACTTCGATTAAGGCCAATGACTGTCATATTAAATGCTTTAGCTAAGCGGGCAATTTCTTTACCGATGGCACCTATCCCAAGGATTCCAATTGTTTTCCCATGTAGTTCTGTCATGACAGGAGATCTATCCCACTCTTTCTGCCGCTCATTCTCTATAAGTGTTTTCATTTGCCGTCCCGTCTGCAACATCATACTTAATGTGTATTCAGCCATAGGAATAGCATGTATTCCTCGAGCGTTAGTCACGATAATCCCTTGTCTCTCAATAGCGGTAAATGGCATTCTATCAAGTCCGGCGGAAATTACCATAATCCATTTCAAATTCGTTGCACGACTAATTAACGTGTCGTCTAGATCCTCACCATAAGTAATGAGAATATCAGCTTTTGTTAAATCTTTTTCCGCTTCCTCCATACTTGTATGAAAACGAAATGTCAATTCCGTATACTTTTCTGTTAAAAAGCGCCGTAAATCTTTTCGAATCTTAGCTGAAGATACTACAATCACGTTGTTCATCTCCTTCAGACTGTCTTTTGTTACCTATTATATTACCAAAGGCAAGCGACCGTCCATGACAAAAACCTCTTAGCCAACCTCCCTCTCCATTCAATTAGTACGTTCATATATAGATTGCCTTTTGTAGCACTTTACACAAATAAAAAATTAAAAAGGAGGGAGATCACCTAATTTAAGCGATCCCTCTCCTTTTTTTCTAAAGTAGTTTGTAACCAAACTTAATTTGAAACCTCTCTTAAATAGTTAAGAGCTTCTTCAACATGTCCTTTTACTCGAACTTTGCGCCACTCTTTTATTAAATTTCCTTCTTTATCAATGACAAAAGTCGAACGTTCTATACCCATATATTCTTTACCGAAGTTTTTCTTTAATTTCCAAACACCAAAATCCTCTGCTAACTGATGGTCTTCGTCTGCTAAAAGTTCAAACGGAAGATCATGCTTATTAATAAATTTTTCATGGCGGTCTACAGGATCAGGACTCACCCCTAAAATAACAGCGTCTAAATCACTGAAGCTATCATGATTATCTCTAAAATCACACGCTTCTGTTGTACATCCCGGCGTCATGTCTTTAGGATAAAAATAAAGAACAACGTATTTCCCTCTATAATCATTAAGAGAGACTTCCTGTCCACTATTCGATTTAAGCTGTCTACTAGGTACTTTCTCACCAATTTTAATTGTCATTACATTTACCTCCTCATCATAAAGGCTTCTAAGTGGGCTTATAAAGCCTTTTACACTAAAGTCTTTGTAAATTAAGTGTCTTGAGCTGACAGACAATGATCAAATAAATTTGCATCATTTTCTTTAAGGAGCTTTTGTCTTACTCGCACCGGTTCCATATGTCTGTCCACATTTCATGATACCCAAATAAGAGGCACTCTACAAATGATGTGATCGTTTACGACCCACATCATCGTAAGTAACGAAGGAGGTTACAACAAAAGCAGCTGGCAAAAGATATCCTATTAACGCCTGAAGGATAGCGATCCACCGTCCGATACCTTCAGGAATAATATCACCGTAACCGACTGTAAGTAATGTGACAGCGCTAAAATAAAGCGCATCTTCTATTAGGTGAAATAACGATTCACCTGGCATCTTTGTTCCTTCTTTAATAACTTGTACACCTAGAAGCTCTAGTGCAATGTAAACCACACCAAAACCAACCGTGACATTTAAATAGACCATGATTAAAACGAGAAAATGTTTGACCGAAAGTCGACGTTCGATTCTAGGTTGCTTTTGAATCAATAGATGCATACTTGCCACTACACCAACAAAAGAACTAATTATGATGATTATAATTAGGAGGTTTACCATCTTATCACCTCACGTTACTATATGAACTGAGCATTGCTATTAGGACAAATTTTCACTCAAATAAGTCAAAACTAGCTTGAAAGAAGGCATCCTGTTTGAAAAACATCGGGTAAAAGATTTCCGATAATGGCATATCCCCATTCTTTCTCTTTTCTCCTTTAATGGTACAATAACTAATGTGATATCTTGAACATTTAGGAGGTTTACAAGTTATGAAACTAGATAGATCAGAACAACTTAACAAAGAAGCCCACAACGTCATTCTTGGCGGGGTTAACAGTCCTTCACGTTCCTTTAAAGGTGTTGGTGGAGGAACACCTGTGTTTATGAAAAAGGGAAAAGGCGCTTATTTTTGGGATGAAGATGGCAACCAATACATAGATTATTTGGCAGCGTACGGTCCGATTATTACAGGGCATGCACACCCTCACATAACAGCAGCTATTAAAGCTGCCGCAGAGGATGGCGTGTTGTATGGGACACCAACAGCTTATGAAAACCACTTTGCTGACATGCTGAGAGAGGCAATTCCCTCTCTTGAGCGTCTTAGATTCGTTAATTCAGGTACAGAAGCCGTCATGACGACTATTCGCGTAGCAAGAGCTTATACAGGCAGGAACAAAATCATTAAATTTGCCGGTTGCTATCATGGTCATTCAGATCTCGTCCTTGTAGCAGCTGGCTCCGGCCCTTCCACTACAGGCAACCCTGATTCAGCTGGCGTCACAAAAAATATCGCTGAGGAAGTGATTACCGTGCCGTTTAATGACCCTCAAGCTCTTGAGGAGGCGTTAAACTACTGGGGAGATGATATTGCAGCTGTACTCGTTGAACCGATCGTTGGAAACTTTGGCATTGTTGAGCCTGCGGAAGGTTTTCTTCAAACAGTTAATCAATTAGCACATTCAAACGAAACTCTCGTCATCTATGATGAAGTTATAACAGCTTTTCGCTTTATGTACGGTGGCGCTCAAAACCTCCTTGGGGTGGAGCCTGATTTAACCGCTCTAGGCAAAATCATTGGTGGCGGCCTCCCAATTGGGGCATATGGGGGAAAGAAAGCAATCATGGAACAAGTATCACCTTTAGGACCAGCCTATCAGGCCGGTACGATGGCTGGTAATCCAGCTTCTATTAGAGCTGGAATAGCATGCCTTGAAGTATTAAGGGAGCCGAATGTTTATGAGAAACTAGATGATCTTGGCAAGCAATTAGAAAATGGGTTGCAAAAATCAGCGGACATCTATAATATACCAGTGACGATCAATCGATTAAAGGGAGCTCTGACGCTCTACTTCGATACGACCCATGTATCTAATTATGAGCATGCAGAAAACAGCAGCAGTCAAATGTTCGCTTATTTTTTCAAGCAAATGCTAAAAAGAGGGATAAACCTTGCCCCTTCTAAGTTCGAAGCTTGGTTTCTTACAATCGCCCACACACATGAAGATGTGGAAAAAACGATAAAAGCTGCAAGCGATGTATTTTCAAATTGGTCGAATGAATAAATATACAAAATGATTTTTCGGACGAGCATCTCCTTTCTCGTCCTTTTCTAACACGCAAACATTTGTAAACGCTTTCAAAATGACTTTTTTCTTTATTATTTCCTTCGACAATCGAAAAACTGTTGAATGTACTATTCTATTTTTTGTATAAATAATTGATTTTTAACGCTTAAAATGCTATATTGGATATAATTCTGACTATTCTGATTCAGGCATTATTGGCGACGTTTTTTGTAAGGTTTTCTAACAGATAATTTACGATTTTACAGGAGGTGAAGGTCAATAATTTGACCAGCATTATGAATGTTTCTAATGAGATTCAGCGTTTCCGCGGAGCGCTACAAAACGAGCATGACAGTTGTGGAATTGTCTCTTTCATAGAAAAAGAGAATATCCCTACAAAGAAGAACATTGACGATACGATAAAAGCATTACTAACAATGAATCACCGTGCAGGCTTTATTAATGAAGAAGGCGATGGTGTTGGTATCCATATTGATATCCCCCGTGCTCTTTGGAAGGAAAAACTGAATAAAGCAAATTTAGATGCTGCAATTGTCGATTCTCCTTCATTTGTTGTTGGTCATTTATTTATTGAAAAGACGAACGAAACAAGTAAATTTCAACAAGAAATGAAAGATCTTTTCGAAAAAAATGGGTTTCGTCTCATTTTTGAAAGCACGAACGAGACAAACTCAGCTGCTCTCGGTCCCATCGCTCAAAAAGCTGAGCCTGTTTTTTGGCAAATTGCACTTGAGTACAAAGACTGTAAGCAATCGTTCACAATGCTCCGCTCCAAGTTGTTTGATCTTACCTTAGCATGCGAAAAAAATCTGGCTGTTCACGTGGCGTCGTTAAGTCACGAAAGTGCCGTTTACAAAGTGATGGGAGCAGGCGACATATTACCGAAATACTACCCTGATCTTGCTAATCCACTTGTGGCATCAGCCATGACTCTCGGACACAATCGTTATTCAACAAATACATTATCTAATTTTTTCCGTGTCCAGCCATTTAGTGTTATTGGTCATAATGGCGAAATTAATACCATTGCTAAACTTCGCGACGAAGCAAATATGATCGGTGTGCCATTAGTAGACGGTGGCAGTGATTCACAAGATTTAAATCGGGTCATTGATACGTTTACGTCACGCCATCATCTATCACTTTTTGAAACAATGGAAATTTTATTCCCGCCTATCGTGAATGAAATTAAGCATTTCCCCGCACATTTAAAAGACTTATATACGTATATTCGCGAAGCCTGGGGACATTATGCTCAGGGACCAGCAGGAATTATCTCTCGATTAGGAGATGAAGCCGTCTTTAGTGTAGATTCCCTTGGGTTGCGTCCCGTATGGATGCTTGAAACGGATACTAGCTATATTTTTTCCTCTGAACAAGGTATTTTTACGACAAATCAATACGTGTCAGAGCCAAAACCTTTTGCTCCAGGTGAAAAAGTAGCCTTGAAGCGGAACAGTAAAGGGACAATTACTATCCTCTGGCATGATGAGCTACAAGAAGAAGTGTACAATCGACTAGCTTCAACGTTACGAATCAAAGAGGCCGGTGATCGCCTAACGACGCAATGGAATGAAAACTCGAATACAGTCCATTTTCAACAAAACGTGACACCAAGTGTGTATTCTGCAAATGGTTGGGATCGTGAACACATTCAGCTTATCGAGCAAATGGCAGAAAAAGGCGTAGAGCCGATTCGTTCACTTGGTCATGATGCCCCATTAGCAGCCATGCATCCTGGCCGAAAAAATGTGGCTGATTTCATTAAAGAGAGCGTAGCCGTGGTAACAAACCCTGCGATTGACCGTGACAGAGAAATGGAACACTTTTCAACGCGAGTGGTTATCGGTAAACGTCCTGAACTCTTTCTGGCAGAAGACTTAAATGCAATTGTCCATCTAGACTCACCTATTACTGCTGAAGGCTTAGCAGGAAAAGGGTTACAAGATGAATTTAGCCATCCTTCATTTGAAGGACTTTTGGAATACTTCGATAGGAATCATGAAGTGATGAAATTAACGCTTGGCAGATTCGAAGATGAGTCAGTGGAAGAAGCATTATCCCGTTTAACACACGATGCTGTATCTGCTATTAACAATAATAAAACTTTGCTCGTCTTTGATGATCAAGGTGTGCATGATAACGAGCTTTTCTGGCTTGACCCCCATCTCGCTATTTCAGCGGTGGATCAAGGGTTAACTCATCAGGAGCTACGCCGTCACTGTTCACTTGTTATTCGGTCTGGTAGTATAAGAACCCTTCATGATATTGCCGTTATCTTTGGGCTAGGTGCTGATCTCATTAATCCCTATATCATGTTTGCCAGCGTTGTGGACAACAACGCCGAACCAGCAGTTAAATTATATAGCGCCTTAAATAAAGGACTAGAAAAAATAATATCGACTATTGGTATTCATGAATTAAGAGGCTATGGACGACTTTTCTCCTCTATTGGATTAAATGAAGACATTGCTAAAGTGCTTAATATTGTTAACTATCTTGGCAGTAAAGACGTCAGTTATGGCTTTCTCGAAATGAAAAAGGACAGCGAATCGAGATTTGAGGATTACCATGATGAAAAAGCAAAGCCCGGAAAGACATTTCACATTTTTCCTAGAATTTGGAAATCTCTTGGCGACCTTGCCTCAGGGAAAATCACATATACAGAATACGGGGAAAAAGTCTCGGAACAAGAAATGAAAAACCCAACGACAATTAGACATTTCACAGATTTAAAAGCCCGCCAATCTGACATTCAACCTAATAATGTCGATGTGAGTGTTGGCCAGCATGACCTCCCGTTTATGATCAGTTCTATGTCATTTGGTTCACAAAACGAAGTGGCTTTCCGCGCCTATGCGGAAGCGGCAGATAGGTTAAATATGATCAGCTTTAACGGTGAAGGCGGAGAAATTAAGGATATGCTCGGCAAATATCCGAATACGCGTGGGCAACAAATTGCATCTGGACGTTTCGGTGTCAATGTAGAGCTGTTAAACTCATCTAATTTACTCGAAATTAAGATTGGTCAAGGGGCCAAGCCAGGTGAAGGTGGACACCTTCCAGGATCTAAAGTGACAGATAAAGTGGCGGCTGCTCGTAATGCTACTACAGGTTCCGATCTTATTTCACCATCAAATAATCATGATATTTACTCTATTGAAGATTTATCTCAAATGATTGCTGAACTTAAAACAGCTAATGATCAAGCAAAAGTCACTGTGAAGGTCCCAATCGTTCCAAATATAGGGACAATCGCTGTAGGAATAGCAAAGGCTGGGGCCGATTATATTACGCTAAGTGGGTTTGACGGCGGAACTGGTGCTGCAAGAGTTCATGCATTACAACACGTAGGTCTACCCGCGGAAATCGGTGTTAAAGCGGCCCATTTTGCTCTTTTGGAAGCAGGCCTTCGTCATAAAGTTGAAATCTGGGCAGATGGCGGTGTGAAAAGTGTCCAGGATGCTATTAAACTGATGCTTTTAGGTGCAAACAGAATCGGCTTTGGTACTTTATCTATGATTGCTGTTGGATGCACGGCGTGTCGAGGTTGTCATCTAGATACGTGTCATGTGGGTATTGCTACACAAATCGAAACCGTGGATCAAGCAAAAGATCATGGGCTTCGTCGCTTTGTACCACGCGAGTATGACCTAGCTGTTAATGGGCTCATGAATCTATTCACTGAATTCGGTAAAGAGTTACAAGCGTTGACGGCTGCCCTCGGTTTTGATAATACTCAGGACCTCGTAGGACGATCCGATTTACTTGAACAAACTCGCGGTCATGAACACTTAGACTTAGCCGACTTGTTAGCAACGTTACCTGAGCAAGATGTAGCACCTTTTGAACCAGTTAATGTATTAGAAGAAATACAAGAGCAACAATTAGCCGTAGCAGTTGGGTCTGAATTTGAGTACCTTGATGCTAATGTTTCTGAATTAACAACTTCTCGGGAATTTGAAGCAGTTACCGCTGAACAACGTATTCTTGGTAGCCGTGTTTCATGTCACCGCGTACGTGGTAAACTAGACGGTTCTTATCGCACGTTACCTGAGATAGATTTACGGTACACGAAAGGGTCCATTTTAGGTAATGGGCTCGGCGCCTATAATAGTGATGGTGTTAATATTCATATCTCTGGCGGAGCGCAAGACGGTGTAGGTAAAACCTCGTTTGGAGGATCATTTAAAGTATTTAAAACACAAGGACTTAACGGTCAGCTTATCAACGGATCTGTTGGAAAAGGGATAGGCTACGGCGCTCAAAAAGGGACATTTATTATTCAAGGAGACGCTGATTCACGCGCTGGAATTAGACTATCTGGTGCAGATATGATTTTCGGAGGTCGTGTGAAAAAGCCATTGAAAGCTAATAAACACTATAATACGGGCATTCATGCTAACATTAAAGGCTTTGCATTCGAGTATATGACGAATGGTCGAGGATTAGTTATGGGGGACCCAGGTCCTTGGATGGCGGCTGGTATGACCGGTGGTGTTGTCTATCTTCGACATGACCCGCAGATGGGACTTGACGAAAAAATGCTCAACAGCCGTATTGCCAAAGGAGCAAAAGTAACAATTGAACCTCTTACAAATAAAGGGGTACAAGATGTCGTCGAGCTATTAACCATCTATCACGACGAATTGCTACAATTAAATCAGACCGATGAAGCGGCTTACGTAGAACAATTGCTTGCCGATCCTGTCTCTCATTTTAGACAAGTAACGCCTGTTAAACAGCAAGCAGACCCTGCGGTATCGACAGAATAATAGTACGAAAAGGATGAGCTACAAGAGAGCTCATCCTTTTGTTTTCTTAAGTTTACGATAAATAGCTGATCGATGTATACCCAGCTTCCTCGCTGCTTCACTCGTATTATCATGACACGAATGAATAACTTGTTTAATATAATGAGCTTCAACAACTGACATAAAATCGCCAAGCGACTTGAACCGTGCCATATTATTTTTAATAAAATGATTTAACGCATAAGAGTCTGACAGTGCTTCCTCTTCCTTCAATTCCACGGGAAAATGTTCCGTTACGACTAATCTTTCAATATAATTTTTAAGTTCCCTTGCGTTTCCTGGCCAATCATGTAGAAGCAATTTTTGAAACTCTTCAGCACTTAAATAAATATTCTTGTTATATTTCTCATTCAATTCAGCTACAAAGTGTGAAATTAATCCTACAAGATCAAGCTTTCTCGTTCTAAGGGGCGGGACATGAATAGGAATGACATTTATTCGATAATATAAATCTTCTCGGAATAACCCTTTAGTGACCATTTCCCATAAATCACGATTGGTAGCTGAAATTATTCGACAATTAACCGTTAGATTACGAATGCCTCCAATTCTCCTTACATGGTTATTCTCTATAACATGGAGCAATTTAGCTTGTACTTCCAAAGGCATTTCTGATATTTCATCTAAAAAAAGAACGCCACCTTCCGCTTCTTCAATCATACCTTTTTTCGTTTCTGTTGCCCGGGGGAAAGCACCTTTTTCATAGCCAAATAATTCATGTTCAAAAAAATTAATTGGTATTGCTGCACAGTTGATTGAAAGAAACGGGCCATTTTTGTGGTGACTTTTCCGGTAAATATATTTTGCAATCATCTCTTTACCAGTACCTGACTCGCCATAAATGAGTACTTTACTTTCATATGATGTTATCTGGTTACATACTTTAATTATTTGTTTCATAGCAAGGCTTTCAGCAACTAAT
Organism: Salipaludibacillus agaradhaerens; assembly: GCF_002019735.1. Lineage (NCBI taxonomy): Bacteria > Bacillati > Bacillota > Bacilli > Caryophanales > Bacillaceae > Salipaludibacillus > Salipaludibacillus agaradhaerens. The sequence goes on from NZ_KV917378.1 coordinate 1,406,843, forward strand.
TTAGTATCACTTTCATCTATGCTTTGGCCGCTATCTTCAACAACTTTAGAAGGACACTCCTCTTTAGATAGATTCGCCTTATAGGTGTTAGATGTTGTCACCACGAGTTTAACTTTTCCATCACTTTGCAATAAAGGGGTAGCTGTGGAAAGAATACTAAATCCTTTATTTGTATTTATGGTACGTGATACTTTCTCTTTTTTCTCAATCGCTTCCATCGTGATTGAACGATTATAATAGCCCTTTTTCACCAAATCCTGGACGTTGCACTTCAATAACTCTTCAAGAGGCATGCCGACAGTTACAGCTGTAAAGTCATTAGAAATTAAAATATTCCCTTTTGCATCAGTGACAAACAGTGTAGAAGGAGAATCACTTAAATTTTCATTTATATGAGGATTCATTTATGCACAATCCTTTTTAGTTATTATTATAACAACATATTAAACTAATGCAGTCTCGTTTAAAAAAAGCCACGTGATCGTCACAATCAAACACCTCATTCACCTAAATAATGCAATGAATTCAAATTTAAAGCTGGACACACCTATCGTATTGCATAGCGTGAGTGTCCAGCTGACATGTTAATTGCCGATTTTCTCTTTAATCCTGTATTGTCCTAATTTTGTCATGACAACTTGTGCTTCGTCAAACATTGATGTAATCATATCTTCTACCGTGGTAAGTTTATTACACATGCCGCATATTTGTCCCGCCATGACAGAACCTTCATCCATATTTCCTTCAAAGACAGCTTTTCTAAGTGAACCTAATGAGAGTTTTTCTAATTCATCACGTGAAGCATTATTTTTTTCTAGTTTAATGTATTCGTCAATCATTTTATTTTTAATGCTTCGAACAGGTCCGCCTATGCTTCTGCCTGTTACAGTAGTGCTTGTGTCATCTGCATCAAGTACTGCTTGCTTGAAATTGTCGTGAGTAGGACACTCCACTGTTGTTAAGAAGCGTGTACCCACCTGAACACCTTGTGCCCCTAAAGCAAATGCCGCCGCAATACCTCTCCCATCTCCAATTCCACCTGCTCCAATAACTGGAATAGATACGGCGTTTGTCACCTGTGGTAATAAAGCCATCGTAGTCGTTTCACCAACGTGTCCACCTGCTTCTGTTCCTTCTGCAACAATGGCATCTACGCCAAGCGCCTCCATCTTCTTGGCTATTTTAACTGATGGAACAACTGGAATAACAATAATTCCGTGAGCTTTTAACTTTTCCATATATGGGGCTGGATTCCCTGCGCCAGTAGTAACTATTTTAATTCCTTCCTCAATAAGAACATTGATAAGTTCTGGGATATTTTCCATCATGAGCATTAAATTCACTGCGAATGGTTTATCTGTTATGGCCTTTGTACGTTGAATTTCCTCTCGTAGCCTTTCCGCCGAAAAGCCTCCAGATCCTATAATTCCTAAACCACCTGCATTAGAAACTGCACCAACTAATGGTGATAACGCGATTTGGGCCATTGCTCCTTGAAAAATTGGGTATTTGATTCCTAACATTTGGGTAAGTTCCATCATTAATTCCTCCCTGAGTTATTCCTAGTTAATTACGAAGCAGGTGTAAGTGTCGTATCCTGCTTTTGTTGTTTCACTTCCATATTTTTGAAAACAAAAGTTAATAAAAGGCCTATAAGTGAAATGATTAATGCTATATAGAAGGCATTAGTAAACATACCACCGTTCGCTTCAGCTACACTATTGGCTATTCGCGGTCCAAAGAATGCTGCACCCGAATATCCGATAAACGTTACACCATAATTGACACCATAATATTTCATACCGAACTTTTCCCCTACAATAGAAGGGAAAATTCCCATTGTACCTCCGAAACATAATCCTATACCAATAATAGCGATCGCAAATCCTGTAACAGAGGTTGCTTGTGCTAAAACTAACATTAATACTGCAATCACAATGTAAATCATCATAAGGCAATATGTTCTACCTATTTTGTCCGAAATAGCTCCCCAAAAAATTCGTCCGAGACAATTGCTCAAGGAGTAGAGGCTTACATATAAGGCTGCTGCCCCTGCTGTTAAGCCGAACATTGTTTGACCAATGACAGATGCATTTGACGTTACCATCATGCCTGATAACGCACCTATTAAAAACATAGAGGCAATAACATAGAAGATTGGTTTCTTAATCATCTCGTGCCATGGTGTATTAATGGCACTTCCTTTACCTGACTTGGCGGGTGGTATCCAACCTTCAGGAAGATAACCAGTTGGTGCTGGCTTAACAAATAGACCGCAACCTAGAATAATAAGTAAGAATGCTACCCCTAGTGTAAGGAGAGCAGACTGCACACCAAAGTTGCCAATAAGGAGATTTGCTACAGGCGCTATAGCAATAGTCCCCCCACCATAACCTGCTGTAACAATTCCAGCTGCCAGGCCTCGTTTATCAGGGAATAATTTCCCCGTGTTGCCGATTGTTGAAGAGTAAACAATTCCTTGACCGATTCCAGCGATAAGTCCGTACGAAATATAAAGCATCCAAGGTGCCGTACTAAGACCAGATAGTATAAACCCTCCGCCGAATAAAGCGCCACCTACAAAAATAGCTGTTTTCGCCTTTCCTTTATCAACCATCCTCCCTCCAAGAATCATAGGGATTGGTGAAATAGCCGCATTAATAGTAAATGCCACCATAATAGTTGACATAGACACATTAAATAACTCTGTTAACGGTAAGGCAAAGATACTAAAAGCATAGACAGCACCAACACATAGATTAATAATGGTTGAAGCGATTAGTATCTGCCATCTGTTTAAAATTCCGTTCATCTTTTTTCCCCTTTCACTTTAAACGGAAAGTGGTCAGCTTGTTAACTGATTAGAAGCTGGTCCACTAACGTCTGTCTACTAGCTTTTTAGTTTAAACGTGAGTAACTTGATTCTTAGTTAATAGTGTTTTTAGTTGTCCCCAGCTTTCCTGAAACATGGCTGTATCCATGTCTTTTAAGTTTGGAGAGATAGCCGGTTCAAATTCCATTTGTTCTAGAATATCTTTCTGCAAATCTATTCCTGGTGCAATTTCAGTAAGAGTCATTTTGCCATCAATCAATTCAAATACTGCTCTTTCTGTTACATAAACGACGTGTTGTCCGGAATTAACAGCAAAGGCTCCACTAAAAGTAATTTGCTGAACATGTTTTAGGAATTTCTTCGCTTTTCCTTCTTGCAAAATCGTCAGTTTGCCATCTTCCACCTTTGTCTTTAAACCACCTGCCGTAAAAGTACCAGCGAACACAAGTTTTTTGGCAGAATGAGAAATATTAATAAATCCTCCGCAACCAGCCACACGAGTTCCGAATTTACTCACATTAACGTTCCCAAATTCGTCTGTCTGCGCTAATCCTAAAACAGAGAGATCTATGCCACCACCATCATAAAAGTCAAACTGAGCATCGTGGTCTACAATAGCTTCCGAATTATAAGCGTGCCCAAAATCTTTAAGTCCTGCTGGGACACCTCCTATCGAACCCGCTTCTGTGGTCAATATAAATTGGTCATTCGCTCCTTCTTCTGCAGCCACAGTCGATACATCTACTGGAATACCAACACCGAGGTTTAATACAGCATTAGGCACAAGTTCAGCAGCTGACCGCCTTGCGATAACCTTTCGTTGATCTAAAGGTAATTTTTCAATACCTTCTAGCGGTACTTTTACGTGCCCAGAAAAGGCAGGGTTATAATACGTATTTTCAGTCTGAAAATGGTTTTCTGGTTGTGAAATGACCAAATAATCAACTAAGATACCTGGCACCTTAATATCTTTTGGATTCAGTGTCCCTTTTTTTGCAACATTCTCCACTTGAGCAATGACGATGCCACCTGAATTTCTTGCTGCTTGGGCAATTGGAAGAACCTCCATATGTAGTCCTTCCTTTTCTAATGTTAAGTTGCCATTCTCATCTGCAACTGTCCCACGGATTATGGCAACATTAATAGGGAAAGTTTTATAGAATAACCACTCTTCATCTTCGATTGTGATGACTTTTACTAAATCTTCCTTGGCCGAAGGTGACATCTTGCCTCCTTCTACTCTTGGATCCACAAATGTGCCCATACCAACTTTTGTAATAACACCTGGGCGTTTGGCTGCGATTTCCCTAAACAGTTGCGTAATAACTCCTTGTGGTAAATTGTAAGCTTCACATTTATCTTCCTCGATTAGCTTAGCCATGCCAGGCGAAGCAATAGCAATTCCACCAATCCAACGCTTCGTCAATCCTTCATATCCTAAGTGACTCATTCCTTTATCACGACGATTCCCTACAGCACTCGCATGCATAACTGTGAGATTTTTTGGATGACCGGTTTGTAGAAACCTTTCCTCAATTGAAATCCCCATCTCTTCAGCCCAACATGATAAGCCAAATCCGCTTGCTGCCACAGTATCGTTATCTTTAATTAACTCCGCTGCTTCGGCGGCCGTTACTACTTTCGCCACATTCATCACTCCTTAGTTGTAAAATGTGAAATGTTTCACATTAAAGCTTAAATAATAACTCGTCACATTAAAAAGCTATTATTTTAAGTCGACTTATTCCTTTGTGAATCATTTCACTTGAATCCTATAATAGAAATTTGATGTCGTCAATCTAGTGCAAACTGCCTGTGATAACGGCAAAAAAACGTCTCATGAATACGACACTTTCTATAACTAAGATGGTTACTCCCTCATATTTACCATGTCATTTTAAGATGAATAGATATAGGTCACATAAAACTCGCACTATTTTAAGGGAAGACAACTGTCTCATGATAGCGACACATCCAACTCTCTTATGCGAACTATCTTCAGTCATTTTCCATAATTTTTTCCATATTATTAATGCCACTTACTCGCCTATACTTCTTGGATTAAAATGGGTACTTAATAAAGGTCTTCTATAATAAGCTTTTCTTATAGTTTCGCTTCTTTTCTTCATCCAACTTTTCTTCCATAGACATGAACTTTGAATAAATTGTGACGTTTTTAGATGATGATATATTAACGGCTATTCTCAGAAATGAGACATCAGATAATGACATAATTAAAACAATGATTAAAGCAATTAACTTGACGGGTATACAGCCACTAGGCCCGTTCTATTTGATTGCTATTGATAATTAAAGCCATTTCAAGTAACAACTCCGCCATATCTACATGGAATTTTACGAAATTATAGGCGAACGCACCTTGATGTTTTAATGAAACGGGTGTATAGTACAGTTTTGTATTGATTGTCATTTTATTTCACACTCATTGAAAATGAATTGATTTTTATCTATTGAGTGAATCAGGACATTAGCTAAAGTTATCTTCCGTCTTAATAACTTTAGCTTTCTTCTCTATTTTTGAGCTAGGAGTTTTACGGAAGCTTATCTGTAATAAATGAAGTTTGATATGGTTCAATTCGGTTAACTATTATTTTATGTAAGAAAGGAATTTGACTTATTATGAGGCTCGGTGCCCGTATTTTCAAAACAGGATTAGCTGTAACATTAGCGCTTTACGCTGCTATGTGGATGGGATTTGAGACACCTGCATTTGGGGGACTCGCTGCTTTTTTTGCTGTGCAACCATCTGTTCACAAAAGTTTAGTACTTATATGGGACCAGATTCAAGCGAACATCATAAGTGCCATACTCGCCATCGTTTTTGTACTCGCTTTTGGCCATGAGCCATTCGTCATTGGTGTTGTCGTGCTTCTGATTCTTGGTATTCATATTAAATTAAAAAAAGAAGCGATTATTCCATTAGCTGTTGTGACAGCAATCGTCATTATGGGAAGTCCAACAGATGACTTTATTAATTTTGCGGCTAATAGGTTCATCCTTATTATGCTCGGTGTTTTTTCTGCTTTTATTGTCAACATGATTTTCCTTCCGCCTAAACATGAAAATCAGCTTTATCATAAAGTAACGTATGCAAACGACCAAATTATTCAATGGATTCGTTTAATTTTGCATCACGAGGTAGACTACCACACGCTAAAAAAAGATATTAAAAAAATCCGTGGTAGCGTATTAAAGGTCGAGAACATCTATGCGTTGTATAAAGAGGAACGGAGCTATTTTCGCAAAAATGAATATGCCCGTATGCGGAAGGTCGTATTATTCAGACAGATGATGACGTGCACGAAAAAAGCGAAAGAAATTTTAAAAAGTCTTAGCAGACATGATAATGTTTTAAATCAGTTACCTGAGGAAATGGGACAGCTTTTGCAGTTACAGCTCGACTATTTAACAAATTATCATGAAAGAATTTTATTAAAGTATTCCGGCAAAGTAAAGGCACAATCCACAACTGATTATTTTGAAGAAATTAATGATGGCAAACATCAATTAATTAATGTATTTATGACTTATCATAATACAGAGCAGATCACGTCTGATGACTGGATTCATTTCCTGCCTGTCATTGGTATTATTATTGAATACACTGAGGAGCTTGAACATTTAGACCGCTTAGTTGATGGATTTTTTACGTATCATACAGATGATAATGAAGTAAAAATTAGAGAGCGTGAAAGTTTCTAAAAAATCGAAGGGACAGTCCTATAAGTATTAACTTATGAGGGCTGTCCCTTTTATTTGGTCACCTTACACTAGCTCTTTAATCATATTTTCGATATTTTGTTAATGTAATTGTTGGACTTGAAAGAGGTCGTAATAGGCTCCTCGTTTCGCTAGAAGCTCACTATGTGTTCCATGCTCTATCAACACCCCATTATCAATCACGAGTATTGTATCAGCATGCGTAATCGTAGAGAGACGATGGGCCACGATAAAAGTCGTACGGTTTTCTGCCAAATTGACTAACGATTGTTGAATAAGCTTCTCACTTTCCAAGTCAAGTGCACTTGTTGCTTCATCAAAAATAAGAATCTGTGGACTTTTTAGAAATACTCGTGCGATCGCTACGCGCTGTTTTTGCCCACCAGAAAGCTTAACGCCTCGTTCACCGATATTCGTTTCGTACCCTTCAGGTAGCTCTGTAATAAACTCGTGTGCATTGGCAGCTTTAGCTGCAGCGTATACTTCTTCATCTGTCGCTTCTGGACGCCCCATTCGTATATTGAACATTACAGAATCGCTAAAAATGATATTGTCTTGGAACACGATGCCGATGTTATCACGCAATGACCGCATTTGGTAGTCGCGTATATCCTTGCCATCTACCAAAATTCTCCCTTCTGTCACATCATAAAAGCGCGGAATTAAGCTCATTATTGTGCTTTTCCCTCCACCACTCATGCCGACAATAGCCACTGTCTCTCCACGTTTTATAGTAAAGTTAAGATTCTTTAAAACTGGATCGCTGTCATTATAACTAAATGTCACATCATCAAATTTCACTTCACCATGTGGGAGACGGTAAGGTATCGCGTCTGGTTTATCTTTTATATCATATTCTTCATCTACAAGGTCAAACACCCGGTCCATGGAAGCAACAGACTGTGTAAGTGTCGTTGAGGAATTCACGAGTCGTCTAAGCGGATTATACAATCTATCCATGTACGTGACGAAGGCAACCATCGTACCGACTGTAAGGTTCGTTTGAATGACGAGAGCACCTGCAACACCAATTACCATAATAGGGGCTATATCAGTAAGTGTGTTAACGACTGCAAATGTTTTCGCATTCCACTTCGTATGATCAATGGCTTTCGTTAAAAAATGGCCGTTCCGTTTATCAAACGTTTGTTGTTCGTAATCTTCAAGGGCGAATCCGCGAATGACGTTCATACCATGAAGGCGTTCATGTAGATGGCCTTGCACCTCTGCTAATGCTTGTGACCTCTTCCTAGTCAAATCCCGTAAACGGCTATAAAAATACTTAATTGCCATACCATAGAAAGGCAATAATGCAATGGCTACCAAGGTCAGCCATATATCCATTGTAAACATAATTATAATGGCCACTAGAATCGTAAATAAATCGAGCCAAATATTCATCATGCCTGTCACAATAAAATTCTTCGTTTGTTCTACATCATGAATGACTCTAGAAATAATTTCTCCTGTTTTACTATTTGAGTAAAACCTTAGACTCAGCTTTTGTAGATGATCAAAAAGTTGGCCACGAATATCATACAGTATTTTATTCGCCGTCCACTGAGCAAAATATTGGCGATAATATTCAATAGGAGGTCGTAAGATAATAAAGACAATTAACACGATTCCCATGAGTAAATATAACTGACTAAGCTGCTCATGAGTAGACATTTCTTCAGCCCCGATAATGTCATCTATCACATACTTTAAAATTAATGGTATTAATAAAGGAAAACTAAACTTAAGCATGCCTATACCGACCGTTAAAATGATTTGTTTCATGTACGGTTTTACAAATATGAAATAACGTTTTATGCTTTGCATCTCTACCCTCCTTTTTAACTCTTGTTCTAAGTTGTCAGTGCTAGGACTATCGAATAAGCAAGTAGATATCTTAGCTAAATAGCAGCAAAGAGAAGAAGCGGCCCATAATCATTTAGGAGCCGCCTCATTTCCACAGTTATGTAGTATTAACGATATTGTAAAAAGCGTTCATACCAATATTCGATAAAACCCGGTTCAAAGGGACCTTTTTGTTGACTTATCCATGAAACAAGCTCGTCCACTGTTCTTCTCAAAATAATTTCCACTTCATCTGGATAGTTCATCTGTTTCTTATGTAACGTAAATTCATCTTCGTCGAGTAATTTATACGTCATATCTGGAAACACCTTAATATCCAAATCATAATCAATATACTTTAATGCTTCTTCATCGTAGGTAAAGGGTGTCCCAAGATTACAGTAATAATAAATGCCATCGTTACGGATCATCCCGATAACATTAAACCAATGTTTTGAAGTAAAAAAACAGATAGCCGGCTCACGTGTTCGCCATTGCCGACCATCTGATTCTTGAACAAGAATCCTATCATTACCTCCAATGACTTCATGGGACGTCCCTTTTAGTATAATCGTTTCTTCCCACACACGGTGTAGGTTTCCGTTATGTTTATAGCTTTGCACTTCAATATTACTGCCTACTCTCGGAAAATCCACATTGTTACTCCTTTCTTTATACTTTCTTCACGTTCTCGCAAGATATAAAGTATAAGAAAATCTGTCGTACTGCTTCTTAATTTTATGATCAGAAGCTCTAAGTGTCAGCATTTAATGATAGGTATTGGTCGTTCTATATCGGCTTCCGATGCGTCACCATCCGGTCCCTCACATCTAAGTAGAGATCTATTGGCGGGTGCTCAATGAGATAGTTTTTCAACTTAAAGTAGCTGATCTTATTCGTTTTGTCTCCTGGTACAATGGGTTCTTCACCGGTCTCCATAAAATAGTGATCACATGCCACCTGACAATGATCAATATATTTAGGGAACTCAGGGTCTTCGAAAATTTCAAAGGTTTCTTTAGACATATAAAATGGTCTATCCGGTTTACCACCTAAATATTTGTGCAAAAGATCGAAATCAATTTCGTGATTATCAAGAATAATACTTCGTAAAGAAATCTCTTCGTTTAATTCTTTCGCAAAATTGTTCACAGCCTCTTGCACATCTTCAATTGTTACCGATATAACATCAATTGATTCTTTCGTATGTTGCCTCCTTTTGTTTTCGGGTTTTCGCCGGAAAAACATATTTATCCTCCCTTGAAAGTCTGTCATAAAAAGTATGACGGCTTTAGGACACAATAAATAATAGCACATTCACATTAATCATATTTATTATACTATTCTTTCATACATTTTAAAATGATACAAAGGAAAACTTCCTGGAAGAATCTCCTCCAGAAACACCCCCATCGACATAGACTGAACCATAACAAAGAGGATGGCTCAAATAGGAACATACATACCTATACTGAGTCATCCTCTTTAAACAATCGCCACCGTTTCAATTGACAGTGAATACGTTATTCAATTTACTGTTGCTGTTTTTTTGAAGATGCTTGTTGTTTCTTTTGCTCAGACTGTTGATTTTGTTGACGCACTTCTTGAGCGTCAGTTTCACTTGCAAATTCATAATTCTGACCTTGGGCAGATTTTTGATTTTGCTTCTGAACTTGTTGAGCATTTGTTTTAGAAGCGTTTGGTTGTTGGTTATTTTTCATGTGTATCACCTCCACATGACTTAATATATCCAACGGTCAACATGTTACTCATAAAAAAATTATCATTTTATTCCATTTTTATTATTTATCGGTATCTAAACGTTAGGTCAGTAGAGATATTCCCCCATCTACAATGATCGTCTGACCACGAATCATTTTAGCTTCGTCAGATAATAAAAAAACAGCTGCATTCATTAAATCTTCAGGTTCTACCAATTGCCCTGCTGGTGTACGTGTTTTAGCATCTGCAAGTAATTCTTCACGGTTTGGAAAATGTGTTAAAGCATCCGTATCAACAGCTCCTCCTGAAACAGCATTAACCCGTATATTATAGGGTGCCAACTCTACTGCAAGATAGCGAGTTAATGCTTCAACTGCTGCTTTGGACACACCTACCGTTGTATAATTTGGTAAATATCTCCCTGCACCAAGTGAGCTCAGGCTCACGATTGCCCCTCCTGAATTTTGCCGTTTCATACGTTCTGCCGCCATTTGTGAACAAAACAGCATCGCCTTAGCATTCGTATTCATCGTCCAATCCCAATGGCTTTCTTCAATTTCCATAAGAGGCTTAAGCACTCCAGAAGCCGCGTTATTAACGAGAATATCAAGCCGACCGAATGTGTCATCAATCTGATTAAACAATTCTTCTACTTTCTCTTTTTTAGCAATATTTGCTTTAACGGCTATCGCCTCTCTGCCAAGTTTTCGAATTTCTTCAGCCGTCTCTTCGGCTTTAGTGCGACTTCTTGCGTAATTAACAACGATGTTATAGCCACGTTCAGCAAGCTTAAGGGCAATTTGCTTTCCTATTCCCCTACTACTTCCTGTAATTAAGGCTACCTTTGTATTTTTAGTGGTCATAATTATTTATCTCCTTTAATATTTACTCTGTATGCTCAAATGTATAAGTTCATTCTTTCATTGAAAAACTATACGTAAAGATTATACACTAGGAGGCACACCAATGTATGTTGGTAGAGACATGGCTGAGTTAACCATGACACCTAAGACAGAATGGACAGAAAAAGAATTAGCTTATTTTCATTATTTGTTTCAGCAGATTTCACCTTATTTAAGTGCTGAAGGCGTCACTATCCACCGCGAAATTGTCGAGGAAATTATGGACCGTGATGGGTTAACGCCTTTAGAAGCAGAGTGGACAAGTGGTACGAGACTTCATTTTGATTAACACTACTAGCAGCGACAGCCCCGTCTATACGGGGCTGTTAAAGGTTAAGCTAAAAATATCGCCCCATAAACGAGGGCGGCGGTTATCACAAATGCAGGATGCACCTTTCTAACTTCCATAAGAAAATAACTGGCTCCTAATAAAAAGATCGTATGTATCCACCCGTTATCACTTAAAGAAGAAAAGGCAAAGCGATATGTCATCAGTCCAAGTAGTACAGCAATCGCTGGTCTAACGATAGCGGATAACTTCTTTACTTTAGGAGAATCTTTAAATTTCATGAGTACTCCCATCAGCACGAGCATTAATATTAAAGATGGGGCGATGGTTGCAAAGAGAGCCACTACTGCGCCAAGAACGCCTGCTTGTTCAAAACCGACAAAACCGGCCATCTTCGTAGCAATAGGACCGGGCAATGCGTTTCCAAGTGCTAAAACCTCAGCAAACTCATCCACTGTCATCCAACCATAATTATGAACTACTTCATGTTCTACTAATGGGATTAACGCTGGACCACCACCGTAGCCAACGATATTAGGAATAAAAAAGGCGAGAAATATATGCCAATAAATCAAGAAGTCTCACCTGCCTTTTCACTGCCCTTACGCTTCTCAGGCTTAATAAAGACATAAAGAATGAGCCCGACGATTAGAATAGCAGGGTGAACACCTAATAATTGCAAGGTAATAACAGATAATATAACTAAAAACATCACTCTCAACCACCCAAAATCAGCGGTTGATTTCTTAATAAACCCCCATGTTAAAACACCTAACATCACAGCCACTACAGGCAAAACACCACGTGTCATTCCCTGTACCCATTCGTATTCACGAAAAGAGGCTAATGAAAAAAGTACGAAGATAAGTAAGGCAACTGTCGGTATAACTGAAGCCACAAGCGCATTAATCATACCTATGACACCTGCAATACGAAAGCCAATATAACCAGCCATTTTAGTGGCGATCGGGCCTGGTAATGTATTACCGATGGCTAATATATCAGACAACTCTTCTTCTTCAATCCACCCGTAGCGCTCCACAACTTCTTTTTGAATAAGTGGTATTGCGGCTGGTCCACCACCATAACCGAGAAGGCCCACTCTAAGGAAGGCCATAAATAAATTTATTTGTTTCATTTTTTCAGGACACCTTTCTTAATAGACCGCTACAGCTCCATCTGTTCTCGATTCGGTTCCTCCGCATAGTACGCCTGTGGTAGGATCACGCCAAATAATTTGACCTCTGCCGAAATTGTTACTGACGTGAGTGAGCATGACACTATGCCCTCTTGCAGCTAAAGCGTTAATAATGTGATTTGGGACGGATTGCTCAAACAAAACCTCTTTTTCTTTCATCCACTGCCACCTCGGAGCATCTAGTGCCGCTTGTGGGTTTAACCCAAAATCAATCGTATTCATAATGACTTGTAGATGCCCTTGTGGCTGCATAAAGCCACCCATTACTCCAAAAGGTCCTACAGGGTCTTTACCTTTCGTTAAAAACCCCGGAATAATAGTATGATACGTACGTTTACCTGGCTTCAATGCATTATCGTGTTCTGGATCAAGGCTAAAGTTATGCCCTCGATTTTGTAAAGAGATACCCGTGTTAGGGACGACTAATCCAGAGCCAAATCCCATATAATTACTTTGAATAAACGACACCATATTACCCTCGTCATCAGCAGTAGCTAAATAAACGGTTCCACTGGAGGAAGGGTCCCCTGCTTCCGGCAAACGTGCTTCTTCCCCAATGAGCTGCCGCCTTGATTCACTATACGTCTCACTGAGTAAATCATCCACACGTTGCTTCATATGGGACGCGTCAGTAATGTATGCTTCTCCATCTGCAAAAGCAAGCTTCATTGCTTCTATTTGTTTATGAAATGTCTCTTCATCATCACGAGAAGTAAATGTCTCATTTTTTAAAATATTTAAAGCCATTAAAGCTACTAATCCTTGCCCGTTTGGTGGTATTTCCCAGACATCATAGCCCTTATAATGAACCTTAATAGGCTCAACCCACTCAGGTTTATATGCTGCTAAGTCCTCTTTTCTTAAATAACCACCGTTTTGGCGTGAGAAGGCGTCCATTTTATCCGCTAATTCTCCAGTGTAAAAGGCCTCTCCATTTGTGCGGCCAATTGCTTCTAATGTAGTAGCATGCCCCTCCGAACACCAAATTTCTCCGGCTTTTGGAGCCCTACCTCCAGGTGCAAAGGTATCGAACCAGCTATTGAACATGTCACCTTTTAAAGTTTTACTGAAACTGTCGGTCGCTTTTCCCCAGAAGTATGATAGCACTGGGCTGAGGGGATAGCCATTTCTTGCATAAGATATGGCTGGCTTAAGAACTTCGGTTAGCGGTAGTTTGCCAAATTTCTTAGACAATTCAACCCAAGCCCCCGGCGCTCCAGGTACCGTTACAGGTGTCCATCCAAATTTAGGGATTTGCTCAATGCCTTGCTCTTTCAATTTTTCGATTGAAATGCTTTTAGGCGCCTGTCCACTTGCATTCAGTCCATGAAGCTTATTTTTTGTCCATACGAGAGCAAAGGCATCACCGCCTATACCATTTGATGTCGGTTCTACAACAGTAAGGCACGCAGCTGTAGCAATCGCTGCGTCAATAGCATTGCCGCCTTTTTTAAGGATATCTAAGCCAGCCTGTGAAGCTAAGGGTTGGGATGTTGCTATCATACCATTCCGTCCATATGTCACCATTCGTTTAGAAGGATAAGGATAATTTAAGGCATTTGCTTGTGTCATATGTGTGAAATCCTCCTGTTTTTTATCCATCTTAACATATTTCGCGTAACGAAATTGATTTTTTTAGCTAGAAGTAATACCTTATTTGTTTTCCAATAAGGTGATACACTACAAATGAAAGCTTCACATTTTAAAAATGTAGACATTCCAAAAACGCTTAGCGCTTTTCTTAATTAACACACTGTGAATGATGAGGACCGTGTAGAAGTGTTAGTCATACAAAATAAAGAGACTGTTAAACCTTTCAAAACGTGCGTCTTTTAAAGGAACATTTAACTTAATTATCATTATTTGTTGAAATCGAATAAAACGAATCTTCAATCAGTAGGCGTTTTCGTACACTGATTGATAGTTGCGTAAATCAGGACATGGGCGTCAGTTATCTGTGATAAATTATTAGCGCAAATTAATCGAACATTGAAAAATAAACGGTATCAAAATATCGTTTTTTAAGGGATTGCAATGAGCTAAGGCTTTAGATCCAATAAGGGGAAAGAGTTTATCACCTCATTTAGCTGAAGGAGATTTCTCAGGAAAGCGTCTATCTGGAAACAGAAGCAGTATGAAATTGTTCACTCGTGAAAATGAATCTAAACGTACTTAAAAGTTTGCATTTGATTGGCCACCATCCACATTCAATGTGGCCCCTACTACCCATCTGGCTCGCTCTGAGGCCAAGAAAACAACAACATCAGCTATTTCTTCAACCGTACCCAACCTGCCAGCAGGAATTTCTTGCTCAACAAACTGACCAATTTTTTCGGGGTCTTCTTCAAGCCTTTTTTGCCAATTTCCAGTAGGGTGTAAGATAGATCCTGGCGCTACACCGTTAACACGAATCCCATCTTTCGCCAACTCATCAGCCAATGATTTCGTAAAACTTATCATGGCTGCTTTCGCATTATTATAAGATGGTTTTCCGCCAGATTCTCTGCCAAAGATTGACGAGATATTAATAATAGCGCCTTGTTTCTTTTTCTGCATATAGGGAACAGCCATCTGACTAAAGTGGACAGCTGAGAAATAATTAAGCTGCATTGCCTCCTCAAACTGTCTCAAATCTGTTTCCATCGTTTTTCCACCGCTACTTCCTCCCACATTATTAATTAAAATATCAATGTCCCCAAACACTTCTAAAAAAGAGGTCATCACTTTTTCACGAGCGTGGAAATCCATTAGGTCTCCTTGAAATGTCACCACTCCTGGTAAGTCTCGTTTCGCTTTTTCTAAGTCTTTTTCATTTCGAGCAACGATCCCTACTTTCGCTTGCTCAGTCAAAAAAGCCTTAGCGATTCCTTTACCAATACCCTTTGAGCCACCTGTTATTAGGACTGTCTTCCCTTGCAATTGTAAATTCATGATTATGAACCCCTTTCAAAGTGAATGATCGATAATCTTCTGATGCGAGACAGGAAATGGATAATAACTTATATCGTCACGATCTACAAATAACCGTGTTGTTGCTCCTGAAAATACCGTTTCCTCTAATTTCGTTATAGTAGCTGTATACACTTCCATTTCCCAAACAATATGAGTGAAAACATGCCTTACTTCTTGAACGGCATCCTTTGCGAGACTCACTTCAACTCCAAGAGCACTTAAATGAGCTTTTAAATCATCGTTTGTATCAGTCACAGCTTCAATATTAGGAAATTGCCACAGTTTAGCAAGAAGGCCTGTTTCAGGTCTTTTTTCAATAAGTATTTTTCCTTCTTCATCTTTAACAACCGCTACTTTCATTTGTAATTTTTTTGGTGGCTTTTTCTTAGCTTTAACAGGTAGTATCTCTTGTACCCCTTCCTCGCGTGCAGCGCAATGCGATTGAACAGGACAAAGAAGACAGGCTGGCTGTCTAGGTGTACAGATTAGCGCCCCAAGCTCCATTAACGCTTGATTAAAATCAGAAGCTCTTTCCTGAGAAATGAGTTTCATAACGAGCATTTCAAACGTATGGCGTGCTGAGGGTCTACTTATATCATCATAAATAGTATAAAGTCGAGATATCACTCGCATGACATTACCATCCACGGCAGGCGCGGGTATGTTATAAGCGATGGAAAGTATGGCACCTGCCGTATAAGGTCCAACTCCTCGAAGACTTTGTACCTCATCAGGCGTGTCAGGCACTTGTCCTCCATATGTGGCTGCTACTTCCTTTACAGCCGTATGTAAATTTCGAGCTCTAGAATAATAACCGAGCCCTTCCCATGCTTTTAATACCGTCTCTTCTTCCGCCTCAGCCAAATCTTGTAATGTGGGAAATAAAGTCATAAATCGTTCATAGTAAGGGATAACGGTATCCACTTGGGTTTGCTGAAGCATGATTTCGGATACCCAAATTTTATATGGATCATTTTCTCTCCGCCACGGAAGATCCCTTTTATTCTCATCGTACCAATTGAGTAAGTCAGATTGAAATTGAACATTGTCAATATGTTTCACACTATATTCTCCTTTTGAAATATTAATATTAGGGTATGAATAAACTATAAGTGTGCGTGTCCCAAATCGAATACTACTGTCTTCTATTAGTGACATAACACATGCGTAATTTCACCTAAAAGGTTATTATAAAGCTTAAAGAGACTTTTTGTCATACAATGTGATAAAATAATAAAATTTTTGCTGACAGCTTACTTAAATGATACGATAAGCCCGAAACACGACTGACAACAAGAGGCAAGGAGGGAAACTTTATGGATACAGGAACCCATGTTGTCATGGGGATTGCCATAGGGGGATTAGCAACACTAGATCCTGCAGTATCATCTAGTCCTGAAATGACTCAAGCGGCTATGATTGGTGTGCTGGTTGGATCACAGGCCCCAGACTTTGACACCGTTTTAAAGTTACGTAACAACTCCTCATATATTAGGCATCACCGTGGTGTCACTCATTCGATTCCTTTTTTGTTTATATGGCCGACGGTGATTACCCTTTTTCTATATTGGTTAATTCCAAATCTAAATTTATATAACTTATGGGCTTGGATATTTCTCGCTGTATTTCTGCATGTTTTCGTAGATATATTTAATGCATATGGAACGAAAGCGTTAGCGCCATTTTATTCTAAATGGCTCGCTTTAGGTATTATTAATATTTTCGATGCCTTTATTTTCATCGCCCATATAATAGGCATTCTGTTTTGGAGGTTCGGCTTCCCACCAGGATGGACATTCCTCACCATGTATGGTGTAATCGTACTTTATTATATTTGGCGGATTAAAGCGCAGCGACGTGTTTATCATCATGTAAAGTCGTTACACCCTGATGCAACACATATTTTTACCTCTCCTACCTTTAAATGGAGTAGGTGGCATGTCGTTGTTCGAACAAACTCAATGATGTACGTTGCTGAAAGTAGAGCAAACAAAATTAACTATTTTGAATCATACCCTTTTGAGCCCATACCAGATGATCCGATTATTAACGCAGCACGAAAAGATAAAAATTTAGCAGCCTTCCTCTCCTTTTCTCCAGCTTATCGATGGGCGGTTTCCATTGAAAGGCATGGCTATTCAGTGAAGTTTGTCGATCTAAGGTATCGTAGTAAAGGGCACTATCCCTTCGTAGCAATCGTAAGAATGGATGAAGATTTACGTATTTTAAGCTCTTACACTGGATGGATTTATAACAACGCTTCACTTCGTCGAAAATTGGAAACCGTCGCAGTAGAATAATTAATATAGTCGAGATTGGAGATTAAACAACCACCAACGCACTCTTTTGAGTTCTGCTTAATAATTTAGACATCATGTTTATCCAAACATGATGTCTAATTGCATTAATACAAAGGTAAATGGCCAAATTATAAGAGAGAATTTAACTATTATATACATGACATTTTCTGACCAACTTAATGATTTTTTTGATTGCTTCTTTTTACGAAGATGTCTAAATAATAAGAATGACGATATCACGAAACCTAAAAACGCTAACCCTTGTAGTAAGTTCAAAAAAGGCATTATCATGAATCCTCTCACCCTTTCACACATTAAAAAAGAACTGGTGTCATGTTCGATTGAACTGAACTCACTATGGTTTAACCTCTGTTTTATAGAATGCTTATTTTTAAAAGCGTAACCTTAGCGTACTCATTAAATCGAGAAGAACAGCCTACTAAGTAGACTGCCCTCCATATTTTTATACGCTTATCTTAATGATAAAACTTCTTTTTTTCAAACCATTCTTTATATTTTGGTTTCTCTAATAATACTTCATGAAGTCGTGGTCCGTAATTATCTATCCACTGAGATAACACTTTTTCTGTCGTATCTTTTCCTTTATATTTTTGCCCTGCTTTTGCATACGTCGCCTCAAAATCTTCCCACAGCAGTTCTATCCAAGTACGAGCTTCAAAATAAGATAAGTGATCATTTTGTTCTAATAGTCGGTTAGTCAACCGTTCATAATAATCATACATATTAAAAGCTCCTTCCTGTTATTTCTTACATGTTATTAGCCCCCACTCGATGAAAGAGATAACCGGGAGAAATTGTTATCATTAAAAAATTGGACAAGTGGAGATAGTAAAGACAACCCTGTTAATAAAGGAGGTTAACCTTTTGCGTAATAATAACCGAGATTTGCCGAGTCGTATCTCATTAGATAAAGGCCGGCACGACATGTCACGTTTTGCTTCGAAACGACCAGATGGTTCAATAAAAGATCATCCAAAACAACGAATGGCTGCTTCCTCTGAAAAACAGGAGGATGACATTTAAGATTTTGAAGGGAGTTTCTCATAATGGTGAATACTCGGACTTTGAACGGCAAAAACAAAATGCAACAAGACCCTTTTCAATCGCCAAGAGCCAATCCAAAGCGTGCCTTTCATCAAGTAAATGGCGAAACCGAACAAAGCTTACACAATCAAATTTTGGAAGTTCAAACACGCAAAAGAACGTAACTATTATCAGGGAACAAAGGAGGAAGGGATGCTTTCCTCCTACCTACGTTATACGTCTCCCTAAGAGAGAAATGGGTACAGCTTCCTTGCCACTGTTGGCATTTCTATATCCCCAGGCAAAAACACCATTCAAATAATCAATTAAAAAGACGTCTTCACTGTCATTTATTTGATATTTTTCCCCTGCATGAAAATCATCCGGGCTTAACAAATAGGCTTGAGCGAGTAACATTTTTCGTTCATGTACCGCAAATTCATTAATCATCCCCATCTGTTCAGCTTTTTGAGCTTTCACTTTTAAATCAGCTACTTCTTGTTGAAGTTCTGCCATGGACATTAAACTATATTTCTCCAATGGCTCAGCCCCTTTCGTTTCATAAAGTTAAGCTTCAATCAGTGGGAGTCATCTCCTACTGATTGTTAATTTAACTTATCGAACCTTTAGGGAAAGTTTATCCCTCACCTACACTTTTCGACCTTCTTAAGTTATGAGGTAGGGGATTACTGCCCTTAAGAGTGGGATAAAGGTTCTTATTTACTAAACTTTAGTAACAAAGTAGCTAAAGCTCTTATCTTCTTTATACTATAATTTTTATGTTTTTTCTAAAGAAAAGAATTGTTACCTGTTATTACAGCTTAGAGAAGGTGTTTTCACAACGCATACATCACTTTCTTTACTCAGTAGTGTTAAACACCCATCAATGCGTCATAGTACTAATCTTACAGAAACGTTAAGATAAGCCCGATCGTTCCTGCGAAGAGGGCATAATACAACATAGGTAAAATTGTCATGCGAATAATTGCTCCTTCTCTTCCTACCAATCCTACAACTGAAGCAGCTGCAACGACATTTAAAACACAAATCATATTCCCGGCATTAGCTCCCATGACTTGAAGGGACAAAATAAGAGTGGGATCTGCACCGATTTGATCTGAAACACTTGTTTGGAACAAGCTGAACATCATATTACTAAAGGTCGCACTGCCCGAAATAAACGAGCCTAATGCACCAATAATAGGGGCCATGATCGGCCAACCGCTTCCCATCAAAGCGGATGCCGTGTTTGCCAGCTCAACTGGCATAGCCTCAAGACCACTTCCATTAATTCCTGAATTAATAAATATTCTCACCATAGGAACAGCAGTAAATAATGTAAGCGCCGTTCCTATTACTGCCTTACCTGACCATGTAAATGCACGCCTCACTTGATTTTTTGTCATTTTATGAACAAAGATTGTAATGATCACAACGAGTATGAACACGAAGCCAGGAATATAAAGCGGTTCTAACTGTTCACCGATCTCTGTACCTAAAATATTGTTCCAACCCACTGTGACACTCCGTAATTTTTCCTTAAATGGTAGCGCGTCAAGACGAGTAAGAACGAGAAACAAGCCTACTAGTAAATACGGTATCCAAGCGACAGCCAACGGTAACTGTGCTTTTGTTTTATCCGCCTCATCATTAGCAGTTATTTTCCCTACCCACGAAGATAACCAATTTTCTTCTTTAGCAAAGTCCCACGACGTTTTTGGTAACAGAAAACCTTTCTTGGCAGCCGGTATGACGATCATGAGTCCAATTAGTCCGCCAAAAATAGACGGGAATTCTGGTCCTAAAAAACGTGCAACTATCAAAGCTGGTAACGTAAAGCTTAGCCCTGCAAAAATGGCAAACTTCCAAATGGCCAAGCCGTCCTTCCACGACCTGTCTTCCCCAAAGAAGCGTGTTAAAATGAGGACCATGATTAGTGGCATAAAAGAGCCCACAATAATGTCAATACTCATAATTTGAGTTGCTAGCTGTTGGAGGAAAGCTGCCATGCCACCTGCTTCTGACACATAAGGTAACGCAATCGAACTCACTTCAGTTCCCTCGTATAGCCCTTGTTCTACTCCTACTATGATCGGTGTTCCAACTGCCCCAAAAGAAACAGGTGAACTATCAGCTATTAGAGCTAAAACAACGGATGCCAACGGAGGAAATCCTAAAGCTACAAGTAAAGGCGCTGCAATAGCTGCTGGTGTCCCAAATCCTGCTGCCCCTTCAATAAAAGCACCAAATAGCCAAGCAATAATAATTAATTGCACACGGCGGTCAGGAGAGACCCCCATAAAACTCGCTCTAATTGTGTCAATAGCACCGGAAAGTTTAAGTGTATTTAAAAGTAAAATTGCACCAAAAACAATATATAAGATGGATAGACCAATCATAATTCCTTCAATAAAAGACGCACTAATAATGATGAATGGCACTTGCCAATATACAATAGCTAATAATGCTGTCGCAACCAAGCTAATAGCCATAGCCCGTACAGCAGGCATTTTTAACACTACAAGAAAAAGCATAACTGAGATGATAGGTGTTAACGCAATAATTGATGACATAGATAAACATATTCCTTTCTAGTGATAATTTAACTGTTGTCGAAATTCAATACTAGCCTTCCCGTTGTTCTGTATATTTACTGCTGTCAAAGCCAGATTTTTTTAAAACAAGTATTCTTATTTTGTCCTTAATCATTATATCGACATTAAAAAACAATTTTAGCTAGCGAAAAAAACAGTTTTGTGTCGATTTTTAAAGCGCTTTCATAAATATCTAGAAAAGAATCCTGCTTTATTATGTCAAATTTTCTTCTTTTTTAGCCTGGAGCCATTGATCTATTAACTCTGTCGTAAACCCTCTTGAGAATAAAAACTGTTTTATACGCTGGTCACGTTCCCATTCAGGTTTTTTTTCATACTTCTTCCACGCTTTTTCTCCTTGTTTTTCTACTGCCCGCCA
Source organism: Salipaludibacillus agaradhaerens (assembly GCF_002019735.1). Lineage (NCBI taxonomy): Bacteria > Bacillati > Bacillota > Bacilli > Caryophanales > Bacillaceae > Salipaludibacillus > Salipaludibacillus agaradhaerens. The sequence goes on from NZ_KV917378.1 coordinate 1,428,639, forward strand.
TTCAATTTCTGGATCTTCTTTCAATTCAGCTTCTTTCAATGCCTCTACGGCTATAGAGTGTGAATAACCCCGCTGTATAATAAATTGAATCAATTTTTGCTGTTTCTTTTTTACTCCTTCATTCTTATAGGAGGATTGTTTTTTTTCAATCATAACGATCGCGTGGTGAAGCTGAAGCTCAGTGGAATATTGAGTCATTACATCATCAATAAGTGCTTGACTTATTCCTTTTTGATACAGCTCCTGCTGAATGATTAAAGGCCCTTTTTTTCCAGTATCACGTTTTGTACGAACAAAAGCTTCTGCAAATAGTCTGTCATCGATAAATTGCAGCTCACGGAGTCTGTCCATTATTTCTCCAGCCTGCTCATCACTGACTTCATGATCTTTCAAATAAGTTAACACTTCTAATTCAGAGCGCATTCTATAAGACAGAAAATTCAGCACTTTTTGCATCATCTTGTCTAAATTGTCTTTCTCCTGTAGTTGGGATATGTCGGCTTCTGAAATTTCTTTTCCTTTTAATAACTGTTCTTGTACTAGTAAATTTTCAGATACTGTAAAAGCATATTGATCTTTATTGTTTTCTTTTATATAAATATGAAATCTATCTTTTCTTTTTTTAGCTGCGGTAATTTTTGAAATAACTGGCACCCTAACCTCTCCTTTAGTTAAAACGTTTCAAGACGTACATTTAAAGGGAATAAAAGTATAACGGTATCAAAACCTTAAGGAGGTACAATCGATATGAAAATAGCTATAACAGGTGGAACAGGTCTCATCGGACAAGCTGTTACTAAAGAACTTATTTCAAGAGATCATCATGTCCTTATTCTAACGAGAAATAAAGAAAATAAAAAGAGTAAATATGGGATCACCTATGTAGAATGGCTAAAAGAGGGTACATATCCTGAAAAAGAACTTGAAGGTATTGATGGATTAATTAATTTAGCAGGAGAAAATTTGAATAGTGGCAGATGGACAGCGGATAAAAAGAAGGAAATATTGCAGAGCCGTATTGTCGCAACACGTGAAGTCGTACGAATAATCGAACAGCTAAAGAAGAAGCCTGACGTTTTAGTTAATGGATCTGCAGTAGGTTTTTACGGTACGTCCTTTACTCAAACATTTACCGAAAAAGAAACGACACCAGGGAATAATTTTTTAGCTGATGTTGTAGCAAAGTGGGAAAACGAAGCCTTGAAAGCAGCGCCAACTGTAAGAGTGGTATGTGCTCGTTTCGGCCTCGTATTATCGGTAGAAGACGGCGCCCTAAAAAAGATGTTACCACCATTTCGCCTTGGAGCTGGGGGGAAACTTGGCACAGGTGAACAATGGATGTCGTGGATTCATATCAGTGATGTGGCTAGAGCTCTAGCACATTCTCTCACTACTCCTTCCCTTCAGGGGCCTGTAAATATAACAGCTCCTCATCCACAAATGATGAAACACTTTGGGCAACAGTTAGCTGCTGTTTTAAATCGGCCATTTTGGGCCCCTGTACCAAGTAGTCTATTAAAATTCATACTTGGTGATATGAGTATCCTTATTTTAGAAGGACAAAGAGTCCTACCTGCGAAGTTAGAACAACACGATTTTCGGTTTCAATTTCCCCATCTACAAGATGCATTAACTGATTTGATAAAAAAATAATTATTTCTGCATAAATGGAATAACTTCTGGTCAGTATAAGGAAAAGCGACTAAAAGGAGGCTCTCCTATGGCTACCGACGCAAAGAAAAGAAAAACAAGGGCAGAAAAACGATTAACATCCCGCGCGCTTGAAATGGCCCATCAATCTGATTTCAAAGCGGCTGATAAAGCGTTCTCCAAGCACAAATCAAACTTGTAGTTGAACAATTAGTCAACATGATTAACTATGGATAAAAAGGAGCGGTTTCTATGGATCCACGTAAAAAAAGACGGGAAGCAACTGAGGACGATAGCAATAAAGATGTAAAATATAGTGATGAATTAGCTGATACAGAAGACCGTGAAGCACAAGCAAGAGCGAAAGCGGCTACTCAACGCGTTAATAAAAACAATATTTAATAAGACTCCTCTGCCTTCAATAAGCAGAGGAGTTTTGTCTTTTGTCTATTTAAAATTGTTTTCTTTACTACACAAATGGACAAAAGACAGTTATGATGGAGAGAGAAGATTAGTGTCATTATCATTCTCTTTGATCTATCTCTTGGAACACATGTTATGTTTATGTGCTATTCTCAGTCGTACATGAGCCGCCTGCTAGAAAGGAACTGAAGCAATAAAGTACCTTCATCACTCTTTTCAAGCGCTACTATATCTTATGAAAGAAAGGACCGGTGAAGTATGCCTGCATTACCACCAAGTTTCTTAGGAAAAAAAGTTTATCTGGATGGCCAAAACAGCCGTTATTACGTCTTAAAATATGAGGAGGTACAGGGGGTAAAGAAAATTCATGCGTTATTATTCGAGCGAGAAGCGCCTGTTATTTTCGCCGTTTTAGATCATAACGGTCAATTCCTTGACTCTTTTTTCCTGTCAAATAAAACGACTGTTGATTCATCTAAAGCAATGGAGCGCTATAAAAAAATAGCTGAACGCAAAAGTCATCATAAAGTAACCCAGGACGATTTAAAGGACGCACTTAAACCTGAGAAAGACGCTAAAATGAAAAACGATAATATTATTAAACACCTCATTGATGAACATCTTGAAGATATTAAGCATCAATGGCCATCTCGCCTAATTGCCCTGCAAAATGCTGACGGCAAAGCAGACAATTCTCTCATCATGACCACGCTGAAACAAGCTATTAAAGAAGCGAATGCTTTAAAATCATTTAAATTTATTTTAAATCACCGGATCGACTCATATATCCCACTTTTAGCTGAGCATATCAATGATCACCCTCAACTCATTCAAGAAATATCAGCCTATTATTTAAGCCACGACTACGCCAAAATCATGTCTCAATTCGTATTTAACGCAACTCAATACATTTCAATAGAAAATGCTGAAACAATTGAATTGTTATTAACAGAAGCACAAAAGATTGACAGGGTTAACTATTCATCGGTTTTTAAGCAAGCGTTAGTTAAATTACTAAAACGCGTTAAAGTTGAAACAAATATGCCGACAAAAACGTGGCTAGGAGAAACCATTCGCAATCACTCGCTTAAAAAAGATATTGTGGACATCTTAAAAAAGACGCGTTAAGCCAAAAGAACAAGCCGCTGTTTAACGTGGCTTGTTCTTTCATAGCTATCCTAGTGGTGTACATTCCGTCGAGCGAAGTCAACAAACTTAAATTTATCTGGTCGATGACGGGATTCTGTATATTGAAATAAACTTGCATCATCAAAATAAACGAAATTTTTCACAATGACAATATTGGTGAAACCGTCTAGGTCTAACAGACGTCTATCCTCTTCAGTCGGTTCAACAACACTAATTTCCTTCTTAGCAAAACTAATCGTTAATCCAAGTTCATGTTCAATGTACTCGTAAATCGAGTTCTCACAAGTTTCTTTCGTTAGATTACTAACAAAAGAATGATTAAGATAATCTTTATCAAGAATGATCCGCTCACCATCTATTTCCCTTACCCGATACACTTCCCAAACTTTATCTTTACCTGTCACATTTAAATGCCGCTGAATGTTTTGATCAGGCTTAATAAGCTCTAGCACTTCCACAATAGTACGATGCTCTTTCCCCATATTCACTGCTAGCTCTTTAAAACTGATCAACCCTGAAATGGGAAAGTCAATTTTTTTTGCATCGAGCACGATTGAGCCCTTACCTTGAATTTTTTGAATAAAACCATTTTGTGATAATAGTGTTAATGCTTTTCTAATCGTTTCTCGAGAGGTATTAAAGTCCTTCATCAAATCATGTTCGGACGGTAGCTTCGTATTGGCTGGATAGATACCAGACCGAATATCATCTGCAATTTCCCGATATATTTGAAAATATTTATTTTTCATAGACATCACCTTTTACAGTTTATCAAACTTTTTTCATATGATAAACTAACGACTCATAAGGCTTTATTGACATTGTTTTGCTTAGCACCTTATTCTCTTCATAATTAGTTAAAAGCAAAGTGGCTTCGTAGCTTTCCACGTCTAGATCATCTGGTAACTGACATTGTGTCTCCCCATCATAAAAATGGTTTATGACTAACAATTTCTCATCGTTATATGTCCGGACGTAGACGAAAAGTCTGTCGTCATTTTCTAAAAGCAACTGATAATCGCCATATGTTACTATATCTAATTCTTTCCGAAGATTAATTAGTCTCTTATAATGGTGAAAAATTGAATCTTTATCTTCAATAGCGGCAGACGCATTAATTTGCTCATAATTTGGAGCCAATGGAATCCATGGTGTTCCATCAGTGAACCCTCCATTTATGTCACTATTCCATTGCATAGGCGTCCTTGAATTATCTCGGGATTTAGCTTGGATAATCTTTAGAATCTCTTGCTCCCTATAACCTTCACTCTTTTTTGCTTCATACATGTTGAGCGTTTCCACATCGCGGTAATCATCTATCGTATTAAATTTTGGATCGGTCATGCCAATTTCTTCCCCTTGATATATATAAGGTGTCCCTTGCATCAAATGAATGGTCGTGGCTAACATTTTGGCAGATTGCTTATGATAGTCACCATCATTTCCATATCGTGTAACTACACGCGGCTGGTCATGGTTACACCAAAACAACGCATTCCACCCGCCACCTTTGTACATTTCAGTCTGCCAAGTTGATAAAATACGCTTTAATGCCCCAAAATCCATCTCGGCAAGGGCCCATTTTTCACCATCAGGATAATCGACTTTTAAATGATGAAAATTAAATGTCATGTTTAATTCTTTTCTATCCGGTCTCGTGTACTTAATACAATGGTCTATCGTAGTTGAACTCATCTCTCCAACTGTCATAACATCGTACTTGGAAAAAACACATTCGTTCATTTCATGGATAAATTCATGTACTCTTGGACCATCTGTATAGAATTTACGTCCATCACCAGGGAGAATCGTACCTTCATCATTAGGGAAATCCTGATCCTTTGAAATTAAATTAATGACATCAAGGCGAAAACCATCTACACCTTTTTGAAACCAGAAATGCATCATATCGTAAATAGACTGACGCACCTCTTGATTTTCCCAATTTAAATCTGCCTGTGTAACGTCAAAAAGATGTAAATAATAATCACGAGTCGTCTCGTTATATTGCCATGCACTTCCACCGAATTTTGACTGCCAATTTGTTGGCTCCTTCCCATTTACAGCACTCTTCCAAATATAATAATTCCTATATGGGTTAGCCTTTGATGATGCTGATTCTTTAAACCACTTGTGCGCTGTTGACGTATGGTTAACAACGATATCCATAATTATTTTCAAGCCACGTTCATGTGCCTCTTTCAATAATAAATCAAAGTCTTCCATCGTCCCATATTCTTCATGTATGCTGTAATAATCACTAATATCGTAGCCATTATCTCTCTGCGGCGACGTATATATTGGTGTAAGCCACAAGACGTCCACACCTAATTGTACTAGATAATCCAGTTTATCAATTATTCCTTGAAGATCACCAACGCCGTCACCTGTCGTATCGTTAAAACTCTTCGGATATATTTGGTAGACGACAGCTCTTCTCCACCATTCATTCATTTCGATTCCCATTGTGAAACCTCCGATTAAACGTTTTCAAAATATAACCTTTTTAAAATATTTTAATATAAGTATATCTTGTATATACAAGATAGTAAAGTGTCTTAAGATGAAGAAGATATAGAAATCATTCACTTATTTAGTGGGCAAGTCCCTTCTTTTATTTCATTCTCTCCCTTTCCATTGATCATCATCTTTAACAAAGTCGATGAGTTAGTGGAAAAATAATGTTAAATAGAATAAACGACTAACAAAAAAGGCATCATCCAAATGAATGATACCTTTGCGAGATCTAAAAACAATCCTTCTTATGATCGTTATTTAAGCGATTATAGTATTAAGCTTGGAAAAAGATTAATTCACTTGAATTAAATACTGGACATGCTCATGAAGGCTATCATCTTCAAGGTGAACCATCACATGGTATTCCCCTTCATCTTCGAACAGATGAACGGCTTCATACAAGCCAGCTTCCACTTCCTCGGCAGGAATCCACTCGTGGCGTTCATCGCCATGCTTCCAAATTTCATATTGGACTTCTCCATCCGACCAGGCCTCTTCTTCCCACTCCACATAAGCAGTTAGCGTCACCTCATCTCCAACTTCGGCTTCCTCTCCAGCTCGCCAATCAAGTGTCATATTCTCATGTAAATGACCTTGTTCATGACTATCTCCTTCGTGATCATGATGATCATTATTTTCTGCCGCATTGTTTTCTTCTTCATTTTCCTCTGTCGTATGGCCAACTGTTATTTCTTCAACTGGCATCACATGTGAGCCTCTTGCAGTTACATGGGGTTGTACCATATAGACCCCATTTTGAGAGAATTCATACGTCACTTCATATATTCCCTCTTCTCCCGGAAGGTCTGCCTCGATCATATCACTATCAGCTTTTTCCCCATCCAACCAAACTTCAAAAATAACTTCAGAAGCATCATCTACCTTTTCATCCCCTTGTAAAACAAGAGCCTGTAAAACGACTTCTTCCCCTAGTTCAGCTGTCTCAGGAATATTAATTTCAGCTTCTAATGGTTCTAAGTTCACATCATTAACATTCACCGCCCCAGAACTATTATCTGGTTCCCCTTGTCCACAAGCTGTTATTAGACCTGCTAATCCAATAACTACTAAACTAGTCATTACTCGCTTCATTTCCTCACCCCATGTTATTAATATTACTACTTTTACTATAGTAAAAATATATCCATTGAAAGCATACACGATTTTACAGTTAAGCGCCACCAATAGCTTGGTGTTCACATTTTCGTCACATTTGTCCCCGTCATCCTTCCTTGGGTAAGTTGAACTCTGTGAGGTAAATTTAGAACTTCTATGAACAAAGATCAAATCTCTCAGACACTAGTTCGTCTCTCCTCTTCCCTTACCCTCCCCTAGTTTTCTTATTTCGAGCTCAATCAGAACTGCTTTGTTCAGTCGTTCTAAATTTATCAGCCAATGACTTATTAAAAAACTCTCTAGCCACACTTTATTATTTTAGTAAAGAAAACGAGCTTTTCTCATAGACAATACTAGTGAGAAAAACTCGTTTAAATTTATTACAGATAGCCCTCCGTAAAACGACCATCTCAAAATAGAAAGGATCATCTATTTAGGCGAGAGCTAACGACCACTAAAGTCATGAATCAACTCCACGATCAATCAGTGGGATAGGAACGAAAACGACCACTAATTGAAGGTTTGTGTTACTCATTAAAAATCTTTAATGATGGTAAGGCATTACCGTCAAAATCAAACAATGTTTGGTTGTCCCATGCATTTCCTTCGCCATCTTTCCAACCAGCATTTTCAGCCGGTATCCATGTTGGTTCCCAATAGAAAAAACCTCTGCCATGATCATTTGGCACACCATGTATGACCGACATGACATCTTCTAAAAATGCTGTCTGTCCTTCAACAGTGGCCGGATAACCGCCTTCAACCTCTTCCTCTGTACCGAATATATTTGGAAAACCATCCCCCTCTTCCAATGTGTGAGCATAGGATGTTTCAACGACAATCACGTCTTTATTATATCTCTCACTGATGTCATTCAAGTTAGCTTGTAAGTCATTTAGGGAGCCATGCCAATAAGGATAATACGATAGTCCAATGACATCAAAGTCATGGACACCGTGAGCTAACATCTCATCAAACCACCAACGATACAAGTCATTGTCTCCTCCGTCTGCCAGGTGTAGCATTATTTCCACACTATGATTCTCTGGCAATGTGTCGTGAACGGCATCAATACCTGCATTTACTAACTGTAAGAGATTTTCAAATCCACCGTAATCTACGCCTTGTTCTTCTCCCCATGTTTTACCGTCTGGCCACAGCATGCCAGACTGAATTTCATTACCGATTTGAATCATATCTGGCAGGCCATCCACTTCTTCTAGCACTTGTAACGTTTCAGCTGTGTGGTCATACACAACATCGACTAATTCATCAAACGTCAAGTCTTCCCAAGCAGTCGGTTTGTTTTGTCTTTCAGGATCAGCCCAAAAATTTGAGTAATGAAAATTTAAGAGAAAGCCCATATCGTGTTCTTTTACGCGCTGTGCCATCGTGACTGTTTCCTCTAGGTCATTGGCACCGCCAACATTAACTGGGTCTTCCCATATTTTCAAACGTATATAGTTAACACCGTTATCTTTCAATATTTCCAGAGCGTCTTTCTCTACGCCATTATCGTAGAATGTCCCTCCGCCTCTTTCTACTTTTTGCAGTAAAGAGACGTCCGCTCCTTTAATAAAGGTTTCATCTACTTCTTTTTCACCCTCTGAAGCTAAAACGGTAAAAGAAAGTGCGGCGGCTGTCGAAAAAGCTAAAACACTTAATACTGTGCCTAAAATAAATGTCCGTTTCTTTTTCATCCACTATCACCTCATTAAAGAATTAATTGGTTGATGATCCTTTCAATACAGCAATACCGTATGGTTTTAAGCGAATCTCCGCGCCACTTTCCTCGTTATCTATCAGGTCAATAAACTGCTCACCTACTTCCACTGTTTGACTCTCACCTGTAAAGTTCATGAGAAATAGATAATCTGTTTCACCATCAGTACGCTTTTGTAAGGTAACGCCTGTAGGCAAGTGACTATTTAAGTGACGCTTCAGGCCTGCTTTGAAACTAATTTGCGTGTAAAATGCTTCGTAAAAATGTTGACTACCGTGTGCGGCTACATAGTAAGCTTGACCTTCACCATAAGCATGACTTGTAACAGCTGGCTTTCCAGCATAAAAATCATGTTCATACGTTGCAATAGTTTCTGCTCCTTCCAAACGGATAATGTCACATAACTCATAGACATTGTACTCCCCAGTCATATTAAGGGTGTTATCATCAGTCGCCACCATAACGTTCGTTTCATGATCATACAAAGCATCAATTTCTTCTGAATAAATACCTAACGTTTTCCGCAATGGTTCAGGGAAACCACCTAAATATACAAGATCATGTTCATCGACAATACCTGACCAATAAGTCGTTACAAAATGACCACCAGCAGCTACAAAAGCTTCAATCTTATCACTCACACCTGTTTTCATCATATAAAGCATCGGGGCAATCACAAGCTTATACTTTGAAAAATCACACTGAGAGTCAACTATATCCACTGAAATCCCTTGCTCCCAAAATGCTTGATAGTGTTGTCGAACCGTTCTTTCATAATGAATACCAATATTACGAGGACCTTGAGAATCTTTCACAGCCCAACGATTTTCCCAATCAAATACGATGGCAACCTCTGAATGAACAGATGTACCTGCCACATCACGCAATTGTTCCAAAACTCCACCTAATTCGCTTACCTCTCGAAAAACGCGCGTATCCTCTCCTCCTTTATGGTCAATGACAGCGCCATGAAGTTTTTCACTCGATCCTCTACTTTTTCGCCACTGAAAATATTGCACTGTATCTGCCCCATGAGCCACAGCTTGAAGGGAAGAAAGCAGATGCATGCCCGGCTTCTTTAATTTACTTATGTTTTGCCAGTTCGTTAAGCTTGGAGTGCTTTCCATGAGCATAAAAGGTTGCCCGTCTTTTAACGAGCGCATTAAATCATGGTTAAATGACACCCAAGAAGCTAGATTTGAAGGGGGTTCCCCATCGTGCCATGTTGGATACGAATCCCAAGAGACGACATCCACATGCTTAGCAAACTCCCAATAATTTAACCCTTCAAACGCTTCCATAAAATTCGTCGTTACAGGCAATTGATTGGCCTTTGTACGAATTCCCTCAACTTCGTGCTTAAAGAAATCAATTGTTTGATCTGTTACAAATCGATTCCAGTCGAGATTAAGCCCGTGAACTGATCTTTCACCATGAGGGGCCGGTGACTCAATTTGCGACCACGATGTTATTGTGTGACTCCAAAATGTCGTCCACCAAGCATGGTTCAATTTGTCAAGCGTCCCATATTTATTTTTAAGCCACATTCTAAAAGCTTCCTGACAATAGTCACAATGACAGTCACCTCCATACTCGTTTGAAATATGCCAACCGATAACAGCAGGATGGTCAGCATAACGTTCTGAAAGCTTCCTATTCATGATCGTCACTTTCTCTCTATAAATCGGGGACGTAAAGCAATGATTATGTCGTTCACCATGTAAATTTTTGATCCGATTTTTCGAAGTGCGCAGTACTTCCGGGTATTTCTCAGACATCCAAGCAGGCCTTGCCCCACTTGGCGTCGCTAAAAAGACATAAATATCGTTTTCATATAGCGTATCTAACACATTATCAAGCCATTCGAACGTGAACATCCCCTCTTCTGGCTCTAGAGATACCCATGAGAATATTCCTACAGACATGACATTGCAGGAGGCTTTTTTCATAAGACGTATATCTTCTTCAAATACACCAGGATAATCAAGCCATTGTTCAGGATTATAATCAGCACCGTGTAACAATCCTTGGATTTTATCACTGATGAAAGGGAATTTTTTCATAAAATCACATCACCTTTACATTCATTAATAAAGCTAAGCTTCAATCAGTGGGGGTTTTACTGCCCCTTAAGAGTGGGATAAAATGAGACATCACAAGCTCTTAACCTTTCGTACCACCAGCTGTTAGACCGGAAATAAGATACCGTTGTAAATATAAAAATACAGCGGCAATGGGAATAGCCACGAGAATCGCTCCCGCTGCAAAACGCGTAAAATTGTTATCGAATTCATTACTCACAAAATTAAACAATCCTAAAGCTAACGTAAAATTCTCTTCGCTTCTCAGCACAATTCTCGGTAATAAGAAATCCATAAACGGCGTCATAAATTGGAACAAGGCAACCACTGAGATTATGGGCTTAGCAAGAGGGATCATAATCGAATAAAAAACTCGTAACGGGCCAGCGCCGTCAATCCTTGCCGCTTCATCTAACTCTTTCGGCACTGTATCAAAATAACCTTTTACTAGAAACGTCATCATTGGCACACTAGCCCCGACATAGATGATAATTAACCCAACGAGATTATCGATAAGTCCTACCATATTTAATAAAAGGTAGATTGCCACCATCGCCATTAATATGGGGAACATTTGTAACACTAATAGGATAAATAAGCCGTTTTTCCTACCGACAAATTTAAACCTTGAAAAGGCATATGCAGTCAATGTAGATATGACTACTGAGAAAAACGAGGTTGCAGTCGCCACGATTAAACTATTTTTATACCATGTAACATAACGTCCCCGTGGATCATCAAAGAACAGCCATTTAAAATGCTCTAAACTCCAATTTTCCGGGATCATTGTAGCTGAAAATAAGCTTCTTCCTGGGTTAAGGGACATACCAACAGCCCATAAAAGAGGATAAGCAATGATGACAAACATAATTGCAAATACCCCATAAATCGCTGCCACTTCAAGTTTACTTTTTGTTTTAGCCTTCAATATACTTCACCCTCTTCCTTATAAGAACGGGTTCTTCTAAATTGTAAGAAAGCAAGTAACCCTATGATCAATCCGATAATCATAGAAATGGCAGCCGCCATACTATAATTTTGTTGGGAAAAAGTAAGATTGTAGACCCAAGAGATAAGAATATCGGTTCCACCTGCATTTTGTCCGCGAATAGCAGGTCCACCCTCATTAAAGAGATAAATAATATTAAAATTATTAAAGTTATGCGTGTATTGCATAATCATCAACGGTGCTGTGGCAAACATAACGTGTGGAAACGTTATTTTAGTGAACTTTTGCCACCTTGAAGCCCCATCCACATCTGCAGCTTCATACCATTCATTCGAGACACTTTGTAGCACACCTGTAAATAAAGCAAACACAAACGGGAATCCAAGCCAAACTTGAATGGAGATGATTGCGACTCGTGTCCAGAAGACATCTGTTAACCATGGAATGCTCATATTAAATAGCGGTTCCATAATCTGTCTATTAATCGCACCAAATCCATCATTAAACATAGCTGCAAAAATGAGGATAGATACGAATCCCGGCACAGCCCAAGGTAAAATAAGCATCGTTCTTAATGTTTTCTTAAATTTGATCCGCTTATCGTTCACGAGAACCGCAAGGAACAAGGCCAAAGCGATTTGAAGTGTGGTAGCGACAAGTGTCCATATAATCGTCCAGCTAATAACACTTAAGAATGTATTTTGCCAAATTGGTACAGTTGCAAGCTGTATAAAATTATCGAAACCTACCCAATCCAACAAAGCTGCCGGAGGGGCGTTCCTCAATCGATAATTCATAAATGCTAAAGATAGCATAAAAGCTAGCGGTAAAATAATCGCGAACACGACTAAGAAAAAGCCTGGACCTATGAGAAAATATGGAAATGTCTTTTCGTAAGTGTTGTGAAACGACTCTTTTAAAGAAGGAATCGTAAAACCACTCTTTAATTTTTCTGCATCTTTATAAGCGTCTCGTAAATTAATGCCATAGAATAATAGAGCCATTATTAAAAGAAAGATCGTCACAAGCCCTTGAATAATTAAAACGAGAGAATGATCTCTCCCCACTTGTGTACCGAGTGTAAAAATCCCCCATAATCCCATATCGATAAAATCTGTAAAGGCAATAATAAAAGCGAAAAAAAGAATAAAGAAGATACTTCCTTTATAAAATTTACGATTGTAAAATTGTCCTATACCTGGAATGATTGATAATAGAAGTGCTTGCAGCGGCTTATGATTAGTAAAACGGTGTGTATCTGGATCTGTTCCCACCCTGCTAGCCTCCTTTCTATAATTTAAACAGAAAGGAAAGTGTAGAACTTCCCTTTCCCTATAGCATTCTGAAGGGCTAGTTAATTCATCATGTCAATATAATCATGAATTTCTTCAACAGCTTCTTCTAGAATTTCTCCTGGATCTTGTCCCTCAGCGTTGAATTGTAAGGAATCTTCCATCGGGTCCCAAACTTGTCCCATTTCAGGAATATTTGGCATTGGCTCCGCTGATTGAGATTGCTCTAAAAAGGCTTCTGCAAACTCGTCTTCTACAGTAGCGTCAGGTCTAGCAGGAATTTCTCCGGTTTCTTCATAGTAGTAAGATTGAGCGTCAGCTGTTGATAAATACAGAGCTAATTGTGATGCCCAATACGTGTTTTCTGAGTAATTCGATACGAGCCACCCTTTGACACCTGCAAATGGTGTTGGCGTATTCCCGTTAGACAGCTCAGGAAGTGGCGCAACGCCTAGACTATCACCTAACGCCTCTGAATAAGACGCCATTGCCCATGGACCAGAAACGGCCATCGCGACTTTTCCATCTGTAAATAACCCATTAATCACGTCTTCATCAACACTACGGGGTAAAATTCCCCGTTCGAATAATGACTGAACTTCCTCATAGGCTTCAACAGCACCATCATTATCTAAACCAATATCGTCAATGTTATAATTTCCTTCATCATCTTGTGAGAAGACATAGCCTCCGTAGCCACCGATCCATGGATAAACATGGTAAAAATTCAACGCTTCAAATAAAAAACCATATTCGTCATGACTAGCATCTGTTAACGAGTCTGCCAACTCGTAAAGCTCGTCCATCGTTTCTGGGACAGCGTCTATAAGATCTTTATTATAGTAAAGAGCTGTATTTTCCATCACGAGGGGTGCGCCATAAACTTCGCCATCTAATGTAAATGCTGTGACAGCTTCTTCTGTATACTCAGCAAGAGTATCTTCATCTACCTCAAGAGGAGCTAATAAGTTTTGTGACGTCAAATCTCCGAGTCTATCATGTGGCTGAAAAATCACATCCGGTCCTATACCGCCTGGAGCATCTAACGCAAATGCTTCATCTTGATCGGCCATCAAATAGGCTGTCACTTCTACTTCAATACCGTATTCATCCTCAAACTGTGAAACTAACTCTTGAACGGCCGCAAACTGATACTCATCATCATTAGCCCAAATCTCTAACGAGTCAGGTTTTTCCGGTTCTCCTGTTTCATTATGATCATTGACAGTATTATTGGCATTTGACGTTTCTGTCTCTGTGTCATCATCCGGTCCACAACCAGCTAAAGCTGAAACGACAAGAATTGACATCCCTAAACTTACTATAAATCTTTTCATCAAGATTCAACTCCTTTTTTATTTTTTACTAGTAACACACTTAAATTATAAGCGCTTACATACCTCTTTTAATATAAAATAACTCTTAATTTTTATGAAAAAATGAAACAAATTAGAGTTATCCTTTAAAGGAATAGAGACACAAAATGAATAATTAATCATTATTAAAAATTCAATGTATATCTTTATTTATAAGGTTTAAAATCTAAACACTTCATAATAAATCTTTTAAAACTCAAATTTCGGGTGATACAACATTATAAAAATATGATACTTTATTAATTAAATTAACTGTGAAGGATACGATACTTTCTGGGCGTAATCCCCTCTTTTTTTCTGAACGTAGCAACAAAATTACTAACATCATTAAATCCTACTAGAGCAGCTACTTGATTGAGGGGAATCTCTTGATTCGATACTAAAATTTCTTTAGACTTTCTTATTCTAAGCTGAATTAAAAATGAATAAGGGCTAATACCAAAGGTATCTTGAAAGAGTCTATTTAAGTATTGAGGACTCATATTCATATGATTGGCAATATCCTGCAAACCTATATTATCGGCATAAACAATTTCCAACCAATCTACAACAGGCCGAACCTTCGTATAATTATGAGAAAGCGAAGGCTGATTGTTAATTTTCCCATAAGTTCTCAATTTAATTAAGAAATGATACAAGTAGCTAGATAGCTCTAAACGTGAGAATTCAGACTCCACCTCCACTTTATCGATCATTGCTTTCATTATATTGTAAAAATGCTTATCTTTGTTTTCGTTATACACAGCTGAAAAATTCAATTCTAATGCCTTTAAAATGGAGACAACAGAAACACCCCCAAATGTGATATAGGCAGTAGACCATAAAGAGCCATTCGTATAATAAGAATGGGGTGTATATGGCTTGAGGAAGATGCCTCTTCCCGGTGTCATCATATAAGATTGACCGTTAAAAGTGAAAGTTCCCTTTCCTTCTAACGTTAATAGCCAGTGAAAGTAAGGATACCCCTCCGGTCTTGTGAACTTTTGTTCCTGTGGATTATAGCCAACACTTTCTACAAATAACGGCAAGTTTTGTTCACCAGCTACAAAGGTGAACCTCTTTTTATGAAAATACATTACTAAATCACCTCTTTACTTTAAGCCTTCAATAACCATCAGAACATCTTTGTGTATTGTCAGTATGTCTAAGAACTTCTATGTGTCGTTCAGTTTTATTATAAACCAACCTTCAATCAGTAGCTGCTTTCGTTCTTCTTTCACTGATTGATAAGGTCCGTGATTAAGGAGATGAGCATCCGTTATCTGTGATAAAATACTTTATATCATAAAGGAGTGGGGATAAAAGGCATTTCCTCCCATTTGAAAAGACCAGGAGGCTAATCATCATGGAAAAAGAGGTCCATAAAGTAAGATCACGTGCTAGACGCTTTAAGAAATTATTTGAGAAAATCTCCATTAATGCGCTTCCGTGGGAAATTGACGGTATACATTATTTTATGGTGAATTATCTTAAATTTAATAAGCTCCAGGGGACAGCCATTTTCTCCCCGAAAAAACGGGACGAGCATCCTGCTTCTGCCCGGGAAGCCCACTCCCCACTATTTCAATTTTATAGGCTTATGAATGAAATACATGTAGTAGGTAATAGAAGAGCCACCATTGATCCTACTTATTTTGAACACCCCCTTTCTCTTTCTAGTGAGGTGGAAAATTCTGTTCTACAAGAAGGACATGCTTTTCTCACCACGTTATTTCATAAACAAATTCAGCTTAAGCATGTTTATGCTCATTTTTTCGGAGAATTAGCTAAACTGCGTCAAGATTCCAAACCATTATCACAAGTTCATCTAGACTTGGCAATAACGACGATTGCTGAGCTTGAGCTCTATAATTATGAAATAATGAAAGAGACAGCAAAGCATATACACGTGCTAAAAGATTGGATAAGCGCTATGAAACATGAAAAACTATGGGAAGAGATGTCTCAAAATCAACGTGTCTTCTTTCAACAAATGGTGCAAAATGAGCAGAAGATGAAGGAACAACTTAAAAGCCTGTCAATCACCCATCAGGCAAATCGAGATAAATTGTTAAAATCGACTAAGAAAAAATATACCAACTTCTTAAAGGAAGAACGGGTTAAAGACTTTGCCAGTCTTCGTTCCCCACGGTAAAGCCCATTTCCCCCCAAAAAGAAGATCAACTTAGTGATAAATATCCTTCTGATTATTTGAAGTACCTTTGCCCCCATCGCACTGGGTGTACAATGGCATAATCTTCGCACCTTACCTTATCAATTACTCGCACATACTCCTTGTATAAGGTGGCGTCAAAGAGCTAGGAAATCACGTAATCCTAGCTCTTTCATTTGGAGAAAAAACTTAACGCTAAATTCTGTTATAGTCCCCTACAATCAACTGTTTTTCATAAACTCAAACAAAGAAAACCCTTTCATATCAATATTTTTT
The DNA here is from genome assembly GCF_002019735.1 of Salipaludibacillus agaradhaerens. Taxonomy (NCBI): domain Bacteria; kingdom Bacillati; phylum Bacillota; class Bacilli; order Caryophanales; family Bacillaceae; genus Salipaludibacillus; species Salipaludibacillus agaradhaerens. Next base: position 1,445,343 of record NZ_KV917378.1, read on the forward strand.
TACCCTGTAATTAATTTACTTTCAAAAAATACCTTGCACTCTCTATTAATTATTGATAGAATTTATTCCATTAACGCAGTTAAATATTTGGTTAAGATTTGTTCAACATTTCACAAATTCGGTATGTTTATGCTTTTTAATAAGTGTTGAAAAGTGACTTTAGCACTTAGTAACAATCCCCTGGCTCTATAAAGGAATGTGTACCCCTATTGACCTGTACGGTTTGCAAGTTAACACGTGCTGCAGGTTTTTTCAATTTGCTTCACTAAAATGTTTCGTGTCACGAATTATATTGCTAGAAAGAAGGATTACACCTATGGAAACCACCTCATTAGAAAAAGTAGAACAGTTAGCATTAAAAAAAGAAAAAATATTTAAAAGTGGCATCTCACGCTATTTACTCCGTGCTATTCTTGCCAGTATGTTCATTGGATTCGGCGTCATTGTAGCCTTTAAGACGGGAAGTTTTTTTTATACAGAAGCGCCGCCCTGGACTTATCCTATGGCCGCTCTCACCTTTGGGAGTGCCATTATCTTAATTGCGTACGGTGGCGGTGATTTGTTTACCGGTAATACCTTTTACTTTACTTATACAGCTTTAAGAGGAAAAATGAAGTGGTCACGAGTGTTCACCCTTTGGAGCTATACTTACTTAGGAAATATTATTGGAGCTGCCTTTTTCGCTTTTTTAATTTTTACAACAGGGTTATTTAATAGTCCCGATGTAAACGCCTTTCTTTTAGGAGTTGTTGAAAAGAAAATGACCGATCCCACAATGGAGCTTTTTTTTCGCGCGATCCTTTGTAACTGGCTCATTTGCTTAGCCTTTTTCTTGCCGATGTCTATGAAAGAGGATATGGCTAAAATAATAACAATGGTGCTATTCGTTTTTTGCTTCTTCATCTCCGGCTACGAACATAGTATTGCAAATATGTGTACGTTCGCCATTGCATTTGTGTTAAATCCGCCTGATGCCGTCAGTATTCAAGGGATGATATACAATCTTGTGCCTGTTACACTTGGTAATATAATCGGTGGGAGTGTGTTAATGGCAGGTGTCTATTACTATATAAACAAGCCATTTCTATCAGATAACTAGATTACGAGCTTACCAATCTAGCATAAAAATAGCTGTCTCAAAAGAATTCTCTTTTGTAGACAGCTATTTTTGCATTCATTCTTTTTATGAGTGTGACTTCTTTCTTAGAAATCAAAGTAAACTTTCAATAAAAGGCACGAAAGAGGCGAGTAGACGAAGGACAGCACGTTTAAAAAAACTGACGCCTTCATTTTCATCGATTTCTTGGATGTTGTCCTTAGTCACGAGATGTGTATCCGCCTGCAAGTTAGTAATGTGACCTTCTAAAGCGGATGCAAACTCTTCCCCTTCTAAGACGATAACTGTTTCTGTATTTAAAAAGGCACTTCGTGGATCCACATTAAACGACCCTATAACACTATAATAAGAATCGATTATGAATGTTTTTCCATGAATTGATCCTTGTCCTGCATATTCATATAAGTCCACTCCATTTTCAGCTAGATTTTCACGATATCTCTCATAACCAGAATAGGCCAAGAGGTTTGGCGTGACTTTTTTTGAATTAGTCAGGACATCTAACTGCACAGCATCTGTTATCTTCTGTTGAAATGGAGACGTCATAACATCAGTAGGAATGACGTATGGGCTTTGAATCAAAACAGATTCTTCTGCGTCTTTTATGAGGCTCATGAGGTTTTGCCAAATGGCAGGCGAGTGGTTCATTCGCTCAATAGGATTATGCCAAATTTGAATCCCTTTCACTTGGATAGCCTCTTCTTCCCACTCACCCACGTTTAGATGAACAACCTTTTCAAATGTGTCATGTGCTTCATGTAACATGACCTTCTTCTCAGTAGCCGCTCTCTCTCGATAGAGCGATGGAACAAAAATCGGTTCATAGGAATAATCATGGTTAAAAAGCTCGTCAAAATATTGACTCATCTCCGTAATGGCAGACCTCTGATCGTCTCGTGCTGTTTCCTCTTTAATTAAGATGATATCCCTATCATAGACTGTATCGTCTACATCTGACTTAAAATATTTATCACCTATATTACGTCCACCTGTCATGACATAGTGATCATCTACAATTAATAACTTATCGTGCATACGATTATGCCAAGTATACGGTCGAAGCGGGTTAAAGGGTTCATAATACTTTAGCGTAATGTTTGGATGGGTGGATAACATGTAAGGTATGACCCTCAAATCACCTCTCATGTTATGTAACATCCCATCAAATAAAATTTCAACTTCCACCCCTCTATCCGCCGTTTCAAAAACAGCACCCATAAAAGCATCGGTCCAAACACCTGCATGAAAAGTATGATAGGTAATAGCTAAACGTTCTTCTGCTTTTTTTAACAAATCTAAACGTACGAAGCCAGCTTGCTCATTGTCTTCTATAATAACTACCTTCTCCCCGGCCATGAGCATCTTGTTCGCCATACCCTCATTTTCTGCCTGAGGATAAGATGGGAAATAGTGAAACATAAAGCCTGCAGTTAAAAGTGAGAACATGATGTATAGAAACAAGCTCCTTTTTACGTTCTTCCAATACATATGCTTCATATATCTCACTCCACCGAAGATTGTATTATTTAGGTAGTGTTACTTTGAATGTGGTTCCGTGACCTTTTTTACTCTTAACACTAATAGAAGCACCGTGTAAATCTACAATTTGTTTCACAATTGATAAGCCAATGCCTGTTCCTGTTTTTTTAGAACGGGCTTTATCCGTTTTATAGAACCTCTCCCATACGTGCGACAACTCTTCTTCCGTCATCCCCACGCCTTCATCACACACATTTACATCCACATTATTGCTATGTTTATTAACTTCTAATTGAATAGCAGTGCCACTGTCAGAGTTTTGTAGCGCATTTTGCAGTAAATTCCCCCACACTTGAGCCATTCGATCTTCATCAGCATAGATATAAATATCCTCTTCTGTATTTAATGCCATATCTATCCCATGTTTTGAAGCAGTCGGTTCCATTTTAGCTAGCATTGTACGTAACTGTTCTGTCAAGTTATATCGCTTGCAATCAAGTTTCCAATTTCCTGCCTCAAGACTTGTCTGATCTAACAGATCATTCACTAGTTTCATAAGCCGATCTGTCTCATGACGCATGATTGTAAGATAATGCTGATGCTTTTCTTTCGGAATCGTGCCATCCATCATCGCACCTAAAAATCCTCTTATGGAGGTTAGTGGAGATCTCAAATCGTGGGATACGTTAGCGACGAACTCTTTTCGTAACTGATCAAGACTTCCAAGCTCTTTAGCCATATAATTAAATGTATGTGCCAGCTGCCCAATCTCATCTTTGCTTTCGACATGAATACGGGCTGAAAAATCACCTTTTGCATACTGCATAGCGACATTTCTCATGTTCGTTAATGGCGCAGTTATTTTTCTTGAAACGAAAAAAATCATGAGTGCTGTAATTAAAATAGTAAACCCTGCTGTTAAAAAGCTAATCCAAACAATTTGGCTCGATTCATTATCGAACTCATGAAAGAGCATCACCATCACATACTCTTCAACATCAGCTGTAGGAATAATGAGCGGCTCAGCAATCATATAAACGACTTGGGTCCCCTTACCTTGTATTCGCTTATTAACGCTCCCTTCAGCCAATACATGTTTTAAATCTTCCCTGGAAAAGCCAATACCTTCTAAGAAACCAGTATTATAAACGGGAGTGCCTTCCTGATTAAAAAGCAGAATTTGTCTATTTTCTTGATTCATACTCATTTCGAGCGACGTTTGCAACGTTTCTTCATTCCATCCTTGTTCTTTCGCATTTAAGAAATGCTCGATGAGCCGATCTTTTTGATGATCAAATGTCCTAGAGTATCTTGCCGTCATTTCATTATGAATAAGTGAATTTAATAATACCGCAAACACGACAAAGGATATAAGAAGAATTATTAAATGTGAGGAGAATAATTTTCTAAACATGCCTTTATTTTTAAACACGTTCATTCACCTCAAATTTGTAGCCGACTCCACGTATCGTTTTTAGTTTCCAATGCGGCCACTCATCCCCAATTTTTTCTCGAATCCGTTTAATATGGACATCAATTGTTCTGACGTCCCCTTCATAATCAAATCCCCATATTCTATCTACTAACTGCTGGCGAGTGAAGACCTGATTTTTTTCTGTAGCAAGAAAATATAATAATTCCAATTCTTTAGGGGGCAAAAAGAGAGAGTCCTCTCCCCGCCATAATTGATGTTGCTGAATATCAATTTCTAATTTTTCAAACTTAATCGGCTTTCGTTCTTGGTCATTCGGATGTGTCCGCCTCAGAATCGCCTGCATTCGCGCAATAATTTCTTTCGGTTCAAACGGCTTAACCACATAATCATCAGCCCCCATGTCTAGACCTTTAATTTTATCGTAACTTTCTCCTTTTCCAGTCAACATTAAAATAGGGGTTTGGCGTTCATCACGCCTGATTTCTCTACACACTTCCCATCCATCCATTTTCGGAAGCATAATATCTAAAATAACGAAATCTGGGTGTTCATCATAGTATTTTTCCCATCCTTCTTCCCCATCAATGGCGATCGAGACCTCAAAACCTTCCTGTATAAGATACAATTCTAATAGATCTGATATATAAGGATCATCTTCAACAATAAGCACGTGAAGCCTTTCTTTCATAATCTGCTCCCCCTTTTCTAGCATGTACTCATTAAGCTTACTTTAGCATAAGGAAAAGCTCATGAGACTAAATAACCCTATCTCATAAGCTTTCCTTTACTTTATAATAAACAGCTAATTAGCTGATAATTTTTTTGGCCTTTCACATAACGTTATTTTAATACCTAATTTTTCTAGTTTGTATTTAATTTCATATACGGATTTACGTGTGGGCATCTTTGTCATCTGTTGGCGCCTCCTCCGTCGTCATGGAAATACATCGGGATCACTTTCTTATCGTGATCTTCATCCAAGTGTTTTACCTGGTCATAAATAACTTTCATTTTATCATCCATCTCTTTAACTGTATCTGCAGCTTCCTTTAACCCTTTCTCAAGGTGCTTCGGAATTTTTTCATTGTATTTGTAGTAAATTTTATGTTCAAGGCTCGCCCAGAAATCCATCGCTAACGTTCGAATTTGTACTTCTACATAAACATTTTCTATGCCGTGGGATAGTGTTATCGGCACTTGAACAATAAGATGAAGACTTTGATAGCCATTAGATTTAGGGAAGCGTATGTAGTCCTTCACCTCAATGATTGTTAAATCTGTCCGCTTTGTTATCAAACTGTATAAGTGGTACACATCCGATTTAAAAGGCGTGACAATTCTCATCCCTGCAACGTCGAATAAATTATTTTTGGCATTGTTTACCGTCGGTCTCAAGCCTTTACGGTGAAGTTTATCAATCATACTTTTGGGTGTTTTCAATCGTGTCTTAACATGTTCAATTAAACTTTCTTCTCTCATATATTTCGTTTCTTCAACCATAATATTAACTTTTGTTTTTAGTTCATCTAGTGCAAATTTATACGGGAGTAAAAAATTTTTCCATATAGTCGCTTTATCATCCATTATTGTTCGCCTCCAAATAGAGATCTTACTTTCCAACTATCTTATTTGTAACTAAAAAAAGCTTATCAAATGAATATGAACAGAAAATGAACGAGTGAACTAATCCATATTTTTTTATAATTTACGGAATTTAATCCTTATTTACACTTCTTATTATAAAATAATGGGGGTAGACATTTTGTATCATGCACAGAACGGAGGTAGTAATAGAATGAAATACAACAAGAAAGATGGGTTAAGTTATGAAATACGGCCTGCAAACGAGCAAGATGCCCTTGAATTATCTCACGTAAGATGGCAAATCGATGGTGAAACTGACTATCTAGATAGAGAACAAGGAGAAGATTATTTAGATGAAGCTGGATTTAAAGAGCGTATACGTCAAGATAAAGTGACAATTAACCATCTATTTTTAGTAGCTGAAGTTGACGGACAAATTGTTGGCTTTTCTAGGTGTGAAGGCAGCCATTTAAAACGACTTTCTCATCGCGTAACGTTCGGTGTATGTGTTTTAAAATCATATTGGGGGTATGAAATAGGAAAAAACCTTTTAGGAGAGTCTATTCGTTGGGCTAAAAGTCAGCAATTAAAGAAAATGACGCTGCAAGTGCTTGAAAAAAATGAAAAAGCACTAAAATTATATGAAAATAAAGGATTTGTCGTGGAAGGTGTACTTAAAGATGATAAATTACTATCGGATGGTCATTACTATAACACCCTCCTAATGAGTAAGTTTTTATAATAAAGGGTAACTGACTTTAGGAAAACACCTAGTCTTATCAATTCTTATAAATCAGCATGTCTCATAGGAGGTCATCATTTTGGCACTGACACCTATTATAATATTACTATTCATCGGTTATATTATTTTCACCATCGATAAGAAAAAAGAAAATTTCCCCGTTCCAGCTATTTTAACGCTAGTTGGTATCGGACTATTTTTCGTCCCATACTTCTCTCAAGTTGAGGTCACACCAAATATTATCTATCATGTGCTCTTACCTGGATTATTGTTTACCTCAGCTTATCAATTTCCAATCGATGCTTTCAAGCAGCATGGTGGGCTTATTAGCTTCCTTGCCACGATCGGTATTGTCATCACTGTCTTAATGTTAGGAGCGGCAATTTTTGCATTAGCGGGACTATTCACGTCCTTGTCATTTATCGGAGCTCTGTTAATTGCAACTATGCTCACCCCCACAGATCCTGTTTCTGTTACAGCTATCTTGCAGCAATCTTCACGAGAACCACTGGTTGCCAATGTTCTTGAAGGTGAATCCTTAATTAATGATGGGACAAGTATTGTGCTGTTCACTGTTATTTTAAGTATTTTTCTCGAAAATAGTGCTCTTTCATTTACTCAAGTCCTTTGGGAGTTTGCATATGTCTCTTTTGGAGGAACTGCTATCGGCTTTTTGGGTGGCTGGCTATTTAGTAAAGCCATTCATCTCACACATGAACGCGACTACCAAGTCATGTTAAGTATTGTCGTCGCTTATGGCACCTTTAATGTAGCAGAATATATGGGTTTTTCAGGAGTATTAGCTACTGTGTCTGCCGGTATGATGTTATCCTTTGAATTTGGTCGCTTAATTAAAGAAGAGCACTTCCGAGACGCTCTCGATAATTTTTGGCGTATTGTTGAAGTTTCCGTATTATCTATCCTATTTTTACTTATTGGACTAGTAGCAGCAGATTATTTATCATTTAACTATTGGGTACTTGGTATTTTAATTTTTACCGTTTCAATCGGGATACGATGCTTCCTTATTATTACCACTACACAATTTTTCTCTAACTGGCGCCGTAAAATAGGATGGAAAACTGCTACCATATTAAGCTGGTCAGGAATTAAAGGGGCTGTTTCTGTCTTTATGATTCTATCAGTAAAAGAAGCCGGAAGTGGCACTGAAACAGATTTAATCATTTCCCTCACCTTTGCAGCATTACTATTGTCGCTCGTTATACAAAGTATTGGTGTATACCCATTGTCAAAGAAGCTGTTACGGTTAAGCCCTAAATGGTAGGCTTCCATCCACCTTTTTTCATCATTCATACAGGCTTAAAACGCAAAAAGTGCCGCTTTTTTTAATAAAGGTTGTCTTCCTGATAGCTTTTGCCTCAATGGAGGACACTGCCCTAATTGACAGAGTTGTTGAAAAAACAAGAGCTACTGCTGATAAAGCAGAAGTGCTCTTGATTTCTCTAAATATCTTTAATTAATAACTAGTGGAACGACTGCTCCTTTATTAACATCAATAAGACCAAAGTCGGTAATTTTCAGCGCTGGGCTGACTGGCAAAGACAACGTGCTGATAGACATAATGGCATTATAATGCTGGTAACCTAGCTTTTCTAAACTGTGCCGCAAACTCTCAACTTCTTCAGCTAGCGCTTCCAATGGCTTTTCTGAGAGAATCCCGCCAACAGGAAGCTCTACTAATTTCAGTACTTGCCCCTCATGTACAACACAAATACCTCCTTGATGACGAATAATTTCATTAGCCGCTATTTGCATATCCTGAGCATTTTGCCCGATAACGAGCAGATTATGATTGTCGTGAGAATAAGTTGTAGCCACCGCTCCCTTCTTAATGATATCGCCACCGATTAATCCGTATCCACGATTACCATTTTTTCCATACCGTTCAAACGTAGCAATTAATCCAAATGGACTCGTTTCCCATTGTAACTCCTGATTATGAATTGACACGTACTCTTGGCGTTCTTCTGTAAAAGTCGAACCGTCTTTCACCATCATGATCCGGCATAAATGCTGGCCGTTCTCTTTCGCTTGAGTAAGTGTGAAATCTTTAACAGAAAGCGGCTCTAAACGAACACTTCTATAAAATGTTTCAGGAAAGGCTGCATATGAGGTCTGGTCATATATTTCCCCACAACTGTAAACTTTTTTGCCGTCTTTATAGACGACATCTATAGAAAATTCTGACATATCACGCATCAAGATGAAATCTGCACACTTTCCTGGTGCGATGCTTCCTCGATCAAAGAGTTTCATACGTCTGGCAGGAGTATATGTACAGGCATATATCACTTGCTCAGGTGACATTCCCATGCTCATTGCTTTACGGGCAATGTGATTTAGGTGACCATGTTTTGTAAATGAATCAGGCATCACATCATCTGTAACAAAGCAAAAGTGTTCTGTCACTTGATGATCTATCAAATAATTAATAATTTCAGGGGAAAGGGATTTTTCCTGAATTTCAATAAACATCCCTGCGGCAATCCGTTCTTCCATCCCTTCAACTGTTTGATGAGTATGATCCGAATCCACTCCAGCATAGAGCATTTTCTGCAGGTCTACATCACGTAATTTTGGAACATGTCCCTCAATCGGCAATTCTGGATAACGCCTACGAATATGATTTATAATATCATTTGTCTTACCTGGCTCCCCTGAAACGACCTCTACATAGTTCATAATTTCACCCAAGCATAGAATATCCTTTTCACTAAGTAGCTCGTCAATGTCATCCTTTGAAATAGCTCCTCCCGCCGTCTCAAGACGTGTTGCTGGGACAGAGCTTGGAATACCGTAAAATATATCAGCCACACATCCTTGACTCGCCTTTATCATCTCTGTCACACCTTTAAGCCCAAAAACATTAGCCATTTCATGGGGTTCTGAGACAACTGTGGTGACGCCATTTTTGATCAACCCATGAGAAAAAGTTTCTGGCGTGACCATTGTACTCTCAATATGCAAATGAATATCAATCAATCCTGGAATCATATAATACCCTCTGCCGTCGATAACCTCATCTGCTCGAAAAGTCTTTCTTCCTTGCTTACCTACGTACAAAAATTTCCCATCTTTGATGGCTACATTTCCTTTGACAAATTTGCGGAAGTAGCTATTAAATATAATGACGTTCACTATTAAACAATCAACTTTCATTGTTATCACTCCTACGAATTACTCTACTAAAACAAGTTTATCTTCAGGAAATATAAGTTTTAAATGCTGTCCCACTTCAAATGGTGCTTCTGTTTCTTGATTCACTGTGAACGGCCCAATCGCTGTATCAACGATGAATTGATAACCTCTGCCAAGGAATGTACAAACTGTCACTGTTCCATTTAATACGTTCCTTTGATTTTTGACATTCCCTGTGACTACCTCAGCTTTTATATTATCTGGTCGAATTGCGGCAATTTTTGCTGAAGCGGATTGATCATCACGTCTATTAACAAAAAAATCAACGCCTTTCACCTGTAGTCGGACCGTATTTTCCAAGTTCTCTCGTTCATCAAATGTTATAAAATTTTTAAAGCCGATAAAGTCAGCAACAAATGTCGTTTTAGGCTGTTTATATATGATAGATGGTTCATCAAGCTGTTCAATAACCCCTTGATTCATAACGGCAACTTGATCAGATATTGAAAAACACTCTTCCTGATCATGTGACACATACACTGTTGTAATGCCTAATTCCTGCTGTATTCTCCTGATCTCCACTCTCATACTTACACGTAAATTAGCGTCTAAATTACTCAATGGTTCATCAAATAACAATAGATCCGGTTCAATAATCAGTGCTCGGGCGATAGCAACTCTCTGCCTTTGTCCTCCCGAAAGCTCTTGCGTAAAACGCTTTTCAAATCCGGAGAGATTAACAATCTCTAACATGCTTGCCACACGCTTTTCAATTTCTTTTTTTGACAGCTTTCGAAGTCTAAGCCCAAAAGCCACATTATCAAAAACAGATAGATGCGGAAATAAGGCGTAATTTTGAAAAACAAAACCAAAATTACGTCTATTAACAGGCACTTTCGTATAATCTGTCTCTTTAAATAAAAATTGACCTGATCGTGCTTCTAAAAACCCAGCAATCAAACGCAGTGTCGTTGTTTTTCCACAACCGCTTGGTCCAAGGAGAGAAATTAATTTTCCTTTTTCAATATCTAAATTAAAATTCTTTAAAATATCTTGTTTATGATAAGCTACGGACACGTCTTTTAACTGCACTAACGCCATGAACTTACCTCCTTTTGGTGAAATAAGATAGGCCTAATAGCCGTTCGATTAAAAACATCAGCACAGCTGTCAAAATCATCAATAATACTGAAATTGATGCGATTGTAGGATCAAAATAATATTGAACATAGGTAAGCATTTGTATAGGAAGAGTGCTAATACCTGGTCCAGTCATAAAGACAGAAATATCCACATTATTAAATGATTCTAAAAATGCGATAATAACCGCTGCTAAAATTCCTGTTTTTATGTTTGGAAGGACGACTTTAAAAAATGTTTCCAACCGACCTGCTCCAAGGCTCATTGCTGCTTCTTCAACAGCAAAGTCAAAGTTTGACAGACTTGAAGAAATCACTCTTATGATAAAAGGCAGCATGATCACGGTATGACCTATAAAAAGAGCGATATATATAGGTAATTGATAAGCTACAATAATGTATCTTAACAGCGTAAAACCTAATACGATTCCGGGAATTAATATTGGCGAAATAAACAGCGCATTTAATATATTCTTACCTCTGAAATCCGCGCGACTTAAAGCATAAGCCGCCGGTATTCCGAGAATAAGCGCCAGCATATTTCCAGCGAATGAAACTAAAATGGAAATTTTAAAAGTTTGTAGGAACATTTGCACGTCGAAAATGTTCACATACCATCGAAATGAGAAGCCTTCAGGCGGGAACTTTAAGACGTTCCCCGGCTCAAATGAAGTCATAGAAATAATGACGAGCGGCCCTAATAAAAAGATAAATACGAGAAGCGTAAACGGGCCTAACAATCGACTTTTTGCTTGCATACACGTCTACCCCTTCGGATTCAGTTTATATGCTGCTTTATTCATTACTGTTATAACAGCAAAAGTGACAACAATCATAATCGTTGCGATAATTGAGGCAAGCTGCCAATCATTCAATGTAATGGCATTTTGATAAAGAAAGGTGGAAACGACTCTTGCTCTTCCTCCGAGCAAGGCAGGTGTCGTATACGCTGTAAAGCTCCCAACAAATACTAGAATTGAACCGATCATTAAACCTGGGACACAAAGAGGGAACAATACTTTGCGAAAGACCGTTAATTTTGACGCTCCAAGACTTTCTGCCGCCTTTAATAAATCTTGCTCCACATTTTCCAAAACCCCTACAAGCGTTACGATGATCAATGGAAGAAATAGATGGACAAGGCCTATCGTCACAGCTGTTGGTGTATAGAGAAGTTCAATAGGGGCGTTAATTAAACCCGTATTAAGGAGAAGGCTATTTAGAAGCCCGTCCCTTCCAAGTATCACCATCCAGCTGAAAGACCTGACAACCGGACTTGTCAGTAGAGGAAAAATAGTAAGCAGCAGCAAGAACATTTTTTTTCTCCCTGTTAGCTTTGATATATAATAGGCAACTGGAAAACCAAGGATAATACAAATGAAAGTCGTCATGAGGCTCACCCGTAGTGTCCGCCACAAAATACTCATAAAATAATCATCTGTAAAAAACTGAATATACCCTTTAAAGGTAAACGTTCCTGCATCGACAAAAGTCGTTCCGATCGTCAAGGTAATCGGAATAACCATAAAAATTGTTAAAAATAACACCCCAGGAAGCAGTAATAAATAGAACGTTTTTCTTTTCATAGCCAAAACCTCAGTTTCTGTTTTCTAGGCGTTGAATGTCTCAATAAACAATCGAAGAAATGCTTCACTGTCTACATCCGTACAGACACGAACATTCGGCTTCTTCTCTAAACGGTTCTGAAAATCACAAACCGTCTGTCCATCACATAGCTCACTATTCGTTTCGATATCCACATAGTAATTTTCCGTTGTGACTAATTGATTATCTATAGCAACTGCAACTGCCAAAGGATCGTGCAGGGCTGAGCCTTCTATCCCGTTTCGTTCGTAATAACGTTGCATGTAGTCTCGTGTACTATCCCTTACGTAATGAGCTAATTCAGGATTTGTTATTTGGTCTATATGCTTCTTTTTAAGTAATGCTTTTCGAGTCACATCAAGACCAACGAGCGTCGTACGAGGAAAGTCCGCATGAATAACCACCTTAGCCGCTTCTGGATCAGCAAACATATTGTATTCAGCCACAGGCGTCACATTCCCCGGTCCACTCACAACCCCACCCATAAAGATAACTTCTTTCACCTTCTGCGGAAAATCTGGCGCCTTTTCAATAGCAAGGGCCAAATTAGTCAAAGGTCCTGTCATAATTAGTGTCACTTCGCCTGGATGAGCATTTACTTCATTAATCATTTTGTCTGGCGCTGATAGAGATTCTGGCTGCTTCGTCACCTTCATTGAACGAAGGGCGCCCCCAAGTCCATCTTCGCCATGAATCCTATGCTCAAAATAAGGGGCCCGGTTTAAGGGAGCTGATGCTCCTTTATAAACTGGGATATCATGATCAGCGTTAATTAGCTGCAATATTTTACATGTATTTAATGTGGCTGTTTCTAAAGAGACATTCCCATTAACTGTGGTAAGACCGGCAATGTGGAATTCACAACTTTTCACAGCAAGAATAATCCCAAGGGCATCATCAATACCAGTATCCACATCCAATATAATTTTTTGTGACATTTTTTTTCACCAACTTTCATCTTTTATTACAGATAACCTTCCTGCTTCAAAATAGAGAGTAGAGATAAATCTATTTAGGTAGAAGATAAAGGACGCTCATGTCCTGATTCACGCAACGACCAATCAGTGGGAGAAGGCCGAAAACGCCCACTGATTGAAAGTTCGTTTTATTGAGCAAACTCTCGATTCCACCTGTCAATCCAGTGGTCATTGTTTTCATTAACGAATGACATATCCAGTACAATGAGACTTTCAATCACATCGTCACCGTACGTAATACCTTCCGCTTCTTCCTCCGTCAGATTCAATGAGGTGTGAACAGGTGAGTCAATTTTAGCCAACGCTGCGGCTCTTTGTACTTCCTCACTTAAAATCCAATCAATGAAAGCTTCTGCCAGTTCCTTATTCTCACTACCCTTCACAATGTTGACGGTGTTGATAACAGCGTATCCCCCCTCTTCTGGAGAAATGAATTGTGCTTCTGGAACTGATTCCTGAACATCAGCGAAAAACATTTCCATAATAGGTCCAGCGGCTACTTCTCCTTGAATAAACATGTTCACAAATTCTGATGTGCCTTCATACTCTGTCACAATATTAGGGTTTAAGTCAGCTAATTGAGTGAATGCTTCATCTTCATTGAACGTTTCATTTCCTGCTACTCTTGAAGCGGCATCTAAAAACATCGGGCCAGATGTCGTTGTTATACCAGGTATTGTTATATTTCTTTCTAGCTCTGCATCCCATAAGTCGGCCCATGACGATATATCTTTATCTGTTCTATCTGGATGATACGCAATACCAAACTGTGCGATCGTGTACGCCGGCCCGTATTCTTCTCCAGTCGGTGCTTTTGCAACATCATAAATGTCAGCTAAATTTGGAATGTTCTCTCGATCAATCGTCTCAAAAATATCCGCTTCAATACCTTGTTGGGCATAATAATCAGATAAATAAATAAGATCTACTTTTGAGCTGCCTTGTTCCACTCTACTTAACCGCTCTGCGTTATTCCCCGTATCCAAAACAATAGTTACACCATGTTCTTCCTCAAAAGGTGTAAAGACTTCTTCACGGAAAAAGTCTTCTGCGAATCCCCAAGTAGAGATGACTAATTCATCACTCTCATTTGCAGAATCACTTTCATCACCTAGATTCTCTCCACCTCCACAAGCAGTTAATACCGTTAATCCAGCTAGCGATGTCCAAAAAAACTTTTTCATCATTATAAACCCCTCCATTTAATAGATTATATATAAACAAGGCGTCCGCTATTTCACAGGTGAATTAGACGATTGTGAGAGGAGCACCATTGTTTTACATACGAACTAATACCATTAAAAAAAAGGTGATCTTAATAGAATGAGCCATGTCATTCCTTAAGATCACCTTTTCTTTGTAAACAAAGATAAGAAGCATCTAACAGTTGTGAGTATGATTGGTTTTCTTTTAGATAAATCCAAAAGAAACACCAAGGATTTAAATGTCTGACAAAACAATATTTGTGAAGGCTAACTGGGTTGCCCCATCGTAATCTCTTAGCACAGCTTCAAGGGGTAGATGAAGCTCCTGTTCTATTTTTTCTTTTAATTTCTTTTTATAGAGCTGAGACATGCGAAAATCCACTTCCATTTTTAAGTTTGGATCTTCGCCTTCTAAAGCAGCAGAGCGCGGTGACCGGTGATGTTTCGCGTGAAAGGTAATGACGTTGTCATGTATTGATACCTTAAGAAAGGTCGTACCTGTCCCAAATAATTCCTTAGCCACACTATTATAAATATGGGCTAGAGTTTTCTTTTGTTCTAGTATACTCATTTTGATTATCATCATCACCCACCGAAAAAATCAATTAAGTTAACGCTATTATACATAAAACTTTTTATACTTTCAACCGAATCGTTCGGATTTTTTCAAAATAAAATACGTTTGAGTGATTTTTTTGTAAGATTGACTCACAAAATACGCAACATAATTAAAAAAACACCTTTAATAATCGTTATTTTATATAACTGATTGTTCATTTTGGCTTTCTCTTTTGAGTAAATAGGACTTTAGCAAGATCATTTAACATATAAATTAGATTTATATGTATTTTCTGAAAATAACGGTTGTCTTTCTTCCTTTAAATAGTTAAAATATCTTTTATGGTTAGATAATTTAACGTTCCAGGAGAGATAACTATGATAACATTTATGCTTGCTATTGTCTTCCTTATCATCGGCTACCTTACATATTCTAAAGTCGTTGAACGGGTTTTTGGTATTAATGATAATGATGAAACACCTGCTTATACAAGATCGGATGGCCTGGACTATGTCCCGATGAGCTGGTGGAAAGGCAGCCTAATTCAATTATTAAATATCGCAGGTCTCGGTCCTATTTTTGGAGCTATTTTAGGGGCTTTATACGGCCCTGTAGCCTTTATTTGGATTGTTGTTGGCTGTATTTTTGCTGGTGCCGTACACGACTACTTCTCTGGAATGCTGTCCTTGCGTCATAACGGTGAGCAATACCCAACGCTTGTAGGGCGTTATTTAGGAAAAACTGTCCGTGTATGTATTAATTTTATTTCAATTATCTTAATGATACTGGTAGCTGCGGCATTTACCGCGGGGCCAGCTGAACTTATTGCCCAAATCACACCGCTCAATTTTATGACTGCCATCCTCATTATTTTTAGTTATTTCTTGTTAGCTGCATTACTTCCAGTAAACAAAATAATCGGACGTATTTACCCATTTTTTGGGGCCGTATTAATTTTTATGGCTGTCTCTGTAGCCATCGCTCTTCTTTTCACCGATCGTCAAATACCGAACTTAACATTAGCTAATTTGCATCCAGGAGAATTACCACTTTGGCCGTTACTAATGGTCACCATTTCATGTGGTGCAATTTCCGGGTTTCATAGTACGCAAAGTCCAATTATCGCTAGAACACTCAAAAAAGAATCCGATGGTAGAAAAGTATTTTATGGCGCGATGATCGCAGAAGGTGTCATTACATTAATTTGGGCAACTGCCGGGATGACTTTTCTCGGAAATACAACTGGTCTTCAAGAAGCGCTTACTGCTGGAGGGACGGCTGGCGTTGTTAATGAGATCTCTACAACTTTATTAGGGACATTAGGCGGCGTGCTCGCTATTTTAGGTGTCATTTTTCTGCCGATTACTACTGGTGATACAGCAATCCGTTCATCACGTATGATGGTCATTGAGCTTTTGAATAACGGCTTTAAAAAAATGAAAGGGATAAATGATAAAACATTAATCATGACCGCAACTATTATTGTCACGGTACCCGCCTTCTTCCTATCTTTGATCGACTATGCTTTTTTATGGCGTTATGTAGGGTGGACAAATCAAGTTGTAGCTACTGTAATGTTGTGGACAGGAGCAATGTACTTGCTTAAAAATAACAAACCTCATTGGATCTGCAGTGTTCCCGCTATGTTTATGTCAGCAGTCGTCTGCATGTATATCTTCTACGCACCAGAGGGATTTAACTTAAATTACAATCTAGCATTAATCATTGGCTCAATTTTAACATTAACGATCATCGGTTGGTTTATAAAGCAAATAATCACCCAACGGAAAGATAATGAACAAGCTTCAAAAATCGCTTAACATAACTTTATATTACTAACACTCCCTTTATTATCATAGAAGGAATTGCTCACATTTAGACTTATGTTTCTTACTGGAGCAATTCCTTTCTTAATATAGTCCAATAGACTCTAAGCCATCTGTATTATGATGTGGTAGCATATCTAAATATAAGGCTTGATCTAGTTATGATAGCTGTTCATCAATGAAAGGAGTGAAAATGAATGAAAGCACTCGTTGAAAAGCTTTTCGGTAAACCTCCGAGCGCCACCTTTCTACATATTTTCTATTGGTTCTATGTCGTTTTTTATTTTATTGCAGTGATCATGGGTGGTATCTCACTTATTACACTTGCAGAACATTGGGGAAACTTCGTGAGCTTTGCTCTCTTTTTAATTCTCTATCCTCTTATGTTTCGGTTATTTTTTAAACTTTTCCAAACCATACTAACCTATTTTGATTTCAAAAAGAGAAACACATGGTTTATTTTAAGTGCTGGTTTGATCATCATCGTCGGGGGAATGATCACAAGTTTGTTTTTATTTGGTGATAATGTGACTTATAACTATTCCAAAACAACAGTCAATGGTCAATTAAAAGTAACGATAGGCACGTTAAAAGGAAGCACAGACATAGAAGACATATACGTTAATCAATCAGGAATGGTGTCGATCCCCTTTGAGGGAGATGTTAACGAAGGAAGCGCCGATTTAATCGTGAAAGATGAGAATGATGTCATTATGTGGGAAACTGATCTCAGCTCCTCTCAAGAAAATGAAATTACTTTTCAAGCACAGGCTAACTCAGATTATGTTATCCTCTTACAAACAAACGAAGCAAAAGGGCTTCATCTAACCATTGATTTAGCAAATTAAAGAGTTTAGCAAACTTAACTTCTATTTTTGTGAAATAAGTCTAAAATAAAGGCAGATTCCTGCATGACTAAATATTTTTAACAATTTTAATTAAGACTACACAGGTATGGATGAAAGCACTTAGAACCATACAAAATAATCAGTGTTAGATTACCTTCCAATATCCATTGCTTTAATGCATTAAATTGTTATATTGTTAAGACTACATAAGTTTTATCATTTTACACTTAGGAGGATCTATTTAAATGAAGATAAACTTCTTAACACAAATTTTAATTGCATTCATTCTAGCCGTTATTTTAGGCGCCATTGTTGGACCAGCAATCGACATCGTATCACCATTAGGGGAGGCATTTTTACGCCTCATTCGCTTTATTATCGTCCCACTCATTCTCACAACACTCATCACGGGGGTTGCTTCCAGCGGAAATTTAAAGAAAATTGGTCGATTAGGTGGTAAAACTGTTGCTTATTACTTAGCGACATCAGCCATTGCCATTACTTTAGGCCTTGGCATTGGCTACCTCTTTCAACCTGGTGAAGGCGTTCAAGTTCCAGAAGACATTGATATGACTGCTGCTGAAGTAGAACAGCCTGACAGCGTTGTAGACACGTTTTTGAACATTATCCCAACAAACCCTTTTCAAAGTTTAGTCGAAGGTAATATTTTACAGATTATATTCTTTGCTCTTTTCGTAGGGATTGCCATTACAGCTGTTGGAGAAAAAGCACAGCCTGTCCTTCGCTTCTTTGAAGGCTTCTCCGAAATCATGTTTAAAATCACAGGATACGTGATTTTACTTGCACCCATCGGCGTCTTTGGATTGATCGCGCCAATTGTAGGTGAATATGGCCTTAGCATCATTTTACCTTTACTAAAAGTCATTGCCGCTGTCGCTGTAGCGTGTCTCATTCATGTGGCTGTTACGTACTCACTCGCTGTTAAAGCATTAGGAAAAATGAGTCCGATCACATTTTTTAAAGGGATCGCACCTGCCTCTATTTTTGCCTTTAGCTCCGCTAGTAGCGCAGGCACCTTGCCAATCACGATTAAGAATGTGACAGAAAATCTAGGTGTTTCAAAAGGCACGAGCAGTTTTGTATTACCATTAGGTGCCACCATTAATATGGATGGAACGGCTATTTATCAAGGGGTTGCTGTTCTGTTCATCGCTCAATTCTACGGCATCGAACTAACAGTCATGCAGCTGTTATCCGTTGTATTAATCGCTACACTTGCTTCTATTGGAACCGCTGGTGTGCCAGGAGCCGGTTTAATCATGCTCACATTAGTCCTTACTAACATTAACTTGCCTTTAGAAGGAATTGCTCTGGTGGCGGGGATAGATCGTATTCTTGACATGTTCCGGACATCGGTCAATGTCATGGGTGATGCCTCTGCGGCAGTGATCATTGATCGTAACGAACCGCTTGATGAAGAGACATCCCTTCATTCTTCTTAAAACGAACTGTCCTCATAAAAATACCGCCACCTCATCTGGTGGACGGTATTTTTTATTGCTATACTGTTAATACTGCCTCTTGTTCTTTAACGAGCGGGATGACTTCCTCACCAAACCTTCGTAAGTCTTCTTCATAATGGAAATGTCCTGTTAACACAAGATCGATCCCAATTTCTTTCAATGCGATTATCCGTTCTGCTACCTGCTCTCCTGTGCCAATTAATCCCGTTTTGAATCCATCATTGTACTGAACCAGATCTTTAAATGATGAATTAGCCCACATGCCAGACTTTTCTTTCGTTGATTGTCCCGCTTCTGCGACCGCTTGTTTAAATCCTTCTACAGCCTCTGTATCAGCGTGGGACACGATATCCCTTAATTGCTGAACCGCTTCTTCTTCAGTATCTCTTACAATTGCAAAACCGTTAGCTGCAAACTTAATCTCATTTTCACGTCCTTCTGCTTTAGCTAAAGCTTTCACGTCTTCGATCTGTTCTTTGAACCCTTCAAGTGTATTACCATTCATGAAGTACCAATCAGAATATTTGGCAGCCATACGACGAGCCGCTTTAGAGTTTCCTCCTTGGAAGATTGGCGGGCGACCATTAACCGGCTTTGGCAATAATGGTGCTTCATTGATTCGATAAAAATCGCCTTTAAATGTGGTGGCCTCTTGTGTCCACATCGATTTCAATACTTGAATGAATTCTTCTGAACGCCGATACCGCTCATCATGCTCCAGCCACGGTTCGCCATAACCAATAAATTCCTGCTTAAACCATCCACTTACAACATTTAATGCAGCACGGCCTTGACTTATATTATCGAGCGTCGCTATCATTTTAGCGTAAACACCTGGATGCCAAAGCCCTGGATGTACCGCTGAGATCAAATTAATTTTCTCTGTGACACTCGCTAAGGCAGAAGCTAATGTAATGGCTTCTAGCTGATTCTCAGCGCCATAGCTTGCAAAGAAACGTGTCTGTAATAGGGCGTAATCGTAGCCTACTTCTTCTGCTATTTGGACGTATCTTTTATTTGACTCAAAGTCCCACCCCGTTCTCTGTGGTAACTTTGATACTACAAGGCCGCCACTTACATTTGGTACCCAATACGCAAATTTCAAATTTGTCATACGAATGTCCTCCTTATTTTTCACGGCTGAACTGCCTATGATATGATAATTAGCTGGCACGTCCTATCTGTTTGTACAGTTAGTCTAGTTTTGAGGAAAAAGTGTTGCCGCACCTTTTCCTCACTATTGTGTTTTTAAGCAAGTTGTTACGAACCATAATGGAAATGATCGCCACAACATGCATGACGAATGAAACGACATCAAATTCATTTGACTAATAAGTTATGCACATCGTCTATCTCACTCCAAAAACGCTAATAAAAAACCTCCTTTCTCACTAGATGAGAAAAGAGGTTGATAACAGGATAATAGCCTTCAACACATTTCTCATCTTCGGAATGTCAGACATTCCTCTGAAATTGGCACCGTGTACACATGTACTGGTTGCCGAGGCCTCATAGGGTCAGTCCCTCCGCCTCTCTTGATAAGAGTGAATTATTCAGTTTAACAAGTTATTAATGAGTGTAACATAAATCTACAATAACACAACAGAAAAAATCTCATTAATGCAAAAATTCAGAATAAAATTTAGCTAATGAGAAGAGACAGATATGTAAAGTAACCATTTCTATGCAAAGAGGAAGACGCCTTTTAATGTAAGACGTCTTCTCTGTAACATTTATTAACGATTTGTATTCCCGCTATTCGTGTTACCGCTTCCTCCTTCAATACTCACAGGCGTGCCTGTCGTATCTGTTATATTGTTAATGACGGCATTATTTGAAGAGTTCGTTAAGCGAATGCCAATATTATTAAATCCTCTGTGTGTCTCCATACGGTTATATCTGATAGAGTTACCATTAGCGCCAGACAATCGAATAACTGATTCTGGATTCAATGATGGATTGTTTTGAATAAATACATTGCCTCCAAAGATATTGTTGTTTGATTCTATGAGAGCCCCATGAATACGAGAGTTAATAATCGTATTGTCATAAATATCATTATAAGTGGCACCTGTTGTTAAAAATAGCCCTCTTGGATAATTTTCTACCACATTGTTATGAACAACATTATTGGTACCACCGTTAGGTATCCGAATACCACCGTAAGAATCACTTTGTTGTTGCGCATTAATAATGTTATTATATGTGACCGTTGTGTTAGTTGCCCGGGATAAATTAATACCGCTCCCACCAGTGGAATTTGTAATTCTGTTATTCGTAATTAAAACATTTCTAAAATCCCCTATTGCATGTGCCTCACTGCCTGTGGCAATACCATGCCCACTCGTCCGATCAATAAGGCTGTCTGAAATAACAGAATCTCTTAACCTTCTAACAAGCAAACCAATAGTGGCATCCCTTACTTCTATGTGTTCCAACGTTAAATTGGATACGAGCGCATCAATGTTCATCCCACCTACTTGTCCAAGACCTTGAGACGCACGGTTTGTCCGATCTGCATCAAAGGTGATGTGAGAGACTGTCACATTAAGATTAGTCGTCCCCCCACGAAAAATAGGGTTACCTACAACATAATTATTTTGGCTGCCTACTTTTTTAATGATTGTTCGTCCTACACCATCTCCCACAAGATTAACCCCTTGATGAAAGCGTAAGGCGCTATCCACTGAATATGTGCCCGCCGGCAAATAGACGGTTCCCTCTACACCTCTATCATAGAAATAACGCATCGCTGCATGTATGGCATCCGTTTGGCTTTGCTGAACACCTGGCCTCGCTCCAAAATCTCTTGCGTTCACTACTTCATTGGCATGAACTTCTTTAGCTACGCCCATACTACTAACCGGAATAAGAAGTATGACTAACAACAATGTGACGACTAAATGATTCACTTTTTGACCTTTTAGCAAGGTACCCACCTCCATTAAATGATCGTGCTTAAACATGGTATGTTTCATTCCCACCCCCTTCACACACAAAAAAGAAAACGTTTTCATAAAAGAATTGCATAGAATCACAACTACTATTTTGCAAAAAGAGAGGATGTGACAAAATAACACTTTAAATTAATTATACATATTTTAATATTTTACTAAATAGGTTATTATTATCAAAAAAATAAATAGAATGGTATTTTTATCTAATTAATTGCACAGAATAATCGATTATTTTAACTATGTATAAACGCATAGCTCTTTTAATTATTTTCACCAAATAGACTTTTGCAAGCTAAAATTCTTCTTTTACTTAAATAATGAGGAATCGGAGATAAAAAGTGGCACATATGAAAGAAATCCGAACAAATCAGTTCGGATTTCCTGTTAAAATTTATTTCTTACCTTATAGCGTTTTTACTGTAGGATTTTAGAAAACTCGTATTTTGACCAGACTTACCTACTGTGAATTAGTAATAGAATAGACCCCATTCCATTTATATCTTTATTAGAATAGCTGAGGCAGCATTTGGAAGAGTGTATGAATCCCTAAGTAAGCCGTTAACAGAAGGACAATCCCTCCAAATATAGTCATCCACACAGGGTGTTGATAATCGCCAA
The DNA here is from genome assembly GCF_002019735.1 of Salipaludibacillus agaradhaerens. Lineage (NCBI taxonomy): Bacteria > Bacillati > Bacillota > Bacilli > Caryophanales > Bacillaceae > Salipaludibacillus > Salipaludibacillus agaradhaerens. Next base: position 1,468,077 of record NZ_KV917378.1, read on the forward strand.
CAATCTTTGAGCGATAGGCTGCTAATAAAATACACCCTAACGTTAAAGGTAAAATTAACCCGTTAAAGGCACCAGCTAAAACTAACAACGTAACGGGACGACCGATTAAGGCAAATATAATGGTAGAGAACACAATAAACCCAATGGTCCAATAGTTTTGATACTTTTTAATGGAGGAATGAAATACAGTTAAAAATGTGACTGAGGTATAAGCTGCTCCAATGACAGACGTTATACCCGCAGCCCACAAAACAAGGCCGAAGATTCGGAAACCAAGTTCTCCAGCTACTATCTGGAACACGGAAGCAGTCGGGTTCTCAGGATTTAAAGAAAAACCAGCCGCCACCACACCTAACACAGCTAAAAATAAAATAAATCTCATAATAGATGCTACTACAATTCCTGAAACAGCTGTTTTAGTGACTGATGAAATATTCTCTCTCCCCGTAATACCTGCATCTAATAGCCTGTGCCCACCAGCGAATGTAATATATCCACCAACGGTTCCTCCAACAACTGTAATGATAGCTAAAAAGTCAATTTCCAACGGGGCAACAGTTCTAAGAGCTGCTTCTGCGTAGGGAGGCTGGCCCTTAAACATGACATACGCCGTTAAAAGAATCATTAATGCACCTAAATACCGGACAATTTTATCCATAGCTACATTTGCCTCTTTAAGACTAAATATAATGATACAAATTACGCCAGTCATCACTGCCCCTACTGTCGTATTTACACCTAACAATGTATTAGCGCCTAAACCACCGCCTCCCACATTCCCTATATTAAAGGCTAGTCCACCTAAGATGATAAAAAAGGCAACGACATAACCTAAACCAGGTACGACAGCATTGGCAATTTCCTGACCTCTCATATTTGATACAGCAATGATTCGCCATATATTTATTTGAGCCCCAATATCTAAAATAATAGATGCTAGTATAACAAAGGCAAAACTAGCTAGCAACTGTTCAGTAAAGACAGCTGTTTGAGTTAAAAAACCAGGCCCTATAGCAGATGTAGCCATTAAAAAAGCAGCACCTGTCATAGCACTAAGTCGTTGTTTTGGTGTCATTTGTTGTTGTTCATGGAGTGATGGTTGTTTCATTTGTTATCGCCCTTTCTTCTACTTCAATGTGTGTGATATACGTTGGCTGTTATAGCTTGAAAGTGCAAATAGGCTCTATAGCTGTTCGCTTTTTCAAATGGTCGTCTCACGTAAAGCAATACAATGGAAATAGTATAATTGTTCACAACTAAAAACACAATACATAGTGTGAGAAAAACTTCCCAAGTATAAAATAAATAAAAGTTCGATAAGTGATCATTTCCCAAATCTTTTGAGTTAAATATGAATAGTTGAATGAATGTCAAAATTCCAATCATGAATGTGGCCTCCATTTCAGACGGAGGCTTATCTGTGATTAAAAAAGATCTCACTATCAATTAGAGCTGTAATCTTGGTCTAGTAAACTCTTATTTAAAAGAAGTAGAATCAACTCACACGTGAATATTTGTCATGTGTTCCTGATCCCTCCCTTAATGACATTCTTACTAAATCAGTGTTGCTATTCTCTGTACGTAATTATATTCAGATCTCTCTTTCTTTTTTTTCGGTGATTTGAATCACCTCGTCCTCTAAAGAGAATAGGTATGCTTGTTATAGCATCACAAATTCAATTTAAAGTATGGAGGAATTCATATGAAAAAAATCTTTACAGAACAGTCGATAATTGGTGACATCGTGACCACTTTTCCAAAGGCGAGCGACCTTTTTAAAACGTATAAAATTGATTTTTGCTGCGGAGGTAACCGCCCACTGATTGATGCCATTCATGAAAAAGGGCTGTCTGCAGATAACGTTCTTGCCACACTTAATACGTTGTATCATGAAACAAATCAACTTAACGAGTCGACCATCCAATGGGAAACTGCATCTTTCAATGAACTCATTGATTTTATTATTAACAAACACCACCGCTATTTAAATGAAGAATTGCCACAACTAAGCCCCTATGTAACCAAAGTGTTACGTGTTCATGGGGGAAATCAACCTCACTTAGCTGAGATTCACACATTATTTAACGCATTAAAAACAGAGCTGGAACAGCATTTGATTAAAGAAGAAACTGAAGACTTTCCGTTAATTTTAGCTATCGAAGCTAATCCACAGGACGGACAACGTGAGCAATTGCAGAACGTCATGAACGAGCTAGAAGCAGAACATCAGCATGCAGGTGATCTTTTGAAACAGCTTCGGGAAGTAACGAATGATTTCACCCCTCCAGAAGGGGCTTGCGGTACTTACCGCCTTGTTTATCAACGACTTGAACAGTTGGAGTCTGATATGTTTGATCATATTCATCTAGAAAACAACATTTTATTCCCTCGTGCCGCTGCCGAACTTAATTAATGAAACGACTCTTCAATCAGTGGGAGTTTTCGTTCTTCTCCCATTGATTGATAGTTAAGTGAAGCAGGACTCTTGCGTTCGTTATCTCACACCTATATAAAATTATCAGTTATCTCTCCCCTTTTCCAACAGCTATCTGTGATAAGTCCGCTAATTTTCTCACCTTCCTGATAAAGTTAAACGCCCCTACAATATACAGATAGATATCTTATGCGTAAATTACTTTTATTCTAATAAACGTGCTCTACGGTAGATCAATCTAGAAATTCAAAGGTTATTGCGATCTGTTCGCACTTCTATGTCAGTTCAAAAAAAGTAGATAACTAAAATTTGATTTAATAACCATTTTTTTAATAAATCATGGTTGTATTGTTATTTCCGAACGTTATGACTCATTCCCACTACACGTGGTGGCTCGCCTTCAACTCATTCTTCTTACGACAGTAACCAATTCAATATTCAAGTTTGATTTTTAGTTAAGAGGTCTTATAAATCATAGCTTTTTAAGTAGATTAGTGTCGTATTTTGTATTTATAACCTTAATTAGTACTAAAATCTTCTGAAAATCAGGGAGAAATACTTATATTTTCCCTGTCCTTCTATGTTTTTCATCAATTCTTTCATCATAAAGGGTCATCCTATGACTAATTTCCTGTAAAAAAACGAAACTTAGTAACTAAGCATTTTATGCGATAATAGTACGGTGATTTTATAATTTTTTTACAGATAAGGATGATTTATTGTATGGCCACTAAAAAAGTAAAAATAGGGATTATCATCACAAGTGTGATTATCCTTAGCATCGCAGGCCTCATTGGCTATTCCCTTCTTACGTCCGCAGAGGCTAAATTGGCAAATGCTATTAAGGGGCTCTTTACTGAAGATACTGTCCAAATTGATAGTGAATTTGATATTAGTCTTACGTCTGATGCTAGTTCGGAAGATTGGTCTCTTTACGGTGATGAGGAAATGATTTTCGACTTAGTAACCGATCTATTTGATGATATATCTGGTACAGGAACGCTTATATTAGATAATGAAAATCATGTTTTAGAGTTAACAAGTGATTTGCATTTAACGAGTGATTTACATGGGGAAGATATTTTATTCACGATGCCATTCCATCTTTACATTGATGAAATTGAAGATGAAATGGCTATCGATTTGGACCCATATGTAGCATTTATGCCAGAAATGATAGACACCTTCTCGTATCAAATTATTCCTAACGTCCCTATGGTCCAAGAAGAATTATATTTATTTGGAAATAATGAGGAGATGGGGGACTTTTTCTCGGCCGAGTTCAATCCTCTTTTTATGCCTATTTTTGAAGAGTATTTTGAAGAAACGCAATTGACACAAAATGTTACTTTAGAAGAAAGCTTCTTTCACAGTGATGAGACAACACAACAACTTAATGAATTTATGATCGGTCACACACTAGACTATATTTCAGAGCATCATGACACAGGTTTTATCACTGTGGAAGATGACTGGTTATATACCGATTTAGAATTTGATCTTCTAATTGAAGCAGAACTTGCCACATTAGAAGCTGTAAAAGAAGATGCCGATATGACAGCCATTTACGAAGATGTTACAGAAAAAAGTGTTACCGAAGGGATTGAGCAACTAGAAAATGCCGTAGATGAAGATATAACCGGGACTATTTCCGCAGGTTTTCTGCTCGAAGACGGCTTAATTATCGAAAATTCACTCACCTTTTCATTTGAATTTGAAGAAGAAGGCATACACTATAACTTAGAAGCTTCATTCTCAAACGTCTTCACGTATAATCAAGATCCCGAGTTTACTTTTTATAATGAAGAGCGCCATTCTGTCTCCCATGACATATTCTCAGATTTAGGATTAGATTTAGAGCAAGCATTCGATGACTATATCGCGAGTATCGCCGCGTTATTGTATGGTGATCAAGAAGAAGCCGCTCTTGATGAGAATAATGAGGTAAATGACGGACAACTGACAGAAGATGATTTATGGCTTATCTCGTTGATTGAAGAACGGTTAATTACCCATGAAGATGCAGGAATGGACGCGGAATCGTTCTATTTATTTGTAGTCGATTTGGAAGACCACGGGTTAGTAAAAAACGGTACATCAGACTATTACATCCCTGAGTAACACAATAGATTGACACATTGAAACAGAACCCCGTGAATATAAATGGCCCTCACAGTTGTGAGAGCCATTTTCCATATCAAAAATTATTATTCTCACAATGCTTCATTTGATCTGTTTAATAATTCAAATCGACATATTCCATAGCCTGTCTATTTTACGAGAATTAATAACTTGTTATCTTAATGCTTTCGGAATATAGATACAAAACGGATCACTTTCCAAATAGTCACCTGTCATTGCATAAGCGCGAGAGCGGGAGCCGCCACACACGTAACGAAATTCGCAAGTCCCGCATTTCCCTTTATAGTTATCAGGTGTTCGAAGCTGTTTTAATATGGGAGATTCTCGATAAATCTCTGCAATCGGGGTGTCCCGTACATTCCCACATTTCACGGGCAATAGTCCACTTGGATAAACATCTCCAATATGTGAAATAAATACAAACCCGTTTCCATCATTAACCCCTTTTGGCGCTCGTCCAAGACCATCGATTTTCCCTGTATGTCCTTCACTTAATACATCTTTATAGCGAATTGATTTGTCTCCACTAGTGCTCTCTCTCATTTTTTGTTGAATAACAACACGACGATAATGCTGTGCTGCTGTTGTTTTTATATCAAATGTTGACCGTTTACTTAATTCGTATAGCCATAGAAACGTTTTTTCATGCTCTACGGGGGCAATCATATCTGATTCCTTTCCTCTGCCAGTCGGCACAAGAAAAAACACACTCCACAACACACAACCTAACCTCTCTACTAATGCCGCCATCTCCTCTAACGTCTCATAATTGTACCTTGAGATAACGGTATTAATTTGAATCGGCACATCCAATTCCTGCAAATACGAGATCGCTTTCATCGTCAATGCAAACGATCCTTCTGTCCCCCTAAAATGATCATGAATCTTCGCTGTAGGCCCATCAAGACTAAAAGCCCACCTAGCAAGACCTACTTCTTTTGCCCTCTCAATAGCCTGTTTTGTCACATTTTCCGTGGCACTTGGGGTCATAGATAACCGGACACCTTTTTGCGTTGCATAGTCAGCAAGGGCAAACACATCTGGACGCATTAAGGGGTCTCCTCCACTAAAAACGAGCATCGGATTGTCCATCTCGTAAATTTCATCTATTAATGCCTTCCCTTCTTCAAATGACAATTCTAAAGGGTGGCGATGGTATTGTGCTTCTGCTCGACAATGAAGGCATTTCAACTCGCAAGCACGCGTCAGTTCCCATATGACAATAAAAGGATTTTGATTAAAGTTGGGTAGTTTCATCGTTAACCCCCTTCATTTTCTTCTCTTAATTATTATAGAAGGAGTTCAAGGAATACGATGTGAGAGATATCACGATTGCTAAAAATATACCTGCAATTTTTATAATTAATCGCTTGCCAATAATTTTCAAGTGTGGTATCGTTTCCATAAATCAAATAAATTTGATATAAGGGTGATGATATGAACAAGACAATACCAGTTAAAGCCTTACCTGACTTCTCTCTATACGAGAAGCGTTTTAAAGCACTGGCTGATCAAAAAAGGTTGCATCTTCTTTCGCTTCTCTGTCAACAAGGGGCCACATGTGTGTGTGATTTAACAGAGGTACTAGATCTTCCTCAATCAAAGCTTTCTTATCATTTAAAAATTTTGTTAGAGGCAGATTTAATATTAAAAGAAAAAAGAGGAACTTGGAACTATTATACTATTCACTCTGATGTTATTAATCATTTACTTTCAGAGGAACTCTGCTGTCTTCTACGCCCGGCTGATTCGTGACGGTCACCGGGGTTAATTACTATTCAATATATCAATTTTTTTTGATGTAAAGTTTACAAACAAATAATTTTAAAAGGTGAGGTTATTATGGTCGACACATTTATAAGCTTCGCTACACTGGCATTCCAATTGACGGCTCTTTTTGTCATCGTGTCTTTTCTCATTAATTTATTTCAAAGCTACATACCTTACGATAAAGTTGAGCGAAAGCTGAAAACGTCGCATCCATTAGTTGGCGCAATTATTGCCCTATTATTTGCTTTCATCACGCCTTTTTGCTCATGCTCCACGATCCCAATCATTGTTAACCTGCTTAAAAACCGCGTAAGATTCGGGATCGTCATGGTGTTTTTATTCGCTTCACCTGTACTTGATCCAACTATTTTAACAATTATGACAGTAATCATGGGCTGGAAAGTAACCATTATATATATGTTAATTACCGCTACTTTATCGTTAGTTATTGGACTATCTTTAGAGAAATTCGGGTTTGAGAAAGACGTTAAAAAAGTCATCATGACAGGCTATCAGGCAAAAAATTCTCGCTTTTCGTTTAAGCACGCGTGGTTAGACACGTTAACATTAATGAAAAATGTCTATCCTTACTTATTACTCGGTGCTGCAATTGGCGCCGTCATTCATGGACTCGTACCAGCTGAATTTATTAGCGCTCATTTCGGCGGAGATGCCCTCTGGCTCATTCCAGTAGCAGCGGTTGTCGGCATTCCTTTATACATCCGCTTATCGAGTATGATTCCTATTTCACAAGTTTTAATCATGAATGGCATGGCCCTTGGCCCCGTCATGGCAATGATGATAAGTTCTGCTGGCGCAAGTCTGCCAGAGCTAGTGTTATTAAAAGCGATCTTCAAGAAAACACTCATCGTCATGTTTGTCATCTCAGTCATCGCCATGTCAACTATTTCAGGTTTTATCTTCTATTTCATTTCTTAGCATAAAAAATCCTATGATAAAAAGGAGGTGACACCCTATGAAAAAATAGTTTAAAGCTTTAACTTCTACTAGTAAAAAATCTAAAACAACGACTTGTTGTCAAGTGAAAATAACAGCAGACACTGTTAATAACTCCTCCTGTTCTAAAGAAAATTAATCTACTACTTAGCTAAATGAAAGTCATAAATTCAAATCATGACTATGACTGTCTCATTTCAGCCGGATGGTTGTCTACGATAAAATTAATACTTATTGTATATTAGGCGTGTTATTGCTTTAAAAACATCATTATTCACTCGACTTAGCTGTGTTACAATTTAATTATTAAACTGGGAAAGGATGGTATGATGGGTTGGATACTAGGAATCGGGATAGGTGCTGTGACTCTGTTTTGGCTTGCCGCTGAGCTTGCAGTTGTGGAGGAAAAAGGCCGAGGAAGCCGTGCTTTTTTTAAGAGCGTTAAACGTTCCTTATATGTCATCACACCACTTTTTATTGTAGCAGGCGCCCTTTATTACCTGTTTTTCAATTAGATATAACGTTTGACATGTTGTTTGACAATAAATAACATGTCTTTTAGTATGCAAATGTGTTTCGCAAAGTAAACGAACTACCCCTCGATATTTCATGACCACCGCTCATTTATTATCCCCCCTCTCCCTTTGCTGAGAGCAATTAACTCTTACAATTACAATAGACAAGAAAAAAGATATATGCTAAACTATTTAAGAACACATGTTCCCATATTTATCTTTATAGCCTATACTCCCTTGAATTAAACAACTCGAAAGCCCGATTGCTGTTTACCATTACATACCAAAAAGGAGCTAATCTCATGAACTTATCACTTATTCAAAGTACACGAACTAACAATTTTAATGATGATCTCGTATTGCAAAAAATAACTGAGCTATGGAAAGCCGCTAGTTCTAAGCTAGCTGATCATCATGATTCCCTATACGGACTATATCATGATTATGAGAGTGACTATAAAGGGGACTATACATTGAGTGTCGCAATTAAAACGACAGAGGAAGCGGCTGATTTATCACTTTCAGAAAATGAAAAATATGAGATTTTTAACGTCGATACAACTGATGAACAAGGCGTTTTTAAGGCGTGGCAAAAAATTTGGCATCTAGAAGAATCAGGTGAATTAAAACGAGCTTACTCCTATGATTATGAAGAATACCAAGTAAATGGCGACATTAACATTTATATTGCTATAAAATAAATGATTGAAGTATCGAGAAATCAGGTGGCGTCTCGACGTCACCTGATTAATAATTCTCATGTAGACTACGCGTTGAGTTGAAGAGAAGATCCTAACCCTTAAAACAGAATTAAGATTAATAATGTCGATACCATGAGATGATGTAAGTTAATAACTGGGTTAAAGGCAATAAGAGAAAAATTATAATCGGATAAAATGGGATTGTCTCTGATACAATTGGATAAAAAAGCAACAGAGCACAAATGATCGGCGTGGCCCACATTAAACTAATATAAGATGCCCGACAAGCTCGATTCGTTAATTCAGTCTCCCGTTCATCTTTTTCGTTAAATTCCTCAGGCAGTAACAAGGCTTTCGACCATTCCTCTTTCTTACGCTTTCGAAGACGGACAAAAGTCGTCACACCACCTAAACAAACAAAGGCAAGCAACGGATTAAGATTTATCTCAAACATCGTCGTATCTCCAGCACTAGGATTGAACTGCGATATATCCACCATTGCTAAATAGAATTCACTCATGACCCACCCAAATAATACTACTAACGTCATAGTGATGGCTATATGGCGAAAGATACTCATGTTTCATCCTCCTCCTTTATAAAAAAAATATCTTCAATAGCTAAGTCAAAGGCTTTAGCTATATTCATAGCTAGCATTAACGATGGGATATAACTCCCTTTTTCTAATGCTACAATTGTTTGTCTCGTCACATTGACTCTTTCGGCTAAAGCACTTTGCGTCATCCCATGTTTTGCACGTAATTCTTTCACGTTATTTATTAACACATGAATCCTTCCTCCTCCAAAATGTAAAGTCTACTTTACAGATATATTGTAAAACAAACTATACATTTTGTAAAGTTAACTTTACACAACTAAAAAAGATGCCATTATCTCTAATTGATAAAAGCATCTCAAAATGTTAGATTTCAGATGATATTAGCCTTATGATCCTGTCATGTTTTACGATCTAGTTATTTAATTGCAGGACGATAATCTAGTGTTTTTTTACTGGCTTTTGTGGCTAACTTCTCCGCAATAATAGGTTTCGCTTCATCCAGCCATGGTCGAGCATCTGGTCCCATCTTAAATAGTTTATTGTTTTCATGGGTTGCTATACCTTTTAACTCTCCATAAATCGGATAGTCCCCTGCTAACTTATCATAGACGCTCTCTCTCGCTGGTAGCAGGTATTGGGGATAGGGATTATTCTCGTCTGGTGCCACAGCATCAACTAATGTGTCTGATGCGGCAATAACATTAGCTAGCTCAATAGCTACTTCCTGTTTATCTTCATCAGTGATTGCTGAATTTATGCCGACCACATCACCATAAAATACTGGGATATCTGTCGTATTTGATAAAGATATTGTTTTGAAATTAACGTCATTAGCAAAATCACCCATGGATGACATAGCTTCTGTGTAACCAATATAAGCTTTGCCATAGCCTTCTTCAAACCATTTAGCTCGGATATAGGGATCATTATTGTCTGGCCAATAATTTGACTGTTGCGCTCCTGCCATTCGTTGTAACATGACAAGACTCTTCAACGCACTTCTGTTTAAGTGAGTTAATTCTGGTAAAACGTCATAGTCCGTATAGACGCCTGTTGTATCAAGGAGCGCATCAAGATACATAAGAACTTTCGTTGTACTACCTGACATGTCTATTAACAGACCTTCACCATGCTCTGGAATAATGCCACTAGATTGTCTAGGCCCAACCTTCTGATATAACTCAGGAACTGATGACACTTCTGACAGGGATGAATCATCTGCTCTTGTGTATAACAAGTTCGTGCACACGATCTGTGGAATTGCATAAACATGATCATTAACTGTGACGCCATCTAATGCGAATGATAAAATATCTGAACTTTCATCAATCTCATCATGTGTAAGTGGCATCAAATAGTCTTCCTCAATAAAATGAGAAAGGTATATCGCATCAAAAACAAACACATCTAAATCCTCATATGGATCCGAAGAATATCCATCCCAATCTACAAAATTCAATGCCACATCTGGTTGAACGGTAGCCCATTCTTCGGCAACCGCCTTTTCGAACCTTTCCAAATCTGGCACATAAGGATATAAAGCTACAGTCAATGAATCTAACTCTTCCGTTTCTGTAAGTTGGCCATCTCCGTAAACGTGACTCGAATAGCTAAAAATACTTGTGAAAACGAGTATACTCATGATGGAAGCTATTTTTCCCTTTATAGATAAAAGCCTGTTCATCATATATCCTCCTTTAAATTTACATCTATTAGCTACATGTCCGTTTTCTTCGCTTTAAAAATAATAAAGGGGGCTTGATCTTTTTCATCTCCCCATTCTGTGACATTGTATTTCTGTTTAGCCTGTTCCACTTTCCTAGCTGTGAGCGTCTCAATCGTCGGTTCACATGTACCAATTTCGCTAAATCTCGCCTCCTCTAAAACTGACATGTAAAACTCTCGTGTCCAATAATAGTCATCTAGAACTAAGTCAGGCCTATTTAAAATATGCAAAAATTGTTGTTTCTTATCACCGTTTTTATAGGTCTTGCCTTTTACACCATTTCTAAATGTTGAGAATTCATAGCCGATCGCATTTGGGTTAGAATCTAAAATCAGTAATTTTCCAGAAGGTTTTAAAACTCTGTAAATTTCTTTAATGACGTTTCCTATCCGCTCTTCACTCGATATATTTATAAACACAAAGCAAATGATCACAATATCCATTGAGTTATCCTGTAAAAAACTTAAATTATCATTGGCTATAAGCCGGTAATCAATATTTTCTTTATGGCGATAATTTTTTGCAATGTCTACCATACCTTTAGACTCATCTACAGCTACGATTTGGTAATTTTCGTTAAGTCCAGCTAATCGTTCAGCTACTTTCCCTGGCCCACATCCATAATCAAGTATATGATGGGCTTGGCTGCTTTCTTTTATTTCGTCGAATAATACTTGAAACCCTAATATATCTTCAAGCATGTCATTATAGTCATTAAATTTTTCCGTGACATCTGATGATTTCCATGACGTCCCCATGATCTCATCCTCCTATAAAAGACTTGCCCATTTATTTTTAACAAAATATTGATAGATCGGTAACAGAGTATGGTACAACTGTGCGTCTATTTTTTTTGAATAATAGATGCTTTGATAGATAGCAAACAACGTGATGAGCTGTTTCCAATACTCGTCAATCTCTATAGCATCAATCTGTTCCTTTGATAATGCCAGTTCCCTGTTTCTTAATAATGCTTCATATTCAATAACTGTCCTCAAATCCTCCCAATTATTTTTGTGTGGCATAGACGGAAATGAATAATTCAACTGACAAGTATTCGTTTCATCTGATAACACACTCTCAACCTTTGGATTGTCGGGCTCATATATATGCATCGTCGCCACATTGTGATAGTATTTACCAGTGTTTAAACCTAATTGCGTCGCCATCATTTCTTGAATAAATGTAAACGAGAATATATCGCTTACAATACCTCGAAACGCATCATTCGCTCTCATAAAAGTACATAAATGCAAGTCATTCTCTCTTTGAAAAAATTGTAAGCCTATCGTACATGACACATCAATATTGCGTAAAAAAATATCTTCATTTGCATCAAATATTTGAATAAACCCACGTTTCGTATCTTTATCCTCTATTAATACGTTAATTAACCTTTCCCATTGATTGATCTTGTTCTCTCCAAATGAAAACAGTTTCGGACCGTAAGCAGTCCCAGTCAATATCTCACCATCAGCAGAATACTTTGCGATATTGCTAGCGTAATAACTAATAAAATCCAACTTATTGCTTCCTGATAAATACCAAAGAGCCTCAGCAAAATTGAAGATTATATTTTCTTGGCGAGATGGTTTATAACATACTCGTTCAATGGGATTCTTAATTTCAAATGAACAATTTAATCGTTCTTTACTTTTAAATCCTCTCGGATTATTCTCATACTCAGGAGAATAATAGACTTGATCCATGGTGTGAAGGTAAGCCTCTTCAAAGTGACTGAACTTCATTATTTTCTATCTCCTTTATAAGCGCATCTAATCTGTCCATATAAGAATCTTCTTCACTATAGACGATATAATTAACGTCTGAGACAGTGTGCAATCCCCTTACTAAGTATGCGTAATTCTCCAGATCTTCAAACAATAACAGGATCATTTTTTTATTAAATGCCGATGCCCATCCGATCTCAATATGGGTCCCTGGAGAGGCTGGAAGTCCTGGAAAAGCGATAAAAATGTCACAACTTTCTATTTCATCATAGTCGATTTTTGTACACTGTTCTGGCGTCATAAACTCCTTTCCCCATAATTCTCGTTTATGGGCATTATGAACCTCATATCCTAAATCCTCCAAATAATTTATTAAATCTATAAGTCGCTTTTTCATGTTAGTTTCAAGTATGGATGTCTCTTTATCTACTAAGCTTTTAAACGGAGCTGCTAAAAATATTTTTTTTCCCATATAACATGTCTCCTTACTACTGAATTTTTGATTCATAAGCTACTAGAAGCCATTCAAAGGGTTAAGTTGATGATTAGTTCGCATTATTTTAAGCTTTCATTTTTAGTCGCTTTAAGGCCATTTTTATATAAATCGTAAAAATGATGTGTTGGACCATTTCCTTTTCCAATAGCAAGTGAGTTGGCAATAGCTGTCGTCACATACTCTTTTGCTAGTTCTACCGCCTGATTTACTGGCATTCCCAGCGCCAGATTAGAGGCGATTGCAGAAGAAAAAGTGCAACCCGTTCCATGGGTGTTTTTCGTTTCAATTCTACGTGTTTTAAAGTGATAGCATGATTCGCCGTCAAACAACACATCCAAAGCATCTCCCATAGCATGACCACCTTTGACAAGAACATTTTTACACCCCATGTGGTGAATTTTTCTGGCAACAGTCTCCATATCAGCCGTATTCGTCACTTTTTCATTAGCTATTTTTTCTGCTTCAGGGATATTTGGCGTTAATATATCTGCATGGGGAATAACGACGTCAATCAACGTCTCTACCGCATTAGGATCCATTAATGGTGCGCCATTCTTTGCATACATAACAGGATCTATAACAACATTACGCGGTGAATATTCTATCAGTTTTTTGGCAACAGCTTTCATGCACTGCGGTGTCGATAACATCCCTATTTTGACAGCATCTGTCCCAATATCTTCAAAGACAGCATCAATTTGCTTCTCAATCATATCAGGCGTTACATCCTGTATATCAATGACCCGGCTCGTATTCTCAGCAACGACTGATACGATAGCACTCATCCCAAAAACTCCATGAGCTGAAAATGTTTTTAAATCTGCTTGAATTCCTGCGCCACCACTGCAATCGGAGCCAGCGATACTAAGCACTGTTTTCATATTAAAAGCCTCCTCAAATATTTTAAATAGATGCAAACAAATATTAAAAAACGCTTCCTAATAGTCATAGTAGAAAGCGCTGCAATACATACGGTTTATGTAATTGCTCCCTACGTCAGTATTAACTGTAATCAGGTTCAAAGGGTCAGGTTTTACCTTCTCAACTATATCGTTCCCCCGCAACATTAACTTTTTAATTATGTATAATAATCTGTCAATCTATATCTATTATCCTCCTATGCTCTCAGTAATGAACTTGACTCCATACTAATTTATCACCCATTTTTATACTAATTTTCTCTGTTTCTTACATTATACTACTTATACTAAAAAAAGTAAAAAATGTTTTCAAATCAATCATTTAAGTTTTTTTCCTTGAAATCCCTTTATTTTTTTCCTTTTAGAGTATAAAATAGTAAACAGTTAACAATGTCATAACTATTATTGAAGAACTGGAAAACTGTAGATAGGGTTCCGCTAGTAAATAGGTCTGTGACCGAGGTCTACATCTTTTACGTATGTAAAAGGCACCTATTGACATAAAAGGTCCGAGGGGAAAGGTTCAGTGTATTTAGTATGCGCTGTAAACCTTTCTTCTCGTTTTTTATATTTAAAAGGAGGCGTTAAGTTTATGCATCACATCGATGAATTAAGAGCTGGTGTTGCTGTTATTATTTTAAATGAAGAGAACCACGTCCTTTTGCAGAAGCGGGCTGACGTGGGGTTGTGGGGCATTCCATCTGGACATATAGAAATAGGAGAAACTGTGACAGAGGCCGCTGTCAGAGAAGTGAAAGAAGAAACTAACTTAGACGTAACAATTAAGAAGCTTATCGGTGTATATTCAGATCCGGCATCACAAGTTTTCAACTACCCTAACGGGAAATCTGTTCATTTTATTACAACTTGTTTTCTTGCAGAAATAATTGGGGGAGAACTACAATGCCATTCTGATGAATCACTTGCCGTACAATTCTATGATCCTAACAAGCTTCCACAAAACTTACTTACGATGCATCCCCGTTGGTTAAAGGATGCTCTTGCAAATTGTGATACAGCTTTTATCAGATAATAAACATCATCTATAACTGAATGAATCTCATCATTGAAAATAAAATAGAAAGTTCAAATAATGAATGTGACTTCACTTCAGACTGCGCTTCCTCCTCAGGAGGGCGCCGCCTTACGTTTCAGTGACTTTTTATCATCCGCATATAATGAAATCTATTTCATATTAGACGTGTTATACTTTAAAAACCTCATTATGAAATCGCTGTAAAAAATAACTGTCAGCATTACTACATTGTGGACTAAACCTTATATTAAGAAACTATGATTAAAAACAAGCAACTATTTACAAAAGAAGTTATATTCTTTTATTTCTACTCAATTATTAAAGAAACACACTATGGAGGAGGCTTTGCAATGACTAAAAGCATAACGTTTCGAACTGCCAAAGAACAGGATTTGCCTAGAATTGTGGCCATGCTTTCAGACGATGTATTAGGTAGGCAAAGAGAGCGAAACGAGCACCCCCTTCCCGAAAGTTACCTTAAAGCATTTCATGCTATTACAACCGATCCAAATAATGAATTAATTATAGCTTGTATAAAAAATGACATTATCGGGGTTATGCAAATCACATTTACCCCATATATAACGCATCAAGGGGGATGGAGAGCCACTATTGAAGGGGTTAGAACTGACGCATCAACTCGAAATAAAGGTGTAGGGACAGAACTTATTCACTGGGCTATAAAGCGCGCAGAAGAAAGGAAATGCCATTTAGTTCAATTGACAACGGATAAACAACGTCCCGATGCTCTGCGCTTTTATGAGAAGCTAGGTTTTAAAGCTACGCACGAAGGTTTAAAACTGAAGCTCTAATATGTAGTTGATTAAACATACTAACTTATAATGTCAACTCTACACCTAACAAACAAGAGGTATAATGGTTTACAATACCATACTCTCAGTTAATTCACATAAAAATCGTCAACGCATAAAAAAGAAATAAAGAATAGTAAATACGAGCGCTGGTACGAACGTGACCACATATATACTTGATAAGATAATCATACGATTTTTAGTATGTTTTCGATAGTTTTTGTCTTCTGGTTTCATGCCGATCATCAATGTTGCCACTAAAGCCCCTACACAAATAACAGCACTTATCAAAATGAGAGGAAAATGAGGCATTTCCCTACCTCCTTTTTTCATGTTATTAACTCTTTATACTTTAACATACTATCTCTTTTCTTTTCACCAACATGAGGTATCTAAAGACATTATCTTTTCAATGTCATCGGTATTCCAAAACAGCCCTGTTTCTATATTAAGCACGTACTTTATAGAAGTATTACTGTACGCGTATTTCACACGAAAAACGGTGTTCTCACATAAGTTTATACTTACGAAGAACACCGACATTCACAAAAGTACTGTCACTTTCTGCAACATATATTAATTTAATGAGACATTTATAAGAATAATATAGACAAAAGCATACCTGCTAATCCTAAAAGCGTTAAAATATACACAGGCAGTTTTGGCATGTTACCGTCATTCTCCATCGCTTTACCAAACATGTAAAAGACAAATGGATGAATCAAGAATGTCATGGAGAAGGTAAATGTAACTAAACCTGCTGCTTCTGAACCAAACATGCCTTCTTGAATAGCCGCAAACAAACCGAAGTGAGAAATAGCTGATGCTTTTGCCATCGCGCTAAATTCTAAGGACATAGAGCTAAAGCTTAATGCTATTAACCCACCGAATATAGCAATTAACTGCCAACCGAAACCAAATTGTAATAGTCCTTTTACCTCCTCACGGTCATTCATTCCATTACAGCGTTTTAAATTTTTAAGTCCAATCACTAGTAATATAGCTCCTACAATCATTAAAATAACAGACGGTACCATGAGAAGTGCACCACGATCTGAGCTCATCGCTAATATAGAAAACACAAATATGTGCATAGCAAAAGGGATATTTACGAGCATGGGTGCTCGATTTGCTGCTTTCTTGCCAAGATCCCCTGCCGTACATGCCCCAGTCAATCCTGTATGAGAGAGCGCGCCTGCCATTCCTGGAGCCAGATTCCTCACATTCGCAGTCCCTGCAACATACATAAGTAATGCAATACCACCAAACATCCAGAAAATTTGACCGAAGAAACCATACCCAAGAACAGCGTTAGCATTCTCCATCGCGAATGCTTCCATAATTCGCGAGCCACCAACCATAAAATTCCCGGCTAAGACGACAGGAATTCCTGCAAAAAGCAGCGCTTTAATGGTAGGTCCAAAACTGTAACTATAAAAAAGGGCACCAATAGCTGTGGCAATTAACATCGCAAAGAAAATTTGTGGTAAGGCGACTAGGTCTTGTATAGCTAATGATAAATAATATGTTATTAATGAAATACCTATAATGATCGCGATTTCTAGTGCGCCTTTTTTAATGTACATCCGCTTATCAGTATATATTGCCTTATTATCTATTAAAACGATGGCCCCAACTAAACCGAGATAAGCGAGAATCGCATAATAGTCTCCAAGCGGTGAAGAATTCAACCCTAAAATGAGGCGAGACACTGCTTCAATACCTAACAATAAGAAAAAAGAACGGATAATAAACACGAGTTGAGTCCGTGTTGTCCCTAAAACCACTTCCTCTTCAGAAGGAATAAGTAATTCCGCATTAGACAATTCTTTATTTCCAAATATTTTCCGTATTTCTTGTCCTCCAACAAAAAATGTCACAATTAATGCGATATTCGTTGTTTTCGATAAAAACTCAATAACAGGAAACTCTCCTAAGCCTGGTGTCGCAACACCACTTGATTCTAAAATAAACCCCATCGCTAAACCAAATATAACGATAAGCAAAATAGGTGAGTAACGTGTACCTGCTACTACTGTTCTCGAAATAAGTATCATAGGTACTAACATAAATAACGTCAGTAAAAAATGATTTAACATTTGCAAACTACTAATTTGTTCTTGTAAAATACCAACTTGTTCAATAATCCCTTCCACGACACTCTCTCCTCTTCCATACTTTGTATAAGTCTTCACAAAAACCATACTCCTATTTGATAAATATGTAAATCTCTCCTGTCACTTTGACACTCAAGCGTCATAAAGATAACGCTTACACACTATGTAATGACTTTTTCTTTTCAATAGCATTTACATTTCCGTTAAGTTAAACTATTGAAGGGTAGATCTTTTTATCATTGCTAAAAGTTTGGTTGCCTTGTCACCTTCGCTTCCAAGTACTTCAGGATAATAGCCAGTGTTCTATATTTTGATGATAAGAGCTTCTCCCCCTTCATGAAATGCGACTACTTCATTGCTTCGACTGTATACTGCCCTTTTAACATAAACTCTCACCTAAAAGTAAATGTCGCCTTATTTAAATCCATACTTAATAAATGCACTATTGTCTAAAGGAGATATCTTATGGAAAACCAAAATCGCTCTAATTTAAAGTCTTTTCTTTCACTTATTTTATCTACGAATATACCAAAACTTGCTCTTGCCATTGGACTTGTTGGAAGCCTCATCACAACTTTAGTCGGACTGACCATTCCTCTACTGACAAGAGAGATGGTAGATGGGTTTTCTATGGCATCATTAAATACAATGCTTATCGTCATTATTTTAGCTGTCTTTATTTTACAAGCAGTTCTTGATGGAATTTCTATGTACGCACTTGTTTATGTCGGCCAAAAAATTGTGGCTCGATTACGAGAAAGAATGTTGTCTAAACTCATCCGCTTACCAGTTAGTTATTTTGATAAACATACGAGCGGTGAAACTGTCAGTCGTGTCGTCAATGATACTGGTATTGTTAAAGATTTAATATCTCAGCATTTCCCTCAGTTTATTAGTGGGATTATTACCATTATCGGTGCAGTAACAATCCTGTTTATTATGGACTGGAAAATGACATTACTCATGTTGATTGCTGTACCCATTACTATTATGTTTATGGTCCCTCTCGGAAGTAAAATGGCTAAAATCTCCCGAGGGCTACAGGACAAAACAGCTACTTTTACTGGAAATGTACAGCAAACATTAAGTGAAATTCGCTTGATGAAGGCTTCGAACGCCGAAAAGATGGAGGAAAACAAAGGATTTACCGGGATTAATCAGCTTTTTTCTTATGGATTAAGAGAAGGACGTATTTTTGCCCTGATTGCGCCACTCATGTATCTCGTCGTCATGGTTATTATCGTCATCATTATTGGGTATGGGGGAATTCGAGTCGCGGATGGTACGATGACAACTGGTTCACTTGTTGCATTTTTACTGTACTTATTTCAAATTATCTTCCCCCTTACGTCTTTTACTATGTTTTTCACTCAGCTTCAAAAAGCAAGAGGGGCAACGGAGCGGATTATTGACATTTTGAATGTGGACCTTGAAGTAGGACAAGATGGTGTAGAGATAGATATTACAAACAAACCCGTCTATGTGGAGAATGTCTCGTTTGCCTACAATGAAAAGGAACCTGTTCTAAAAGATCTATCCTTTCATGTACAACCAGGAACAATGGTCGCATTTGCTGGCCCAAGTGGCGGTGGAAAAACAACGATGTTCGGTTTGCTCGAACGCTTCTATGAACCAACATCAGGCGACATTATAATTGGGGATACGTCCATTAAGGCGCTCTCTATGGCTTCATGGAGAAAGCAGCTTGGATATGTGTCACAAGACAGCCCTATGATGGTCGGAACGATACGGGAAAATTTATGCTACGGTATGGATGAACACGAAGAATTTGGCGATGACCGGCTTTGGGAAGTAGCGAAGATGGCCTATGCAGACCAGTTTATTAGTGAATTTCCTAAAGGACTTGACACCGATGTGGGAGAGCGAGGCGTCATGCTTTCTGGTGGTCAACGACAACGTATTGCAATTGCACGGGCTTTTCTAAGAGATCCGAAAATATTGATGATGGATGAAGCAACGGCAAGCTTAGACAGTCAATCTGAGGGCATTGTCCAACAAGCGTTATTACGACTCATGAAGGGACGAACGACTTTTATTATTGCGCACCGCTTATCTACCATTGTAAACGCAGATAAGATCATTTTTATTGAAAAAGGCGAGATCACAGGTATGGGCACTCATCAAGAACTCATCCAATCTCATGAGCTATACCGCGAATTTGCTGAACAGCAATTGACATAACAAAAGTTTTTACGCATCCATACACTAGGCTCTTTCACACACACTTATGAGAGAAGCCTAGTGTTTTGATTATAGATAGAATGGTTATGATTATGCACCAATTGTTTTAATTAGAATTTTTCCAAACCTCTTCAATCCCTTTCATCATATCGTATGCGCCGTCCGACTTATTTGAACAAACAACAGCAGAGGTAGACGTATGTGGGTAAAAAGCAGAATGGAAGCTGACACCTGGGTCGTATCCCATAACATGATATTTAAAAATGTCATCATTTATTTTTTCGATCCACACTCCATAACCATAATAGCCATTTGCTTCTCCTGTTGAGGTATAAGGGGTTAATAACTTCTGAGTACAAGTTTCACTTAATAGCTGACCCTTCATAAGGGCATTCCATAATTTAGCCATATCTGTTACAGTTACATACGCATCACCATCTGCCCCTCCTTTTACAGGTAGCGAATAAATATTTGTTTTCCACGTACCATCAGGGTAATCAATATATCCTTGTGCTGTGTTCGATGGAAGAGCGTCAAATTCAAAATATCCTGACTTATTCATCCCAACTTTTTTGAAAATATGTTCTTGAATGTAATCTGTAAAAGATTGCCCACTTGCCTGCTCAACTATTAACCCGAGCAGTATATACCCTGCATTGTTGTAAGAGAACCTTTCACCTAACGTTAATTTCATCGGTTGATGTTGAAAGAGTGGTAAAAAAGCTTTTAACTCTCTCAGGTGGTACATCGGTGTTTTAATCCACAACTCTTCAAAATCATCCATAACTTCTTCATCAAAATAGTCAGGGATGCCTGATGTGTGGGTTAAGAGATGATGTATTGTAATATCTTGATTAAAATTTGGTAAGTCAGCACTAAGACATTCTCTTAACGTTAAATCAAATGCAAGTTTTTTCTTTTCAACAAGCTGACAAATCGCTATAGCTGTAAAAAGCTTACATCCAGAGGCGATGCCGTAACGAGTCGCTGCATTATTAGACACACGTTCAGACCGATTTGCATAGCCATAGCTCACCTCCGTTAACACTTCGTTATCATTTTTGACGAGCACTGTCCCTGAAAAATTGTGTTCACTTTGAACCTTTTCTAACTTTTTCAATATGTCCGTGTTCATGATATACCCTCCTAGCTTTAATCATTAGCACTTATTCGCCACAATCAATCATCTTTCCTTTTTTAATAAGTAAAATTCTTTCAAAATAAAGTAAATAGTTCACAACTGAAAGAATTCCATATCGATTAATGAATGTGGGTTTCATTTCAGACGGACACTTTCAGGAGGACTTGTCTTCAGTTAACTTTTGCTCGATAGTGCTTCGCAATAGTGGCTCTTCAGACTTCGTTTCATTCTCTGGAAGTTGCCGTCTTATGTTCTAGTCACTTGTTACCGTCCGTATATTGAGTAATTATTGTTCATAAAACGTCATTAGTGTTACATAAATGTTTTTGGAAATTCCAGAACCAAACGTCTTAGTATTTAAAGCCAAAAAGATAAATACCCATCAAAGGTAGCTTTATTGATTGGGTGATTATTTTACAATTATACTAGTGCGATGATAATACCCATTAAGGAGTGGCTTTTTCTTCAATCTTTCGAAGCCACATAAGCGCCGGCAATGCTGCCCTTTAATAACGGCTAATTTGTAGCCGATTTGACCGTGAGCCGCTTTTCATATGACCAAGTTAAAGAGAAGTTCAGCAAGTGTTTGGCCGATAGCTCGACATGAACTGGACCAGACGACTCTTATCCTTAGTAGAAAAAGAAGTGCTGAGGCTAACAATTCAAAAAGGAGAAGTCCTATTTGCTATAGAAATCCAGAAGTATTAGAAGCTCGGTGAAAAAAGTACTTTCTCAGACAGAGTCTGATTTCCGTCTGGTATCGTGAGGATTCGCTCTTATCGGCTGGGGGTGATCAGACAGGTTAAGAACCCGATCTGAGAAATAGACGGAATAAATGCTCTTAAATAGTCATTAGCAATGAAAATAGCTTAAATAGGCGGAGAGATTCCGCCTATTGACTCGGAAAACTTGGAAATGGCTCGTTTTGCTTTGCATAGTCGGAAAATTTCCCCCTATATTCCCAGAAATGAGCTCTCTCCTACCGCTAACCGGAAAATATCCGTTTATTTCACCTCCGCTAATGACTCGATTATTGGTTCCTTAAAGTCAGGTGTAACCCATCTAAATCCACCTTTAATCGGACATTCTCTTCTTTGGCTCTAAACAGCTAGAATCATTAAACTGAAAATTATGATATTATTTATGCAATGCTAGTGATGAAACGTCATTATGAAAGTGATTCATCCTCCAAAATAAGAACCGCTTTACTGTATTAAAGATGATCTAAAAAGCCTATAACATTTAAGAATGATGAAATGCGATAAAAAGATCGTCCACTAATTAACCTTCACCAATTAAAAAGTGCCCATCCTAGTTTTAAGGATGCGACACTTTTTAATTCGAACCCAATCAAGTTTAGGCTTGTATTTATAGAATTTCACCATTTGATTCGATAACCTGTTTATACCAATCAAAGGATTTTTTCTTTCGTCTTTCTAATGTACCATTTCCATAATCATCTTGATCCACATAGATAAAACCATAACGCTTAGACATTTCAGAGGTGCTTGCACTAATAAGGTCAATACACCCCCAACTCGTGTACCCCATAATGTCCACGCCATCTTTAATCGCTTCAGCCATTTGCTCAATGTGAGCCCGTAAGTAGTCGATGCGATAGTCATCATTAATTGACCCATTTTCCTCTACTTTATCGTAAGCGCCTAATCCATTTTCAACGATAAACAATGGGACTTGGTAGCGGTCATACAATTTATTAAGCGTTAAGCGCATCCCTTTAGGATCAATTTGCCATCCCCAATCAGATGCTTCTAAATAAGGGTTTTTAATACCACTGAAGAAATTTCCTTTTTCCTTCTTTTTCTCAGGTGCACCGCTTGCTACCATTGTCATATAATAGCTGAACGACAAAAAGTCGACTGTATGCTGTAATAAAATTTCTTCATCGCCAGGCGCCATCTCAATTTTAATATTATTCTCTTCAAAGTAACGGTTCATAAAGCTCGGATAGTAACCACGGACTTGCACATCGGTGAAGAATAGATTCTTCTGATCTTCTTCTAAAGCTGCGAGAGCATCATCAGGGTTACATGTTTCTGCATACGTTTCCATACGTGCTAGCATACATCCGATCATAGCGTCAGGAATAATATTATGGCATGCTTTAACAGCTCGCGCACTTGCCACAAACTGATGGTGCAAGGCCTGATAAACAGCCTGCTCTTTATTCTCTACACGATCAACAAGAATTCCGCTTCCAATGTACGGAGAAATGGTTGACACATTTATCTCATTAAATGTTAACCAATATTTTACCTTGTCTTTGTAACGGTGAAAGACCGTTTGAGCATAATGAACGAAGAAATCGACTAGACGGCGGTCTTCCCAGCCATTGTATTTTTTTACCAGGTGTAGTGGTATTTCATAATGTGATAATGTGACTAAAGGTTCAATACCATACTTCTTGAGCTCATCAAATACGTTATCATAGAATGCAAGCCCTTCTTCATTAGGTTCTGTTTCATCCCCATTCGGAAAAATACGTGGCCATGCAATCGACAGTCGGAATGTTTTAAATCCCATTTCCGCAAATAGCGCAATATCTTCTTTATAACGGTGGTAAAAATCAATTCCTCGCCGCTTCGGAAAGTTACCACCTTCTGCTTCAGCCAAAAGGCGATCCAATTCTTTTTCACTTCGAACATCCATCTCAATGTCATTTGTCCGTTCCTCTTTAGGAATAAATTTTACCATATCAAAAATAGATAGACCTTTCCCACCTTCATTGTAGGCACCTTCTAATTGATTAGCAGCAGTCGCCCCTCCCCATAAAAAACCTTCTGGAAAACGATTTTCAGTCATAGTTGTATCCTCCTATTTTGTTATCTATGTTTGATATCTTTTGAAGATCTCAGAATTATCATACTACCGATAAACAAAAATAACTGGTCTCATTTAGACCAGTTACGCACTAGTAGGGATATAGGCGTTGATACCGTTCAACTAACACATCAAACAATCGTAATAATGTATAACCGCTGACAGAGCTATTAGTATGTTTGCCACATTGCATGATCTCATCAAATTCTACTAAATGATGGGTTTCTTCCATAAATGTTAGAAGTAACTTCTGCCCTTTTGCAGATGTGATCTTGTCACCGACATAAAAACCATCTGATAAAATATTTCCACCAATGGAGATTGTGATGAGTAGATCTTCCTCTGTTAAATCAGACAAAGCATCAATTTGTTTAAAAAGATTCGTACTACACTCACAAAACTTCCCCAATTGGAAAAGTTTTTTTTGCAATTCCATCGCTTGCACTTGATGCTTTTCAAAACCTAAAATAACAATTCGTTTTGCTCTATGAATTTGGTTAATAACCCGATTCACCTTTTGTTTTGAGATATTTTCTATTAGTGTAATATTCTCAGCTAACTGCTGTTTAAATATGTCTGAACTTAGCACGATATCGGGCTCTTCATACTTTGAAGAAACTACCACACTATGTCGCAAATTGGAAAAATTTTTAAAACCAATTCGTTTGCAGAAACGATTAATTGTAGACGGGGCAACATTACAAGCTTCAGCAGCGGTTTCTAATGAAAAATCTTTAATTTTATTGATGTTTTTTAGTAAACTTATTGCAATAGAATAATTGATATCCTTCTCAAGTGAATTATTTATGTAAGCTAAAAGTGTATAAATCAATTGCTCCAATGTCCCCACCTCTACAAGTATTTTACCATACCCGAGAGCTGATCATCGGTCTTGCGCTTGCTTATTTCTTTCATAAACGTCTATAAGGAAAGAACAGTCACATGCGGCTATATAAAACGCCCCTTCAATCAAAGAGCATTTTTATTCTTGTGTCACTGATTGTTAGTTGAGTCAATCAGAGCTTTAGCGTTCGTTAGCCCCGTCTAAATAGATTACCTCTCTTCTCTAGTTTAAGCAGAACAGGGAGCTTTGTGAACGCTTATCTGTGACAAAAATTATTGCCTATTAGTCTTGTTATTGCTATAAAAACATCATTGTGAAATGACTCAAATAAATCCTTATTTTTGTATGATATGATGACTATATAAAACGGTTACAATCCATCTTCTGGAGGAATGTATATGAATCGTACAAAAAGCCTTTATATTGTTCTTATTTTTTCGTTTATAACAGCACTTGGGTTTTCATTATATTTCTATAATCACGTTCAAGAATACGACGAGAAAATAGCAAAAATGAAAGCGCTACCCTCTCTACCTCAGTATCATATTGCTTTGATTGGTGAAGAAAAAGATCACGATTATTGGCGTTTAGTTGGTGAAGGTGCTAAAGAAGCAGAAGTTATCTATGACACATTTGTAGAATATGAAGGACCCAAGCGTTCCAATCCTGAGGAACAGCTGAAGTTATTAGATATGGCCATCCAATCTAACGTGGATGGGATTATTGTTCAGGCTCTGAACGAAAACTTTAAAGTGTTGATTAATGAAGCGGAAAATAAAGGAATTCCAGTTGTAACCATTGATACAGATGCTCCCGATAGCATGCGTGAAACGTATATTGGAACCGATAACTATTTAGCCGGTCAACTTGCTGGAAAAGCATTACTAGAGGATACAACTGGTGAGGTAAATGTAGGCGTTGTGACAGGCAGCTTTCAAAATAAACATCATCAATTGCGTGTGGAAGGGTTCAAAGATGTAATTAAAAAAGAAGATCGGATTAAGATCGTTGCCATTGAAGAATCTAATATTCTAAGAGTGGAATCAGAGGATAAAGCTTATCAACTATTAAACGATCATAAAAATATTACGGCTTTTTATGGCACGAGCTCTTATGATGGGATTGGGATTGTAGCAGCGGCAAAATCATTAGACAGGTTAGAGGACTTGTATGTGATTGGCTTTGATACTTTAGATGAAAATATCGAGTTACTCAAAAATGAAGAACTAAATGTTGTCATTGGTCAGCAGCCTTTTCAAATGGGCTATGATAGCATTGGAATAATGCTTGATATTATAAAAGGGAAAACAGTAGAAGACATTTATTATACAGAGGTTTCCATTCTACGAAAGTCAGACTTAACAGCTTCTAATAATAAGGGTGGAGCAGATGATTAAAATTCGAACAAAATTACTCATCTACTTTGCTACTATTCTCTTATTAATGATGACATTATTTTATTTTCATGAACAAAGCAATCAACAGGTAACAAATTTTAACAATGAGAATATCGAACATTTTTTCTTATTAAATGAAATTACAAAAAGCACTAATCAGACATTCCAAGCTTTACAAATATACGCACATGAACCTTTACCAGATAACCAATCCTCGTATGAGGAGGAAAGGAACTACCTCGAACAACTTCAGCAAGAATTTGCGGCAAAGGAAACAGTAGACATTCCTATGAAAAACTTTCTAAACCTAATGACAACCTTTCTTGAACAGACACAGCAAACAGTTGATGGTATACAAAACCAGGACATTCCTCACTATTCACTTTATTTAGTAGAATCAGAAACAACTGCAGGTTACATTCATGAAAAAACCAGAGATATCATTAATATGGAGTTGACCACTTACCAAGATTTATCCTGGCTAATGGACCGGAAAGTAGAAAATACAAAAAAAATGAGCAATGCCATTATCATTGCTGTTATTTTTCTTAGTATTTTATTTGCAATTTGGTTTTCAAATGGTATTACTAAAACGATTAACCAATTAACATGGACAGCAAAAGAAATATCTAAAGGGAATTACTTTGTTCAAGACCTCGTTGTCCCAAGACGAGACGAACTATATTTCTTAACCGAAACATTTAATGATATGAAACAGAATATCATCGAATCAATGAATCAGATAGAAGAAAAATCCAGACTCGCACACCTGTTAAAAGAAATGGAATTAAGAAGCTTACAAAATCAGATTAATCCTCATTTCTTGTTTAATACGCTTAATACCATTTCGAAGACCGCATATATTGAAGGGGCCGAAAGAACAAGTGACTTAATTACATCTGTTTCTGCACTATTACGCTATAATATTGGCAACTTAGATCGTGATACGACATTAAAAGATGAAGTAAACATTGTTAACGAATATTTTTTCATTCAGAATACTCGGTTTGGGGAACGTGTAAAATTTGTTCAACACATTGACCCTGCCTGTCTATCAAAACCAATCCCTTGTTTAACCTTGCAACCGATTGTGGAAAATGCTTTCGTGCATGGGATCGAAAATATTGCGAAAGGCGCAAAAATCACTCTTGATATTTACGAGAAAGGAGAAAGTATTTATCTCGAGGTTTCAGATAATGGTGTTGGAATGGACCAGCAAACAATCGAACATTTACTAGGGGCAAAGGACAAAGAAGCAACACCACCATCCAAAAAACGATCCGGTCATTCAACAGGGATTGGATTGGTCAATGTGATAGATCGTCTTCGTTTATTTAATAAACATAGTAAGGTATCGATTGATTCTGAGCCTGGCAAAGGAACGAGGATTCGAATTCAATTACTAAAGTAGAAGGAGGAGCATACGGTGCTAAGAATTATGCTCGTCGATGATGAACCCATTGAAAGAGAAGGTCTACAGCTTATACTACGTAAAAATCGCTCTAACTTTACTGTTGTTGCTGAAGCTGAGAATGGAATAGAAGCTGTGGAAATGGCTATTATACATAAACCTGACCTCATTTTTATGGATATTAAAATGCCGGAAGTTGATGGGTTAGAAGCCATTAAGCAAATCCAGCCAGAACTTCCAACTGCAAAGTTTATTATGGTCTCTGCTTTTGATACGTTTGATTACGCAAGACGCGCTATGACCTATGGCATTAAAGAATACTTGTTAAAGCCAAGTAAAATATCGGAAGTTTTAGAGTCATTTGATCGCATGGTGGCAGAAATCGAAACAGAAAAACAGAACTTGGCCGAAAAGCAAGAAATGAATCATCGCTTAGAAAGAGCAGGCTCCTTTATTGAGATGGAATTTATTATGTCACTGCTGATGGATCATGTGCATGAATTTGATGTGGAAGTATGGAATGATTGGATTGATATAGAAAATAAACGAGGATATATCGCAGTTTTCTCCTTCCAATTTAATAGAGTGCACTCGTCTCGGAGTGAAAAGTCCCAATGGTACCGCCTTCTGAAGGAAACGATTCAGCGGCAATGTGATCGTTGTTTAGTAGGGCCATTAACCGGTTTTCAAGTTCCAGTATTCTTTTTTGATACGGCAAATGACATGGTAAATGATGAGAAGAGACAGCAGTTTGTAAGGAGAATTATTCCTTCAGTACAAAGCAAGCTGATAGGGTGTCACGTATTTGCAGGTGTTGGAACGGTTGTTTCTGACATTACTCAAATTGGGGACTCTTATAAGGAAGCCATTTATGCGTTGGAACTTGTACACAATCATCCAACTGCCTCTTATATGGTGTACAATGACAAATTAAAACAGAAACGCGCCGAGCTACTTCCATTTGAAATTGAAAAAGATTTAGTGGAAGCTATCAAAACAGGTGATTCTCAAAAAGGATTGCATCTGTTTGAAACCTATTTCAACGTGATTCAACAAGCCTCAGATTATCAAGTAAGAACAATACATAAAGCAATGGAGAATTTCTATATTGTTCTCACTCGCTCTCTACAAGAGCTTGGTTTTGAAGAGGACATTCAAATTAGTGTAGGACAATTAGAAACATCGATGCAAATAAAGGAAGCTGCAAAAGTACAATTAATTGATCTGATCACACGTCTACGAGAATGGCGTGCCCATGGTATTCACTTCCTACTCCTACAAGCAAAAGACTATATTGATCAACATTACGACCAGGTCATCACGCTTGAAGAGGTGGCCAATCACATTGGCATTAGTTCATATTATTTAAGCAGATTATTTAAAGATAAGTTTCATGTAACATTTATTGAGTATCTCACTTCTGTCAGACTACAAAGAGCTAAAGGTTTCTTACTAGATGGCTCAATGTCATTAAAGGAAATCGCACTGAACATTGGCTATAAAGACCCTAATTATTTCAGTAGAGTCTTCAAAAAAGAGACTGGTCTAAGTCCCACTGGCTATAGAAGTAAGTATCAACAGTAGTGTTATTTTTGCGAGTTTATATAAAAACGGGCATTGAGCTATGAGGATAGCTTGATGCCCGTTTTTGCATATAGTCCACATACTTGTTTATTGCAAACTTTTATAGATGCAAATAACATACCAATGAGCGTCTTGAGGTAGTTAATTCATATTACTTCTGAAAATACAATATTTTCGCAAAGAAAGTTGGCTTTAACAAAATAATCTAGATGATAACAACAAATTGAAGAAGAAAGCGCTTTCCGATAAAAAACCGTGTGTTAAATTAAGTTTGTTGAAAGCGTAATCATTAAAAGTTCGAGATTAAGAAATAGACATAAAAAGAGAATGAAGCAATTTAATTAGGACGGTTCACACAACGAATAATTTTGATTGCTTCTCTTAAAATGTTTGTTTAATTAAGGTGATCACTGCTTAAGATGATTCCCTGAGGATAAAACGCTTTCTGAAGATTCACTTTTGCAAGATGTATATTTATAAAACCTTCAATGAGTGGACGTTTCACTTCTCCTACTGATTGATAGTTGAATGAAGGAGATTCACGTCCATCTACAAGAGATCACTGGCATCATTCGTGTTTTACCGAGAATATTTATATTGTGAAATTAATTGAAGAACAAAAAAATGCTTTATGAGGAGGACTAACCATGTTAGAGAAACATTCATCTTGGTATGTTATTTTAATTGCAGTTTCAGCAGGGGTCGCTGGACTAATGTATGGTTTTGATACAGCAGTTATTTCAGGCGCTATCGGTTTTCTTGCTGAAAATTATAGCTTATCGCCGGCGATGCAAGGGTGGGTTATTTCTTGTGTTATGATCGGTGGTGTGCTTGGGGTAGCGCTGTCTGGCTTCTTAAGTGACAAATATGGTAGAAAAAATATTATGTTTCTATCTGCAATCCTTTTTATCATTTCTGCATTAGGCTCTGCTTTTGCAACTGGTGTGACGATGTTAATCTTCGCAAGAATTATTGGGGGATTCGGAATTGGATTTGCTTCCGCTTTATCTGTAACATATATCAGTGAGTGTGCACCGCCAAAAATTCGTGGCAGACTCGGCTCTCTTTATCAATTATTCACTATCTTCGGTATTTGTGCGACGTTCTACATTAACTATGGGGTTGCTAACAGCGGTAGTTATGCTTGGGGGTTAGATACAGGGTGGCGCTGGATGCTAGGTTACGGTGTTTTTCCAGGTTTAATATTTTTTGTTCTACTATTCTTCATTCCTGAAAGCCCAAGGTTTTTAATGCAAAAAGGTAGAGAAAAGGAAGCATTTCAAACCTTAAAGCGAATAAACGGAGAAGCAGTAGCCAGACAAGAAGCTAAGGAAATTAAAATCTCAATTGAAACGGAAAAGAGCTCATCTATTAAACAATTACTAAAGCCTGGTCTGCGTATGGCAATGGGGGTTGGTATTTTCTTAGCATTGTTTAATCAAGTAATTGGGATGAATGCCGTCACATACTATGGGCCAGATATTTTCCGGAGCGTTGGATTTGAAAATAACACAGAATTCCTTGCCACAAGTATTATTGGTAGTGTGCAAGTAGCATTTACCATAGTGGCGCTCCTGCTAATTGATAGATTAGGAAGAAAGAAATTAATGGCCATTGGTTCAAGCCTTATGGCAATTTTCATGGTACTCATTGGAAGTGTATTCTACTTTGAGCCTATCAATAGTGGTCCCCTACTAGTCATTTTTATAGCTGGTTTTACAGCAGCATTCTGTGTCTCCATGGGGCCCATTCCATGGATTATGATTCCAGAAATCTTCCCCAATCACCTTCGTGCGAAAGCTGTCGGTATCGCAACTATGTTCCTATGGGGAGCTAACTGGGCAATCGGTCAGTTCACACCGATTTTAATCAATAACATGGGTGGCGCTTTTACATTTTGGATGTTCGCTGTTATTAACGTCATTTGCTTTACCTTTGTAATGACCATAGTACCTGAAACAAAAAATAAAACGTTAGAAGAGATCGGACGCTTTTGGAAACCTAAAAGTGAGCAAGGCACAGAGTTTAAAAAAGAATTTAACAAAGATTTAGCTGCAGGAAAAATAGATTAGGAGAACCTCAATAGCTTAAACTTTCAGGGAACAAGTGGCTTTTCGTTCAGCCATATGATTGCGAAGATCTTTTTGCCACTTGTTTCTTTATCTAAGCATACCTCACTTCAAACCATGATTTTACTTCACTAACAACCACGTAAATATGAAACCGAATAGCTAAAGTATGTTATTTTGAAGGACATTTAGCTATGCTAAAAGAAACATTCCCAAGAAGATGTTACATGTCGTGTAGCTGTTGCCTCCCACACATCTTTCAACTCTCTCTAACTTCACTTTCTCCTTTACTCTTCTCTTTTGCTATCTGTTTAAGCATCCTATTAATATTATTCAAACTTAGTAAAATAAAGCCTAACATAACAAATGTCACAATTTCTCCAGTGAAAATGACACTTCAGCTCATATTAAAAAATAAACACTATATACCATCAATTGTTCATCGTTTTCATCCTTCTTAGTTTTATAACACGAGCCTTTAATCAGTGAACGTTTTCCCTGATTGTTAGTTGAGTCAATCAGGACATTACCGGACGTTAGCCCCCCTAAATAGATGTCACTCTCCTCTCTATTTTCAACCGGAAGTTTTACGGACGGTTATAGTAATTGCCACTTTTTAGCACCTAATCAAGTCATAGCACGTAAAACTGTAATTTGCCTGCTCTTTACTTCATTGAATTTTTACGGTATGATAATGCCATAAATCGTAATTGTTTCGATTTAATTAATGAAAGGATGATATATGTGGCTAAAAAATCGATGGTAGCAAAGGAAAGAAAACGACAAGCCCTTGTGGCACAATACGCAGATTTACGAAGAGAGTTAAAGGAAAAAGGCGACTACGAAGCGTTAAGAAAATTACCTAGAGACTCCTCCCCTACTCGCCTGACGAGAAGGTGTGAAATGACCGGAAGACCTCGCGCTGTATTACGTAAGTTTAAACTTTCAAGAATTGCGTTTAGAGAACTAGCACATAAAGGGCAACTCCCAGGTGTGAAAAAATCAAGTTGGTAACTCCCCATCACTTTTCGCCTAACTGGTGCCTGAACAACCTTTATTCTCTTTAAGGAGAGATACAATGACTGACACTTTTACATTACCGATAACACTCGTAACTGGGATGACTGAGCAGGGAAAAACCTCACTTATTAAGCAGCTCAATCGATACAGGGTTAATACAAAAAAAGTGATCCATTTCCGTGACCCAAATAGCACCTATAGGTGTGATGCTGAAGGTCCGTACTTTCAGAAAACACCGGTGACAGAAGTCTTTCATGATATGGAAGCAACCTCTTATGACGAGCTAATGGCGTTGCTATATCATATTCAAAGTCAGAAAGATGTGGACGAAATCATCGTGACTAAAGCGTATGATTCTAATTTAGATTTACTTCTCTACGACACTCAAAAAGGGGGACCTTTCTTTCAAATCACACACCACATCCATGTAATAGATGCTGTAAACTTTTGGTTTCAATATTCATCAAAGGATACGGTTCAAACTAAGTCGATATTTCATGCAGAAACGGTCGATCATACAATTGGAGAATTGCTTGTTCTTCAATTAGAATTGGCTGATAGTCTATATATATCCAATGAACACCGGCTGAATGAAGAACGCTTAAATGAACTAATCTGGTTTCTAAAAAAGCTCAACCCTTTGGCAAATATTATGACGCATGCTAATTTTAACAAGCATACGTCTTCCATAGGTGATACAATCTGGCCTGAGGAACACAAGGCCGACTACCTTTACCGCCATCAACTGCAAGCATTCAAACCGAAAAGTCCTTTAGCACTAGTGGGAGATTACGGAATAGAGACATTTATTTACCAAAGCAACTCTCCTGCTTCCTTAAGTCAGCTTAAAGCTTTTTTTTCACATCTGCCTGACGGTATTCTGCGAACAAAAGGGGTGTGTTATACTCCTTTTACACATGAGAGTCACACTATTTCCCAAGTAGGTGCTTCAGTTGAAATTATGTCAGAAGATCCCCCCTATGTGAAACCTTCAACCTCTGAATATTTAACTGAATTTTTGTTCATAGGTCAGCATCTAAATCCACAAAGCATTCGAGAAAAACTAGATATATGTCTATCAGATGTGAGCTATCCTTTAACAAAGGAGCATTGAATTATCTCGTTACAATCCTCTGCAATCAGTGAGAGCTTTCGTTCTTCTCCCACTGATTGGCCGTTGAGTACATCATGACATGAGCAACCGTTATCTCCCGCCTAAATAGAGTTTGCTTTCTTCTCTATTGGAGGCGGGATTTACGGACGATCATCTGTGATAATTAGTTAAATTTCTTATCTTCTTCAAGTAGATCACGGTGCCATTTATCCTTTGATAATTCGGAAAACAATTCAATCAAATTGCCATCTGGATCTCTAAGATGAACTGCTTTAATACCCCAATCAGGTCTATCTTGAACCCCGCTAGCGATGTCTACGTTTTGTGACTGTAGGCGAATAACCATTTGTTCTAACTCTTCTTCCACTTTAAAAATTAATGCAAAACGATCTTGTGCCTGAACAGCTGTTGGTAAAACGGTTGTCCCTACCGCCTCAGCCATCGCATGACGATCAAAAATAGCGAATTCTTTATTCTTACCAGCTTCAAAACTTACATAACCACTTCTGCTGTCACCCCATGTTACCTTAAACCCGAGAATATCTTTATAGAATCGGTAACAATCTGCAAATTTAGTCACTAACAAACGGACATTATCTAGCTCACACATTGTTATACTCTCTCCCTTCATATGAAATTACCATTCATTTTATAGAAATAAATCCATTATGACTTGTAAAAATCGGACATTCGGTATTTTTAATACTGTTAAAAAGTGAAGAAATAAAGCTAAGCTTCAATCGGTGGGGTTTTACCTTAAAAGTAGGATAAAATGCCTTTCAACAGTGGGAGGTTTACGGACGGTTATCTATTTCACATGCTCCGCCACGTTAATTTAAACGAAATTAACTATTGAAAGTGACGTAACGTCATTTTGTATAATAAAATAAGGTGGACAATTCATTTCAGTGAGCTGAAACATCGAGAAATCAGGTGACGTGCTGCTCATCTGATTAAGTTCCCCACCTAGTACGCTGCTGGCTACCCCTTTAAAGCATTTGAGAACTAATTAACATTAGGAGGACAAACCATTTTCTATGATTTCTATTAAAGAGGTGTCTAAACAGACAGGTGTTACAGTGAGAACACTACGTCATTATGACCATATTGATTTGTTAAAGCCTTCAGGGAAAACGGACGGCGGGCATCGACTATATGGTGAATATGAAATTAGAAAATTACAGAGCATTCAATTTTTAAAAACATTGCGGTTTAGTTTACAGGACATTAAACGTCTTTTAGGTGACGAAAATGATGATTGGTACAATCAATTACAAAAGCAATTGAACTACTGTTTACAGGAGAAACAAAAAATCGAACAAGTAGAGAAATTACTTCGTGGCCTCATGAATGAATTTATATTAAAGGGGGAAAATGACCTCCTTCATTTACAAAAACTTATTCGATTATATGAAAACAACCTATCTCAGAAAGAACAGTTTTTAACGGAAAAATTTAACAAAGAAGAAAGAGCCTTATTAGACCTTTTACCAAATATGAATCAAGGTGATCCAGATACAGTGGAGTGGCTGTCCTTATTAGCTCAATTACAAAAACATATGAATAAAGGCATTGCAGCAGATGAAGTCCAAGGTATTATTAGGCGGATGCTTGAAAAAGAAAAAACCACTTTTGGAACGAATCAAGCATTCTCCGATAAAATTTGGGAGATAAGAAAATCACCAGAAGCCTCGGCCAAGGCAGGCTTTTACCCGCTTGATCCTGAAGTTCTTCAATTTATTGAGGAAGCAGCAGATTATCATGACAAACATAAAACAGATGCTCAAAACAATTATTAGCCTCACGAAGGGAGCTGTCCGATGACATTCTTTTTAGATTATCAATGGGAGATCTTTATTTTGGTAGAAATTCTCTCTCTTATTTCGTTACTTCTTTTTGGATTTTTCCGCTATTTTTTAGGAAGAAAGCACGTTAGCTTTATATTCATAGTTATTTTTCTTGTGTTTCTTATCCTAGAAGCTTTACTCGGCCTTTTCATCTACACACATACTGGAGAATTTTCCACCTTTCAAATAGTCATTACCATTTTTGTGATCTATGCATGTACCTTTGGTATCTTTGACTTTCTTCGACTCGACCGGTGGATGCGCCGTAAAATTGGAAAACTTCGAAACGTGGAATTACTTACAGAAAAAGATTACGCTATTCTTGAGCGTAATAAAAATCCGAAATATTTAGCTAAAAAATATCGAATTAGTGCGTCAGTACACTTACTCGTCTTTCTCTTAGGGCAAAGTTTTTTGTGGTTCATAGGTACTAGCGATCTGACTGAAATGGTCAGCTACCTCACAGATTTTTCCTGGGTAGAAGCCGGAACAGCTGCCAATTCTCCATATGCTAACGAAACGATGTATGCAATTGGCATGCTGTGGGGAGTCATTTTTATCATCGATTTTATCTATTCTATGTCTTATACGGTTTTCCCAAGCGAGAAGTCATAAGTACTTGACGCCTAGTCATTATCATTAAATAATGTTATGGGGACGACTAAAGCGACTGATCTATTCATTCAGTCGTTTTTCTATTTCGAAACTAATTTTTGTCTGACCGTTATCATGTGAGACATCCACTCGACCTAATTTCATAATACATATACCTACTCATACATTGATCTTCCGCTACAGGTGGACGGTTACTGTGATAAAACCTCTCACATCAATGCATCTTCAAACTCCGTTCATCTTCTTAGAGTCACCGTCTTTCAACAAACCCCTTTAAAAAAAGCCCAAATGATAGAAACTTTTTGTCTTTAGTCACTTGTTCGTGTTAACCATTCATTCTTAAATTTTAAAAAATGATATGACTATATTTTTATACCATGTTACATTCGATGTACGTCACCTATTACTAAACAAAGGAGAAGGAATAATGACTATTAACATTGAAATATTTCCAAAGTACCGCATTGCATATGTAAGGCAAGTTGGTCCATATGGCTCTGCTAACATGCAAGCAATGGAAAGATTAAAAAAGTGGGCTGTGAAGAAAAATCTTCTAAAATCAGCTATAATACTTGGCATTCCTCAAGATAACCCTGAGACCACACCTCCTGAGAGCTGTAGGTATGATGCATGTATTGTGATTTCAAAAAACTATCAAATTGATGACTCGATCGAAGAAAATGAACTTGCTGAGGGGAAATATGTTATATGCAAAGTCAAACACACACCGGAAGATGTTCAAAGAGCCTGGACTCATATAGGTACTTTTCTAGAAAACACTCAGTACCAAATTGATAACAAACCAGTTGTAGAAAGGTATTCATTTGAGATGATTAACAACGGTTATTGTGAATTATGTGTCCCTATCATATCGTAATGTTGACTCGTTTTAACTCTTATAGACAAGACGTTATCCATATCCCGCTAACGTCTTGTCCTTTGGATAAGTAAATCTTGTTCTCATTTTTCAAAGTCTAATATGTTCCTCAGCTTAAACGATATGACATACCTGCCAGCGTTTTTTGCAATAGAGTTATTTCGGCCATGCTCTTAACGTATCTCGCTCCTTCACATCGGTCGTTGTTTCTTCGAGTGTCTACTAGACTAATGTGTAACATCAATAGAAATGATAAGACGTGAGGCTGTGCCGTTTATTCTGGCGCGTTTGAGCTAAAAAGATGTGAGAGTGCTGCACATTACGGCACTTTTTCGTGTTTAGGAAAAGCAGGTGAGACATTTTTGAAAAATAGTAGTCCATCGTACTGACGAGCTGGGACTAGTGATTGACGTAGGCCCCCACCCTCATATACTCTCCATTTATGCTCTCCCCATTCAAGTTGACTTGATATGAAGCTATTCTGATAAGGTGCATGGTTGAGTAACCATTCCATATGCTTGCGTGTCGATTTTTTTATGGAATAAGCATTTCCCATCTGATCACTCATCTCGCCATTATGTGCATAGAGAGCCATTACAAAGCTTTCATTTTTTATTGAGTCTTTGAGATTTTCAAGGATGGACTTATAAGGGGAAAGCAGACTATCTTTGCTATTTTTTCGAATGTGCATATTATGGGCCCAAATAATGAATTTCTCATGGGGATAGATTTTCTCAGCCAGGAACTGTAAGTTATCAGCCATCATTTGATCTCTCAATTCAAATTGTCTGAAGAAGCTTTGTTGAACATTAGCTTTGCAGTACGCTAACCTATTCTCTATAGAACGAACGATTATGTGTTGCAATGTTTTATCCTGATGTTTTTGTCCCTGTACTTCTTTTAGCAAATGTGTGCCAAGGCTATCGAGCTCGCTGACAGACTGCTTTAACTTTCTTTTTTTAAAGAATCCTCCATACTCTAAAATATAGTTGGTTAAACGTTCAAATTCTATCAATAACTGCTTCACAGACGAGGGGAGATACGATTCAACAAACGGAATAAAATGCTTGCCTGCGCTTTGCTGAACATCCAGACCTGATAAATGTAAAGACGTTCCCTCCTCCGTGTCTTTCATGTAATTAAATAATTCAAGATTATAGTCATTGTGCCAAACTCTCCCTATAGACCCTTCCATAAACTTTAGTGGCGTTAGCTCCTTGCGTAAATAATCACCGATTGAACAATCTCCTAATTCACTCTCAAACGCTAGAACATTGAAACCTAATTGCGCATGCAGGAATTTAATGAGTTGTATTTTCGCCATGCTGTATTGTTTGACACAATGGCTGCTCTCTCCTATAAACACAAACCTTTTATCTTTTAGTTGATCTTTCAAAAAGTCAAAACGGTATTGCGACTCCTCTTGGCCGATATCCACACTTTTTTCTTGTACTTCTTTTATTAGGCTCTCCGTGTTCATCCTCGCATTCCTCCCATCACGATTAGGCTGTGACACCCTCTGAATTTAAACTGTAAAGGTGAGGATAGTAACGTTTCATTTTAAACGCTGTCTCATAAACTGGAAACAATGAGGGAGGAGGAAGTCAATCTAGTAACAAAACAGAAGGAATGTGATTATTTTGTGCTCTTAATAGTGTGTATAATTGACCCGTTCTACCAAGCATAAAACCAACACTTGAAAAATCATTTTTCACACCATTGTTCCAACCATTTGTAATCATATCCTCACGATAATGAGTTAACCATTTGTTAATCGTTTGTTCAATTTCTTCTTTCCTCTCTGCTAAGAAGGGATCGTCTTTTATCGCAAGTAAACTATCAAGGTTGCCTAACGTGCCATGACATAAGGAATTTCCTTGTGTATGATCGTCACCGTATTTTAAAGTGGTGGATAACGCGTC
Organism: Salipaludibacillus agaradhaerens; assembly: GCF_002019735.1. Classification (NCBI taxonomy): domain Bacteria; kingdom Bacillati; phylum Bacillota; class Bacilli; order Caryophanales; family Bacillaceae; genus Salipaludibacillus; species Salipaludibacillus agaradhaerens. The sequence goes on from NZ_KV917378.1 coordinate 1,506,876, forward strand.
ATTAATATAATTTACCGAGCACATCGTCCCCATATTTTGCTTAATTTTCAACCTTCCTAGTAAAATCCCTGTAGCACCATGACACCAAAAAGGGGAAGAAAAAGTCATGTTATTTTGTCGGTTATCTTTCCAATCACGTTTATCATGATCGAAGAATTTATCTTCATAACGTAAAGCTTTTGTAATAACATTTGCTATGTCTTTTTTTGTTTCAGTTGATGCGATCAGCGAGAATTCTGACAGAGCATAACATATACCTGTTAAGCCATGAGAAAAACCTGTTAATACAGTATCTTTAAAAGAATCTGCTTCCCAATATAACTGATTATTCTCTCCCTTAACTTTGGAAAGAAGCGAACGATAAACGAGAGACGCAGTCTTCTTTAGCAAAGGTAACTTATGATTTTTGTAAAGCAGGCTAAGTAGTTTGAGGATACCTGCTAATCCACCGATAAAATCAGTTGCATGGATATTATCAAGGTTCTTAGTTAGCTGGAAACAAAACTTTTCATACTGTTTGGTGACATTTTCCGTCGTTAATATATTTAATTCTCTAAGCTTTTCGATATAATAGATATACGATCCTAAGCCATAATAAGCTGAAAAGCTATCTTTCACCGTGCTATTTTCTAGTATGTTGACTACTGAATGATGTATATGTTGTAGTTTTTCATCCGAAATTATTGCTCCTGGTGCATGATAATGAGTATACGTAGCTAAGTATAATACAATACCAGCGAGTCCATCATATAATCCGAAACTTAGAGGCCCAGCCACCATCTGTCCGGATGGACTTATAGATAACGACATCCACTGAACGCCATCTCCATATTCTAAGCGTTCGTTAAAAATAGTTGTCGTCTCTTTTTGTAGTAAATCATCTATACCTTTTATTTCCAATCCCACCCTATACACTTCCTCCGTATTAGAAACCTCATGTGTATCACAATTAGCCAAACTAGCTGACAATGACATATTAATTAATTTCACTTGAAAATCAAGGTCTTCAGTAGACAAGTTTGCCATTCGACTTTCTACTTCTTGTTTCGGACTATTTTTAACGATTTGACAGTTAACGACCTCATCTTGACTATTGTACAACTTCGTTTCATTAAAATTTGCATAAAAATATGGGACATCTCCTTTATAAAGATCACACTTTTCATATGGCACGATGGTACGAAATGATTGAAAATCTTCATAGGAGTCATTAAAAAAAGACAATACTCGTTCTCTTTCTGAAAACTCCCCTAAATACTTTGGGTGAAGTAATGACTTTAAGAAACTCGTATATATATAAGTGGGTCTCGTGACGATCCGGACAGGAAAGTCTGGGAACTGATTAATGATTTTGCTAATAGAAAGATAGTTTTCCCTAAAAAAGGCATATACATGTTCAAATCCTTTAATAAATTCCTTTTCATATCCAAAAATCTCAATAATCTCATTTTGATAGACTGGTAAGTTGTCTCCCCTTGTCATCAATGTAGGCACCTTTTGAAGGGCCAGATGATCCGTTCCCTTATACATCACTTGTTCCTCGTCATACGACTGATTCTCTACATTCGAAAGCGCATATAAGTGCATTATTTTCGTCTCTTCCGGATATGTCGTATGATTTAAAAAAAGTGATTTATAAACTGTCCGATTCAGGTTATCTAGAAATTGTTTTGGTTTTTCTATCTCATCAACGCCGTTAAAATACAAGTTCGGTTGAAATAACGTTTCAAGATCTATTAATACCGGTTTTGATCCATGTGCCATTATATTTTCATAATGAAAATCAGAGCCTTGAAACATATAAATAAATCCTAGATGCATGCCTAATTCTTTATAGAAAACCTCTGCCTCTTGTTTTTCTTTCAAAGGTAATGGTTCTATATATTCCTGCCAACCGTAATCACCTCTATCACATGTTCTCATTGTTTTTAAATTGGTTTGACACGTTTCATTAAAAAAAATAATAATGTCTTCGTATAAGCAGTCGACGGTTAGGGATCTTGGTTTATATACGAGTGTATTTTCTTCACATTCGAGGATAGCTACTGAATTTCCATCTCGATGTGTATCACCCATATCAATGGATGCCTTTAATAGATCACCTAATGTTATCCTCAGTTTTTTTTCTATATATGTATGGTCATTTTGATAGCGTTGAATGATTTTTATATGATTATGGAGAAAATTATCTTCAATAGAAGTGATCATTTCAACTAATACAGGGTATTTCTCTAAGATGGCCTCAATATTATTAGGGTCACCCAACAAATTGTTAAACGCTTTATAATATTTCGTATCATCGGACGGATCATACTTCTCAAATGTATTATGAAATTCGTAAATAACCATTTTAGACATGACATTAACTATTTTTCGTTTATAATTGACTAGTAATGATGCAAGCAGAGATTCTTTTTGAACCTTATCATCTGGAAGCCTGTTTATTGCTTCAGTGACGCGTTTTTCAAAGGTTGAAACAAAGTATGAGAAAAAAGGAATAAAAAAGTCATCTTTATTAAATACGTTATTAAACTCTGTGATACTTTCTTTTACTATTTGATAGCTTGCCTCTTCTACATATCTATCCACGTGAGATGTCCCCTCCTTCTTTCAATAGTACAGCCTTTTAAATGGTTATCGGGTGTGATAAGCATCACACCCGATATTCATTAAGTATCTAAAATTAGCCATTACACGGTTTTACTACTGAAGCGCATTGTGTTGTTGGACAAGCAGCAGCTGAAATCGGGATTGTGATTGTCCACGTTGCAGGTTGGTTATCATTAGATCCACCAGCAAGGTTCTTAAGCTCTGTTTCAGAAATTTCTTCAATTCCGTTAACTCTTTTCATGTTCTCACCTCCTTTCAATAAAACGAACCTTCAATCAGGATATTAGCGGCCGTTATCTCTCTCCTAAATAGATTTAACTCTTCTTTCTATTTTGAGTCGGCCGTTATACAAACGGTTATCTGTGATATAGGTTATACTAATTGTTTTTTATCTCTCGACTTTAATTGAATTAACATGCCATTGTTTAATTCATAAATGGATTCATACTCGCTTATTGAATCTGTACGATGGGTGATAGAAACCACGGTCATATCTCTTTTATATAAGTTAAACAATATTTCTTTCTCCGTCGCCTTATCGAGGTTGCTTGTCCCCTCATCAATGAGAAGAATTTTTGGATCTTTGGCTAGAACTCTCGCAATAGCAATTCTTTGTCTTTGTCCCCCAGACAGGCTGACGCCATTTTCTCCTATTACCGTGTGATAGCCCATTGGAAGACGTTCAATATCGTCATGAATACATGCATCCTTTGCCGCTTGTATTGCAGCATCATCAGAAACTAAATCGTTGAAATACTTAATGTTATTCATAATGGTTTCATTAAAAAGACTCACATCTTGTACAATAAACCCAATATTTTCCCTTATTTTCATTAAATTAATATCCTTGATGTTATGAGGACCGAAGTATATCGAGCCTTTTGTAGCTGGATAAAGACCTGCAATCAGTTTGAATAGCGTTGATTTTCCACTTCCAGTTTTACCGATGAGCGTTATCTTCTCTTTTGGATGAATGACTAAACTAATATTTGAAAGAATATCTTCTCCATTGTCATAGCTAAAATGTACGTGCTCGAACGTAATATCATCCGTAGCAGGATTAAAGGTTGCATGACTTTCAACGTTATTTTGTTCATCTTCTTCTTGAAGAACATATTCCACTCGATCGACCATTTCTTCAACCATCTTGACAGATTCTAAACTACCAATAATCGAACCTAATGGTGCCATAAATCTTCCCGCAATTGTGGCAAAAGCAACTATGGTACCAATCGTGAGCCCGTTTTGCATGCCAATCGCTATACCGATAATTAAAACAAATAATGGTAATGATAAATTAATAGAATTCGAAACTCCTCCAAGTAAAGCCGAAGTATTCATCCTTTTTGAAAAATGACCGATCTGATCATTGAATAATTGATTCATTCTCATTTCGATCGATTTTGTATCTCCTACGGTTTTGATAAATGTCATAGATCTCAATATTTCAACGAGTTGACTTTGAAAATTGGCTTGGCTGTTTACTTCTTGTTTTGTGAACATTTCAATTCTCGGCAATAAAAATGTGGTGAAAAACACTTGTAATCCAGCGCCTATAAATACTAGCAATGATAATGTTGGAGAATAATAGAGCATAACTCCGCAAAAAACAATTAATAAGCTGATATCTAAAATAAGTGTTGAAGCTAATCTTGAAATTATTTCTCTTATAACTGCTATATTATTAATCCTTGTGGCAATATCACCTGAAGAATTTACTTCGAAGAAATTCATAGGCAAAGAAAATATTTTTTTAATAAATTGATTCGTTAATCCTTTGTTAATACAAACTTGAAGCTTGATTATCCAATACATTCTGAGAATTGATAGACCAAAAAATAGGATGGTCACGCATACTCCTAATATGGCTAACAAGTCCAAGCGTATAGCGGTTTGTTTATTGTCCATAAAAGCGTCAATCACATATTGCGTGAGAAAAGGTGTAATTAAATTGAGAAATTGAAAAACAAATGAAAGGAGAATAATGTAAACGAGCATTTTCTTTTCTTGAAGTAAATATTTCCTAATTTTATTAACTAAGGAAACACCTTTTAACTTAGTATGAGAGCGTGCTGCGTCTTTCTTTGTAAGTTTAATCGCAACTCCGCTATAATCTCGTTCAAATTCTTCTGCTAAAATCGTTTTTCTACCTGCGGCCGGATCAATGATAGTAATAGTATTATCTTTAATTTTTTCAATAATGACGAAATGGTTGTTTTTCCAGTGAACAATCATCGGACATTTAAGTGCATTTTCCGCTATTTTTTCCGTTAAATTTAGGGCTTTAAAAGCCTTTAAATCGTAACCATGCGTCTTCGCCAAAGTTTTTAGATAAAGTAAATCAGTGCCTTCACGTCCTATCTGCTTCCTATCTTGTTTTAACTTTCTTGGATCAACACGGTAACCTTCTTCCCAACTCATGATCATCGCAAAGCATATGATGCCACAATCATAATTGCTTTTTTGAAGAATCACTGGTATTTTCTTTTTTAACAATTTCATAATATGCACCCTTTGGCTACTCTATTTTATCGAGTTTCAAACTCAGAATATTCGGAACTCGTTCATCACATGCAAAGAGCGCTCCATAGATAATCCCAGCCATTCCTACCATTAAATTCGGGGTTTCTACTTCCCTTCCAACGCCACATTTATAGCCTTTCTCTTCACCAATTTGTAAGCTTTCCAACATTAAATTTTGGGCCATTTCGACCACATCAGGCTGGTTTGTTTCCCGCCCATAGGCAATTAATATTGCGGCATTTCCTATATCTCCGTGACATAAACTATGTTCTCGCCCAAAACCATCATAGAATATATTATCCCTCGCCATATTCATATCAATTTCAGCTTGCTGGGATATTTTCTTCTCATGAGAAACGGCGAGACCTAACCGACTCAATAAAATACCTGGAGAGCCATGGCACCAAGCAGAAGTGGCTGCTTCTTCAATCGGTTTCCTTCGATCAATCCAGTTGTCTTGAACCATTTGATTATTCTCGTAATTCATCCCTTTCATAATCACTTCAGAAATGGTTTCATCCTTTAAGTAATTATTAAGCAATGAAAGCGAATATATGATGCCGGCATTTCCATGAGAGTAGCCAGTTAAAGGCTGTTCCGCTACACCAACCCATGAGATCTCATTCTGATTAATGTCTACTGCATTGTTCATAATATGTTCGCAGCATTGCGCTGCCGTTTTTAAAAATACATCGTTTCTCGTCCACTCATAACAACTTATTAAAACTGTTATTGCGCCAGCTGCCCCTCCGATAATGTCGAATTCTTTATCCTGTTCAATTAGTATTGTAATCTTATCTGTTAACTCCAATGAAAGTTCTTTATATTTCTTTTCTTTCGTTGCAATGTAAAAGTTCATCAACATATATATGATAGAGGAGACTCCAGAAAAAGCACCAACGGAGATATGTGTTTTTCTTTCCTCTGATAGCTCTAAATCTTTAAATCTAACACTTATATCCTCTACAATGTCTATTGCTATATCTAAGTACTTTTGCTTTTTAGTCACAATCCATAATGACAGATACGTCATCGCCATGCCCGACAACCCGTCATACATTGTGTCCCCCATCGGAACGAGATTCCATTGAATTTCCTCTACACCTACAGGGGTTGAATTTAGCCAGGAATAGTTAGGCTTACCATTATTAGTCCCTTTAAAAGATTGTGAGTAGATATGCTCTGCTATCTCCTCAGCCTTTTTAATAAAATACTGCTGGGAATGAAATGGCTTCTTGTAGTCCTCAGGATTTTTTGTAACAAATTTCTTTAATTCTCTCTGTCTGTCATCTCCTGATGCCAGCATCGATAAATCAATGACTTCTAGTTGAAAATCTAACTCTTCTTTGCTTAATCCATTTATTTTCTTCCGCACAAGCTCAAATGGGGAATGTGTGAAATAGTCTGCTATGACTTTGTTTCTCGACGTGAACAAGTCTTTAGAATGAATAGGTAATTTAAAATAAGGAATATCATCATTTATCAAATCACTGTATTCATGTTTGGCTAAAGGAATATAATTCTCATTCACTTTTATTTCTTCCCAAATCTTTGCTAAGTAGACCTCACGATCAATCGCATTATGGAGAAAACGAGGGTGTAAACTTAACTCAAGAAAAGAAGCATATTTAACAGTTGGTTTTGGAATGAATCGTACAAATACAGCGTCCGAAAAGTCGTTAATAACTTTTAAGATTTCCTCAGAATATGAAGAGATAGTTTCAAACACCTTAGCGAATCCATCTTTTATTTCACTAACATAATCTTGTGCATAAACAAACTCACCATTCCATTTAGGATGATTGGATGAGGAGTCCATGCTGACATATTCTCTCTCAATTTTCATATCATCTTTGTTAGGATTTTTAATCTGCGGAAGCTTGATAAATGATTGCACTTTACCTTTTCGCCCTATTCCACTAATATCAACATTTTCCTTACCAAAGAAAAATGGAAGTAACCCTAACGTCCTTACCGAAGAATTTAATTTTTTTTCAGCTTTCACATAGGCACTTTCTGTATCGGTCTTTAAATGTTCATATGGAATATGGAATAGAGATTCTAAATCTACTAGTACTGGGAAACTACCATTGGCAATAATGTTTTCCGAGTGAAAATCTACGGCGTTCAGTGTATATAAAAGAGCTATCTGTCCACCCATTCTCCGATAAAAGTTTTTGATATCTTGTTCATCTGAACATTCTTCATAATGGATAAATTCAACCCAACCGTATTCTTTTCTACTTATCACTTTAGGAGTAGAGATCTGGTATTGATCACCATCAACCTTTTCATTGAGCCAAACGACTATTTTTTCGTAAAGTAAATCGATATTTAAGTTGCGTGGTTTATATATCAAGACGCTATTCTCTAAAATGACTTGGGCTACTTTCCTACCATCCGAATGCGCATCTCCCAATCCTACTTCTATCGTTTCAATTTGTTCAATTTCAGTTTGATTAGAGAGTGTTGCGGAAATTTCCAATTTATCATGGTCGTATCTGGTTAGTAATTCAGTTATAAACTTTTTAAATTTTCTTATCTCATTGGCTATAATTCTTAAAAGACCTAGATAAAAATCAAAAAATGAATTTAAATACTCGGAATCGTTTAAAAGGATATGATTATAATAGCGATACTTCTCTTCTTTAGTATTCCCTTGTAATTTCCCATTTTCGCGATTTATATTTAAGTCCAATACAAGCGTTCTATAAGAAGTTTTTAAAATTTGCTTTTGAAACTGAGTAGAGACATCCTTTAAAAATTGACTTTCATCTTTTAAATTATGTTTGGCTGCTTGATAGCGATTTGAAACCGTTAATTTTTTTATAAAATAGGAGGTAATTTTTAAAGCAAATGTATGAAATAAAATATCCTCCGAACGCTCTTTAGGATCTATTTCTTGATTGGCTATTTCTTGCTTTAAACGTTGATAAACGTTCAATTTAAATGTATATTTATGTAAATCAGTGTTATAAAGGCGACGGACTCTCTCTAAAGAATTAATAGATAAAACATTATGTAAGCTTTCTGTGGCGAGTTGTGTATCACCTTTGTATACAATGTCAATATTACGATCTAAGAGGCTTGCGTCTTGAGCCGCTCCGCTCTCCTTTTTCTCGCCGCATCTTAAGATTTTCAGCATATTATTCATAAATCTATCAACTCCTTTTAATGAAGAAGGGGGAAGCCCCCTTCTATCGTCTTTTGCAATACTAGGTGGATCTTTTTTGCTATGATGTGTATGGAGCCTAAGTATGATTTCTTACTAGCACCAACATGTGTGAGTTGGGCAAATGCTGCATTCCCAAGTAATGGTACAATATTTCCCATCATTACCTTGGGAAATCCCTTGAACGTCAGCTCCTCCGCTAACAGAATTCAAAGAGATCTCTTCCATCTCTTCTGCTACATTTCCAGCAATAGCATATAGCTCTTCCATCTTTATCACCTCCTTTAATTATTTAAAAACTTTACTATTTTCTGTTAATTCAACTTTAATAGATTTATAGAGTTGTGTCAGCGAAAATATTGCTTCGCCTATACGCATTTATAAACTGGTTTACCGAAGCATATTTTGCGTCCTTTCACTAAATTAACCTTTTCACGTTAATTACTGAATGTTGATTAGCTGCATCTGAAATAAAAACGTGCCCCACCTACCTCTCCCTCGATTATTTGATGAACGACAAAAAATAACAGCAAGATACCGCAGAAACACGACATCTCGCTGCTGTTATATTAACCATTGTATACACTAGATACGCTAAAAAATCGTTCACTCTCCTCAAAGGTAAATTCATCGTTCCAATGATTTTACTTGATTAAACGTTACTTAATACCTTTTTTAAATTACATGGCAGACTAGCTAGGGATTTCTTTTAACGTAATAAGCGAATACTTATTTGCCTTACTTAAAGCCTCCGTTCTAGATTTTACGCCTAACTTATGGTAAATCTCTGTCAACGAATATTCTACTGCTCGTTGACTAATAAGAAGTCTATCGGCAATTTCCCGATTCGTTAAGCCTTCAGAAATAGATAGAATAATCTTCTGCTCTCTTTCCTTTAACGTAATATCTCTTAAACCATGTTTAGTAGTGAGTTCAGCTTTTGGCTCTGTTCGTCTTAGCTGCTTAAACAGTTGAGTGGGAAGAACTGTTTCACCTCGGACAACACATTCTATCGTATTAATGACCGTTTCATATGAGGCTTCTTTGCTGATGAATCCAGACACCCCAATTTCCATCAGTACATTGAAATACTGAGATATATCGCCCCCTGTAAAAATAAGGATTCTTTTATCAGGATCATTCATTAAAATTTGTTTTGATAACTCAAAGCCATTTAAATAGGACATGAATAAATCGAGTAGAATAACATCGTAATCAACGTTTCCAATTCGTTCAAGAACATTTCTACTATCCGTCGCAATATCTACTGCCATTGTTTTATTTTTCTCCAATAATAACTTGAGACCTTGCACAACACATACATGATCATCTACCAAAAGCATATTTATCATAATATTTTTCTCCTTAATTATTATTCATCTCTTTATCAACAAGAGATCTTATCTAAAAAGTAGAAACATATCACTCTATGAATGATTTAGCATATCATGTACAGGTTACTTCAGCCTGTACTAAGTCACTTTGAAGCTAGGTTCAGAGAAGAAATCTTCCCTGTCCCTTTCACGATTGCGTTGTATAAGGTATCTCACTAAAATTTCCATACCGAATAAACTTTTTATTCGTATAAATCTAATTGGAGCTAATAAAAATAAACATTGCAAAACTAATAATATAAACAATAAATAACCCAATTACCCATTTAGTAGACTTACGTCCTTTATTCAATATACCTCCTTTGAGTCCAAAGTTAAGAAGGTTAGCAATAAAAACTGCCAGCGCTCCACCCAATGAAATAATGGCGATAATAAATGTTATTTTTTCCATTAGAATCCTTCCTCTCTATTGAATGTATTTAACACTTCATAGAATGTGAGGCTGACGTTTAATACCCTCCTGATTTCGTACCATCAACTCATTCTAGTCTTTTGCGAATATTTATATAATCCTAATAAGGAGGTCGCAATATAAGCAAAAAAGATAGCACTTCCCCACAATTCTAGCTGAGTTCTACCGTATCCCATCGATGAATCAAAAAATTGGATACTTAAGCGATAGGCAAATGAAAAAGGGAAAATAATTGAAAAATCAGCTCCAAGTAAAATCGTCGTAACGAAAATAAATGCAACACCTGCAATCACTACGCTGAGAATATTCCTTGTCATAAACACCAATAATGCCGCAACTGGAATAATCAGCAATATTAAAAATGAAAACAGAAAGGAGGTGAAAAAGTGGGTAACAACCGTCATTAACTGGATTTCTGTTCTAAATAATACCCACAAAGTCACGAGATGGATCACATGATTTAAGATAGCTGTCCCTAGTAATAATATAAAGGCAGCAATCATCTTCGAGCCCATTAGACTGAAATTATGAAACGGATACGAGATCCAATTTAATGTCGTCCTGTTTTGAAATTCAGTGTAAAAAAAGAAGCCAGTAAAAATGAATACAAGTGTAGGGAAAAGAATGGCATATTGATTAAACACAAAATAATAGTATTTACCTGCATCCATCTCGCCACTCATCATTAACATGCCAGCTGTATTGATCAAAAAAGGTAAAAAGCTGACGACTAAAATAACATACACCATCTTCAAACGTTTTAATTTGGTTAATTCATTTTTAATAAGTAAGTTCATATTCTTCACCTCTAGATAATAGCTTTAAATATAAATCTTCTAATGAAAGCTCGAATACTTCTAGTTTTATAACTGGAATCTTATATTGTTCCAGTAACACCTTGACCTCCCTTTGTCCAAAGGGGGACACAAATTCTACGTAATCTTCTTCTTGAAATATCCGTTGTCCATGAAGTTCTGTCATTAGCTCTGGTTGTAAATCAAAAGGTGTACTCAGCTTATACATATAATTTTTTGTCCGATCCACCATATTCATAGCCATTTCAAAAATAATGTTGCCATTATTCATAAAAATGATGTCGTCCGCCATCAAATCAATTTCATTCAGTAAGTGACTGGAAATAATCACCGTCGTTCCTTTACTTGCTACCTCTTGGATAAGCATCTCTCTTACTTCCTTTATTCCGTGTGGATCTAACCCATTTGTCGGTTCATCAAGTAACAACAGTTTTGGCTGATGAGCCATGGCTCTCGCTATACCTAACCGCTGTTTCATACCTAATGACGTTTCAGAAAATAACTTCTCTTTATGTTTGTAAAGACCAACCTTTTTTAATAAAGAACAAATGTGGGCCTCTGACAAATCTTGATTTAAATATCTCATATGAAGAAGGAGATTTTCCATCAATGTTAAATTGTCATAAAAACCAGGAAATTCAATAATACTGCCAATCGAACTTATTAAACTCTTATCTGGATGATCATATAAATTTTGTCCTTGAAAAGTAATGGTGCCTGACGTCGGGCGAAAAACACCTAGTAAAACTTTTAAAAGTGTCGTCTTTCCAGCACCGTTAGGGCCTAAAAGGCCATAAATCTTTCCCTTTTCAATATTTAAGTTGACCTCACTAAGAACCGTTTTCTTTTTTATTTTCACCGTCAAGTCTTCTACTTTTAATATATTTTCCATATAAATGACACCTTACCTTCCTCTCCATTTATAAGTTAAGTATAAACAGGCAAGGTTAAATTCTATCCTTTTTCTAGGTTAAAAATAGATTAAAACACCGTCCCCTGTAGCCCAAATTAAAAAAAGTGTGTATCCATCTTGCTTACGGATACACATTTAACGTACATGTTCATATACATATCAAGTTAGAGACTCAGTTAACCTTCACTACTCACTGCCTGTCTTTTTAACGATAGGCTGAATCGTAATTGTCGTCCCTAGTGTTTTATCAGAAACCGTTTTCTTTAAGTTCATTTGCTGCAACATCATATCTACAATCGATAGTCCAATCCCCGCACCACTTAACTTCGAAGGCGTTGTCATGCCCGGACCGTGATCGCATATTTTTAAAACAGAGGTACCTTGTTCTCTCATCGTTTTCACAGCGATATACTTTCCTTCCCTTGCATGCCGTTGCACATTTTGAAACAGATTATCTAGAACCCTCCGCAGCCATGTTTCATCAACTTCCCATTCAATCGGCAGTGTCAAATCTACCTCAATATCAAACCCGAGCTCTTCAAAAATAGGATACCAAGCGATGATAGACGAGCGGACGACTGTTGTAATATTCAATGATTGTTTATTAATTGGTAGTTTCCCTTCACTTAGTACAGTGTACGACGACAAGTTATCAATTAGTTCAGCCATAAAGTTAACCTTTTCATTGATAATTTTAAGTGATTCGTTTGCTCTCGGATTTAATTCGTACTGATTTAATTTATGGGAGTGACCATTTATAATAGACAACGGTGTACGTAAATCATGCGATAAATTAGCAATGAGTCGCTTACGAATGACCTCCTCCGTTTTTTCTTTTTCTCTACTCTCCTTTAATTGCTTTACCATTCTGTTAAATGAGTGCTCTAATTGACCGATTTCATCATCCTTTTCTACGTTCATTTCCGAAGGAACGAGCTGATTTTTACTGACCTCCATGTTTTTTTGAATTCTCACAAGTCTTTTCCTTAATTGGTTAAAGAACACCCAAGAAATGAAAACAAAGAGAAACCAAATTAACCCTAAAGCAATAAACCAGACAAACGAATAACGGTCTCGAAGAACTTCCCACTCTGATCCAATATAAGCTTGAGGAATTCTCAGCAAGGCATAGCCACTATTTTCCGCTCCTTCTACATAAGAAAATGTTGTAAAATAATCATCCTCTTGTTCTGCCTTCATATATGCAATCGTCTCAGATACACGCCATTTTTCATTTAGGTCCTCGGTTTGACCGTCAGACATGAGCAAATCTCCTTCATCACTGAGCCAAAAAATCATAGATTCAGGGAACAAATCAATACTTTTTAGATGATCTATCACATCATCGTTCGCCATTCCTGTTAGGGAAGTGACTTGCTTGTTCCATTCTTCTTCTATTTCATCCTGTTCATAAAACTCTTCAGACGTAAAATTGCCTAACTGCATAATAACGGAATAGTAAAGGAAATTCACACCTAAATAAGAAATCGGAAAGATAAAAAGCGACAACAAAATGATCATGATATACTTTGTTGATAGTTTCACTGTTTCACTCTATAACCGAGTCCGCGAATCGTTTGAATGATTTTCGGGTCCTCTGGCTTTTTCTCAATTTTTTGTCTTAAATAACGGATATGTACATTTAACGTTTTATCTCCCTCAATATACGGCTGGTTCCAGACATTGGAATAAATTTGTTCTTTCGTTAAAATTTGATTTGTATTTCTTAATAAATAATGAAAAATTTTAAACTGCTTTTCAGTTAGAAAAATCTCTTCATTCGTTTCAGTATTAAAAATCTGATTTGCTTTTAAATCAACTTTTAAATGGTCAATATACACAACGTCTAACGTTACTTTCTCAAATCGACGCAGCAAAATATCAATTCTTAGTAGAAGTTCTTTCGGGTGAAAAGGTTTAGTTAAATAATCATCCGCGAATTCTAATCCTTTGAGTTTATCCTCGATGGCCGTTCTTGCTGTCAAAAACAAAATAGGAATAGTTTCATTCATTTCCTTTATTCTTTGTCCTACTGTAAAACCGTCCAACCCTGGAAGCATTATATCTAAAATAACCATCTCTACCTTATCAAGGTACCGATCAAATTGGTTGCCTGATTTTAACCATGTCAATTCATAACCATTATCTATTAAGTTTTGCTTTACTAAATCTCCTACCTCATTGTCATCCTCTATGTATAAAATATGATTCCCCATAGTATAGCCTCCTCCGAAACAATAATTAAATGTGCGGATCATATCTTTCCATCAGTCCCTTTTAATACCTTTTTAGCTTAACATGATTTTCCAAGCTCGTGAATATTTAATTAGATATTTGGGAGATGACCAAAAACTTCCACTGATTGAAGCTTCGTTTTATGACAGAGGTAAATAAAGTATTGAGCTGTGCAGGCTTCCATTATTTTAAGGACTTCAGAAGGACATTCCTCTACTTAAAGGCATTCAACTGTTGAGTCACGTTGAAATTGCACCTCCCGTCTATCTAAATTTTTCTCTTCTCTCTATTTTGACACGGGCGTTTTAGGGGCGATCATTTGGAAAAAATAGGTTTACCATTATGGAAGACTAACCCACGTTATCACTTTAAGAGCGGTGTATGTTTATTTCTTGTCAACTTGAAAAAAATTGAATCATGCAACATTATCAAGCTAAAAAAGCGTCAGGAAAGAAAATTGTCCTTACTGACGCTTTTGATTTAATAGATGGAAGAATTCAACATCTAAATAAATATATTTATTCCCTTTTCATGAAATACCATTATAATGTTTACTAATTATAATCTATTACAAATCACCAATGATCAATATATCCCCCATCCGTTTATTAAAGTTCAGTTCCCAATGTTACTAGCCTTAATTCATAGTTTGTCCGTCTCTTTCTGGAATATCATTTTTTCAAATGACAAATTAATCCGAACTATTTAATTTCTCATCTAGAACGAGATTACTTTCCTACTGGTCTAACCCATATTTCCATATATGCCACATCCGAGTTAGTTTTATAATATTTTTCTACTGAGAAAGGGTGTGTTGCCAACTGATGGTTAACAAGCCACGTGCCAAAAAGGTAATTCATCGCTTTACTTAGGACTGAAGTTGTTAATAACTGGAAGTTTTCTGCCTCAAAACAACATACTACATACTCCCCAGGGGGTAACGACCATGTCACAAACTCTCCAGCATCATAAGAAGTAGCGCTCATCTCACCCCCAACAAAATAAGTAAATGTATTTTGTCCATCATCACCCATAGAAGAAACGCCTACTTCTTTCCCATCTGGCTTAAGTATTGGAAGGTGTGATACCATGCTGTGAAAGGTATCCCATAATTGACCAGGCTCATCAACACCAGTGGTTTCTCCAATTGGTGTTTGAGAGATCAAAACTTGACCGGACAAACCGATATATGTCTCAGCTACCTCAAGTGTCTTTCGTTTTATTTCTAGAACCATGCTGTCTGTAATCAGAGGAACACCTAAATCAACCACCGTATACTTTAACAGTAATTCAGGTTTCATAATATGATTAAGGTGAACAGGATGAGTACGGTATTCTTCTGGTGTTATGCCGTATGCTTCCTTAAAAGCACGAGTAAACGTTTCGTGCGATGAAAACCCAAAATCTAATGCGATGTCTATAATCCTTTTACTGAGATCTCCTAATTTTTCAGACGCTCTTGCAAGACGTCTTAGCTTTATATACTCGTTTACAGATCTCTTGACCAACCTCTTAAAGAGACGTTGAAAATAAAACTGTGATAGGGCCGCTTTTTTGGCCAGTCCTTCAATTTTAATTTCTTCAGACAAGTGTTCCTCAATATAATCGACAGTTTTTTGAATCTGTTCCCATGAGTGCATGATAAGCACCTCCTCACAAACAAGATAACACGATATTTGCCCATATCGCTTGACAACCAATGCCATCTTTATGAGATGTGGTATTATTTTTGAGTTCAGCATTTTTATAGTAAACATAAGAGATGATTAAGCCACACAGTTTCCCATTCCTCTAACCCCTCTTCTTTCAAGCCAGATTAATTTAAGCTCACGATAAACTAGTTTTAATACTCAGTTAACATTTCTGACTGTGCCTTCTAATAAGGAAGCATACTTACTGCGGTCATGCTTTCTATTTGACAAAACATACAAGCATTTAATAAACTTCCTTTGCAGGTTTAAACAAAATTAACTATTCTCATAACCATATACAATTACTATTGCAACACCTAAGGAGGAAAAATGGCAGAGCACCGATTTCATTTAAAAGCAAACTGGCCTGGTTTACGTAATGATGTAGGTGAAATTGAAACAGCAAACCTATTCACAAAAGTGTCTATCCCACCTGAAATGGACGGCCCAGGGATAGGAACTAACCCTGATGAAATGCTGCTTGGTGCAGCCGCTACCTGTTACATCATTACATTAGCGGCTATGATGGAACGCAGCCAATTAGATAAAGTGAGTTTAACGATGACATCAGTTGGCATAGTTGACGTTACCAACGGTACCATTACTTATAAGAAAATCATTCACCGCCCAGACATCGTATTAAAATCTAGTGTCAACGATGGAGATTTTAAGCTGGCAGATAAGCTTGCTAACAACGCGGAAAAAGTGTGTATGATTAGTCGAGCACTTCAAGGGAATGTAACCATCGATGTATATCCAACTATTAGTGCTGCCAGTGAGTGAACTCGTATAGATTTTAAAAAAATGTTGCACCTCATCGTAAGAACAAACACTACTAAAAAATGCTGATGGAGAATTATCTTTATTACAATATAAACATTTATAGTTTTCTCACATACCCTTTGCATCTGAACTAACAAGATACCTATCTTTATCATTAATAGTGTTGAAAATAAATACATTAACGCCTTGACTAAACAACAGCTTAATAACAAACCTATTGTATAGGATGGACACCATTTAAAAGCTAGCTCTCTCACTTTAAATACCGCTTATGTTGATTTCAAAGCCATCTCCTAACACTCTTTTTGTAAGCACGATAGGTTTCACCGAATTTTTCTTCCAGCATTTTCTCTTCGAATTTGATATACCAAAAGTTTGTAATTATAAAAAATCCCACCACGACAATGAAAGGAGAGAGACTTCCCAATACAACGGCAAGGCCTAGGAGCATTATCAAAAAGCCTAAATACATTGGGTTTCTAGTCCTTTTATATAAACCTTCCGTCACTAGCAAATCTGGTTCATTAAACGTCATTTCTGTTGTTCCTTTTATTTTAAACAATCGGGCCCCTTGTAAAGTGGCCCGCCCTCCTATTAAAATTAGAAGAACACCAAAAAGGTTGTACGGAACTTGAATAAAAAAGTTTATTGGAAATAGAATATGGCCTATTATCATTGATACGATGCAAAGAATAAATAATACTGGCGGTAATAAATAGCTCATAAAGCCCCTCCTAGTCGCTTATTCTAGTTAAGATAGTCATTTTCTTCAAACCAGCTAACAGTATCAGAGAGTGTTGCCGTAAGAGGTCTGAAAGTTAAGCCCAATTCCTCTTTTGCCTTCATAGAAGAGTATTCTTTTTGGTTTCTCAGCTTTTTAAGTTCATCTCTTTTTGGTAGTGGTGACGGTTTTCCAGTTATTTTTGCCCTCATTGTCATCATGGCAGACATTAACATGATTAGCTTAAAACTAGGTGTACGTTTAGGGATAGGCTTTCCTGATATGTCAGAAAGAGCACTCACAACGTCCTTTACTTCATAAATTTTCCCACCAATAATATACCTTTCTCCATTCCTACCTTTATCAATTGCAGCTACAATTGATTTGGCCACATCTCTAGCATCTACAATCACCGTTTTCACAGGGAGGATAGCGGGCAGACTTTCCTTTAAAAAACTTATTACAAATTCCCCCATTCGTGTCACCCCATGATCATTTGGCCCCATCATAATAGCAGGAATAACAGTGATAAATCTTAAATTAGGATGTTTTTTATTAAATGCCATTGCCATTTTTTCTGCCTCAATTTTGCTTTTAAAGTAAGGGTTATTAGTCGTCTCGTCGTAAGGTGTATTTTCATCAACTACCTCCCCACTCGATGTATCTAACACTCCCGTTGAACTAACGTAAATAATGTGACGCACTCCTCTTTCGTAAGCCCCTTGAAATAATTGGTTTGTTCCTTTTACATTAATTTCGTATAAAGCGTTATCTACATTACCTTTCTTAAAAAATTCAGTAAAGTAAGCACCTGCATGAATTAAAACATCACCCCCTTCTAGTTCAGATACAAAGCTAGTGACATCTCTTAAATCTCCTTGGATAATCTCTACACCTGCGGGGATTAATCTTCGCGCTTTTTCCAACGACCTTGCTAAAAGTTTTACTTGATGATGGTTATCCAGAAGCTCCTTAACAATATGACTACCTAACAAACCAGTTCCTCCTGTCAAAAAAACTTTCATGTTTTCTCCTCCTCTTTTTTTAACCAAACGTTCGGTTAATTAAAATGTTAAAAAAATAAGTTGAGCTATGTTTATTTTAAATGCGTCTTTTTAAAAGCTTCCATAAAATAATCTGTCAACTTATCCTCATCAATATTAAAATAGGTGCTCCATTTATCCTTTAAGGTGATAAACGAAAGAAGGGGGATGATTCCCGTAAAAAATTCATAGACAAAGATGCTGTCTTGCTCTTCCTTCGTTAACTTCTTTTCGTCTTGATGATTGTCACGATTCGTATGTTCATTAGCAATAATGACTTCGGCACACTTAAACAGGTGATCCGACGACGCGCCACCTTTCATAGCTTCCATCAAAAGGATAGACAACATACTTTTCTTACAATGCAAATAGTCTATCTCAGCTTTAATTTTATCTTCGAGCTTTAATTGTCCATCAGCCATTTTTTCTCTATTAGCGATGTTAAGATGCTCTTCAACATCTTGAATGATATTTTGAAATAATGACTCAATAATGTCGTTTTTATCTTTAAAATGGTAATAGATAGAGCCTTTATTAATGCCTGTTTCCTTGGCAATTTTATCAACACTCGTACCATCAAAACCATTTTGTGAAAATAGCTTTTCGGCCACTTGTAAAATACGTTCCTTTGTTAATGCACCATCTGTTTTAGGCATTCTCTGACCTCCTACAATCCTCAACCAAACATTCGGTTAATTAAAATATACACCATACATATTTTATGTCAAGGCTTACACACTGAAATAGACTTGTATTACATGCCTTTGTTCCTAAAGAAATAATGATTTGAATTTTTAATTTGACAAACTGCGGATTCCCATTTCCACGGGCACATTAAATTAATGAGAGTTTTCGATTAGTTATATTTTTTCTTAATAATTTTCTTATATAAAATGCATATTGCTCTAGCCTAGATTTTCCACAAAAAAAGGTGATAGCTCATTTTGAGCCTACCACCTCGTATTGGAAACATATTATTATGTCCTCCAACTTTTCAGGAAAAATTCCTCTAAAAAAGCATAAAATAATTCTTCCATTGGTAAGAGCGCTCGTTCTGTAGGAGTTATGACACCGACTGTTCGGGTCACACTCCGTTCATTCAGTGGAATTTTCACCGTTGAACGAGGCGTGCTGTCAACGAGGGTGACCTCTGGCATTAATGTCACACCTAGTCCAGCTGACACTAACCCTTTCAATGCATCGATATCATCACCTTCAAAGGCAATGTTCGGATAAAAGCCTATCTCAGAACACGCCTTAATTACAATATCACGAAAGACAAATCCTTCCGGCAGCAACACAAATGGATCATCTTTTAGGTCTTCTAAATGGATTATCTTACTTTCAGCCAGTGGATGATACATGGGGAGAAGCGCAACAATTTCTTCAGTAAATAGAATCTTTCGTTTAATTTTCTTTTCCTCCATCGGGACAGGACCAATGAGAGCCATATTATAATCTCCCTTAATAACACCATCGATCAACTCTCGATAAAGGCCTTGTTTTAATTGAAATTTAGCTTCCGGCTTCTGTTTTCTAAACGCTGAGATGGCTGTCGGCAAAGTATAAGCAGCTAGACTGATGGGAAACGCCACGCGAATCGTCCCTTTTTCCGGATCCAAATACTCTTGAACCTCTCTTTTAGCATCATCTAGTGCATTCATAGCGTGATTTATACGCTCCAAGAAAACCCTTCCAATTGGTGTTAATTTCACGCGTCTACCTTCTCTAATAAATAGGTCAACACCTAATTCATTTTCCAGATTAAAAATCTGTCTACTAACAGCAGACTGAGCCACATGTAGAGCCGCTGCCGCCTCAGTAACATGCTCCCGTTTAGCTACCTCCATAAAATACGTTAATTGCCTTAATTCCATAATACCCCACCCTTATATCAATCTGAAAAAAGCATTAAATTTATCAATTATTGATATTGATTAGATGATTTGTTTAATTATAAAATACTCCCAAGTAGAAATCTATCCTTGTACCGCATGAATGACAATTAGCATGGTGGGGAAAACCATTGTTGTATATTTCATTATAATATGTTTGGTTTAAGGGGAGTTTAGGGAGGCCGTATATGAAAACATTAGAAAAAGAGAATTACACATATGCTACGGACGTTCAAGCATATGTGCAAAAGGTTTATGACACTGTGATCCAGCGTAACCCACACGAAAACGAATTTCACCAGGCCGTAAAGGAAGTATTTGACTCACTCCTACCAGTTCTAGAAAAAAACCCGCATTATATTAAGCAAGCAGTACTTGAAAGAATCGTAGAACCAGAAAGACTTATTTCCTTTCGTGTTCCATGGGTAGATGATGACGGAAATGTACGAGTAAATCGCGGATTTCGCGTTCAGTTTAACAGCTCTCTCGGCCCTTATAAAGGTGGCTTACGATTCCACCCTTCTGTCAATGCAAGTATTATTAAATTTCTCGGATTTGAACAAATCTTTAAGAACGCATTAACAGGCCAGCCCATCGGTGGTGGAAAAGGCGGATCTGATTTTGATCCAAAAGGAAAAAGTGACGGAGAAATTATGCGTTTTACCCAAAGCTTTATGTCTGAACTCAGCCAATATATTGGACCGGATACGGATGTGCCTGCAGGCGATATCGGTGTAGGGGCCAAAGAAATCGGTTATATGTTCGGCCAATACAAAAAAATGCGCGGCGGTTTTGAAGCGGGAGTGTTGACTGGAAAAGGTATTGGTTACGGGGGAAGCCTTGCTAGAAAAGAAGCAACAGGTTATGGAACGGTTTATTTCGTAGAGGAAATGCTTAAAGATAACGGCTTCAGCTTTGCCGGCAGTACGGTTGTCGTCTCTGGATCAGGAAATGTTTCCATCTATGCTATGGAAAAGGCGATACAGCTAGGTGCAAAAGTGGTAGCATGTAGTGATTCAAGTGGCTATATTTACGATAAAAATGGCATCGATCTATTGACGGTAAAACGTTTGAAGGAAGTAGAAGGTAAACGAATTAGCCACTACGTCGATGAGTACCCCCATGCTCTTTATGTGCAAGGCTGCTCAGGCATTTGGTCTTTACCATGCGATATTGCCCTTCCTTGTGCAACACAGAACGAGATTGACGAAACAGCAGCTAATACATTAGTCTCTAATGGTGTAAAAGCAGTGGGCGAAGGGGCTAATATGCCTTCAACATTGGAAGCTGTTCATCTTTTTCAACATCATGGGGTACTGTTTGCCCCTGCGAAGGCGGCTAATGCAGGAGGCGTATCAGTCTCAGCATTGGAGATGGCACAAAATAGTGCTCGTATTGCTTGGACCTTTGAAGAAGTGGATGCCAAGCTACATGATATTATGAGAAACATCTACAGAGAAAGCATGCAAGCTGCGGAGAATTATAATGCTCCCGGCAATCTCGTAGCTGGGGCCAATATTGCTGGATTTATCAAAGTGGCCGAAGCAACGATTGCTCAAGGGGTTATATAAATCTGTTAGAAAAAGCCGATGACTCGTCATCGGCTTTTCTTTTTTATGTTGATGACGGATTACCTTGGCTTCAGCATTGGATGCTTGATTTTCAGCAACAGACTCCAATTTCTCAGCTTCTATCCTTGTTTTTTACGCAACAAGCTCGTTTTTTTAAGCAACAAACCCTTAGTTTGCCGACGAATGGCACTTATAATTTGGTTTTAATTTAAAATCAACAATCGATCGCTCAGCTGTCGTTTCATAGCCTAAGCCTTTATATACATTTACAGCAGGTTCATTTTCTGATAATACACCAAGGTAAACATCTGTGGAACGTTGTTTACCTAGACGTGTAAGTTGGCTTGTTAGGAGCTTGCCTAACCCTTTGCCACGATAAGCTTGCCTCGTAACAATGTTCCCAATTTCCACAAGTTGAGCGTCATAAAAATGAAAGCCACCTACAGCAATGAAGTTCTTTCCGTCTTTAATAACAAGGAAAGGGAAACGCTCAATTTCACTTTTCGTAAAGAATCTCATTCCCTCATTTTGTAGAAAATGTACGACCTCATCATACTCTTCTACTTTAACGTCTTCCGCTCTATGAGATGCCAGTAGCTTTTCTTGGTCCACATGCTTCATGGTTAAAAAACGTTGTGGTGTACCTGTAATAAGACCATAAGATTGAAATAGCTGAAGGTCATGTTCACAAAGGATCGTACCACATGTCACATGGTCATTAAGGCGGTATGCCTCTCTCGCAAACATTATTAGTTCAGGGAACAGCACTTCTTCCCGTTCTATACAGTAAAAACTAAAGGCTGGAAAGGACAATTCACTGATATAAGCTAAGACAGCAGTCAAATGATCATCGACATATTGTCCAATGAACTGAGCCTTTCCCCTTCGCTGAGTTAAATAGCTGTAAAAAAGTAAGTGCTTCTCTCTGTCAACTTGATTGATTAACTGATCAAGTGTTTCTCCAGTAAGTAAACGATGTAGCACCATTTCATATACCTCACTTTATAAATTTAAACCTACTTGGTTTAATTCGTTCTTTTATTAGTTTGCATTTTCTTTAGTATATTTCCACTTGCTGATTGTTTCAGCTTTTCTACCTTGTTTAGTTTCATCACCATTTTTGGTGCTTGTTCGTAAATATCACGTGAACTATCATTTCTCTTTATTTATCAATCTCCTAAATATACCATATATTAAAGTCATGTTTACTGTCATTTATTATTTAAAAAATTTATCACTAGCATTGGATAAACAACTTGAATCATTTTTAGTTTAATGATTCAAGTTGTTTAAGACCAAATAAAAAAATACCCGATTAAAGAGGGATTTGTACGGATTACCACCTAACTCACAGAATTTTCTCTTTGGATAACCTAACTTTAAAGGAAGATTAAAACCAGATAATATTAGTAAAAAAATAAAGTCCTTATAGGACAAGGTTGTCATTAATAAAAACCTCGGTTTAATATCTTCACATTTAGGCAAGAAGTCTTGTCAATAGTCGGGTCATTGGTGAAAGTAAAATAAGCGGATATTTTTCGGTTAGATGCAGAACAGAGCTCATTTTACGGAATATAGGGGGAGTTTTTCCGGTTATGCAAAGCAAAACGATTCATTTTCAGATTTTTCAAGGCAATAGGCGGAATCTCTCCGTCTATTTTAAGCTATTATCGTGACTAATGGCTATTTAAGGGGACTTTTTCCGTCTATTTCTCAGATCTGCTTCTTAATTTGATTCCCCAATCCTCACGATCCCAGGTGGGAATCAACATCTTTTTCTAAGAGCACCATAATTGTTTACCGGACATTAAGTCTACGGTAGATATGAGCAACGAAAAGCAGAGCGAGCGTCTCCAAGGACGGTGTCAGCTCTCATTCTACGACTGATTCATGTTCAGCCGCCTTAGCCAATATGACATTAGCTGCTTCTCTAGCACCGCCAGCATGTTGTATACTTTTAGCCAATTTCTCTACATTTTTTTGATATAGTGGATCCGTAAGCACTTCTTCTACTGTTTTAGTCAAATGTTTCACATGATATCCTTTTAATTTGATACCTGCTCCTAATTCAACGACTCTATCGGCCACTAACCGCTGTTCACTATGTAGCGGATATAAAACCATCGGTACACCGGAATACAAACTTTCATTTACACTGTTCATACCACTATGTGTCATAAATACATCTGCCCTCTGTAAAACGGCAATCTGGTCGACGTGGTGTTGGATAGTAAAGTTGCTTGGTATTGTACCAAGCGAGGCAATGTTTGTTTTTTCACCAACAGACATAATCACATCATAGTTACTATCTGTAAAAGCTTTTATACAATTTTGATAAAAGTGAACATGCTGATTAAGTACTGTTCCTAATGATATGTAAATCAATTTTTTGTTAGTGACGGTTTCAAAAACGCGAGACGACTTTCGGATTGAAGGACCCACAAAGGCATACCTATTCGAAAAAGTTTCCGCCATTGGCTGAAAATCCTTTGATGTAAAGACAATCGTATCCGTTTCATTATCATTTTGAATAATGGACAACATATTATCCACTTCATATCCATGCGTTCGTAACATTTTTATTTTTTTATTAATTCGTCTTATTCCAATGATTGTTCTCCATATTTCTTTTACACCAGGTTTCATTAGTTTAGCCGTATACTGATTGAACGCGAAACTTGTCGTTGAACAAATGTATGGAATTTCCAACTTTTGCGCTAGTAATTTCCCCCACAAGGCTAATGAATCAGATACAATACAATCTGGCTGATAGTCTCTTAGCTCCGCACTTATCTCCTTCTCTAAGGCGACGGTGGTATCTGCAATCATTTCAATCAATGCAGCAAAGTCTTTTCCTACTTTTCGTTCTAATTCTTGTTGGGGGATCGAGGGTAAAAAGGTATCACACGGAATAAACTTAGCACCACAACTTTCTATTTTTTCTCGAAATTCAATGAAAGAGTAGTATCGTACTTCATGGCCACGATCAACTAGCTCTGATACAACAGGCAGTGTCGGATTCGTATGACCATGTGCAGGAATTGAAAAGAAAACGATTTTACTCATTCTAACTCCCCTTCTGCCACTTCAAAATGACGTATCATATCTGCAAACTCTAGGAAATGCTCGCTTTTTAAGAGTGCTATTCCCTTTGTCGCATCTTCACCTAAAACGACAAGTTTGTCACCTGCCTGAATGTGATACAGATCTCGTGCCTTTTTTGGAATAACTACCTGTCCTCGCTCCCCCACCTTTACCACACCAAAGAAATGTTTACCTTTTGGTGCCAGTTGATCTACTTCCTTTTCACTCATATCATCAGCCAATTGCTCCAATGTGATGTCAAACAAATCAGCTAACAATTTACATTTTTGAATATCAGGTAAAACCTCGTCATTTTCCCACTTCGCTACGGTTTGGCGAGACACATGTACTCTCTCAGCGATTTCTTCTTGACTCATTTTATTCTTTTTACGTAAAAGGCGAATAGTCATACCAATCATATCTTCATCTCCTCTTATGTTTTAATATAAATAACGCTTTTATGAAAGTCTATCAACAATCCAACACATTTTTTGTTAAAAATTGTAGCATGCTTATTTAACACTGTGGATCGTTTGCAGAACCATTGCCATAGCACTACTTTTAAATGCTTTGTGTCATTTATTCATAAACATTGTTGGACCCATTTTTTCTCACAAAACAAACTATCAATCATTGGGCGTTTTCGTTCTTCTGCCACTGATTGATAGTTGAGTGAATCAAAGGACTCTAGCGACTGGTTTTCGGACGGTTAGCTGTGATAAACTACAGCGTATATGTAAAAAGTTTAGACATCATCTCCATGTCTTTTTATGTTGATTATTTCACTAACACAATTGTTATAATAATAAAATTTAGTCATCTTTCCTTGCAAAAAAAGGCTTTCGAAACAAAACTAACTAATAATTGTCCTATTAAGAAAACAATTGCAGTAAATATAATGGTTAAGTCTCTACCTAATGGCTTAAACCAATCTCCATCATCAGGAATTAAATAGATAGCCAGAAATAATGATAAAATTCCTGTAATAATATTAATCAAAATAATGTAGCGATATTTTATGTGACCAGCTAGGACACCCGTTATTACAACATGCAACAATGAACCTAAAAATAGAAAAGAAGCTTCTACCTGCCTAACATGTTGCCCATATTCATAAAAATGAAACAAAAATGGTGCGGGTATTAAAGTGAAAATTAACCATAAGAATCTCATAAAACCTCCAAAATTTTTAAAATTATTAACCTGATTTTAACCTATAAAATAAACCTTCAATCAGTGGTGGTTCTTCTCCACTGATTCATAGTTGAGTGAATCAGGGCTTTAGCGACCGTTATCTCTCGCCTATATAGAGTTTGCTCTCCTCTCTATTTTGACGCGGGTGTTTTCAGACGGTTAACTGTGATAAAACCCTTTTCAAAAACGTTTTTATTCTAAAGAAAGTAATGCCGCCGTTATCATACAACTAAACTGCTTCATAATTGAAACAACGACAATTTTGTTTTTTTCGCACTCCGTGTAAACGACCAGACCTATTTTTTCATATTTACTTTAAACATGCCTGTCATATTCGGTGTGTAGTCTATAAAATCATATTTTTGATAGAATTCCTCTTTATCCTCTGAAGCAAATAACCCAACGAGCTTAATAACTTCATTGTACGACCTTGGCCTTTTCTCCTTCTAAGATAGCTTTTGCAATAGCGTCACATTTTTTTATCGCCCATATGTAATGATTAGTCGTGTTTGCTGAAAAATAGCTGTATAAATGGCTTGTTTTTGTCCACTTATAATATTTTTTTGTCATGATTTCTTCATTGGTATGTGATTTAATGAGGTCCATCACTCTTTCATGGCTTAACGTCACTTTTTTTAGAGCCTGATTTAACGTAACATCTTGATAACGTTCCCAAATTTGCATATTAAGTTGCTTAATATCTCGCCATTTATAATCAGCTGCTGGGATAAATGGGGTATCTCCATCCATCCCTTCTCGATACCACCTTTCCAACATAGCATGCCATTCATATAAATGCATGATTACATCGCGAAAATTCTTATCTCTTTCATGAGTTTCAACGGACATGTTTCTTTTTCTGCTAGGGATAGAGTCAATGATGTTAAGCAATGATTTAAAGTTTTCGTCACTCTCCAATAATAGAACCTCTTTTTCACTTTTCGCTATCACATTAATCCACTCCTTTGGAATACGTAAGTTTTGCAAAAAAATCGTGCTAGTTGTCAAAAAACTAAAATGCATAAGCAACTTCTTATGTATATCCTTTCTCTTGTTCACCTGATAACGTTAATACGACTCTTTTCACTATTTGTTAGTTCGTGAGTCGTTCAATGGCCAATTCTAAAAGCAAAGCACTAATAGCTAATTTTCTTCACTCTTCGCCGTTACTAACAAAAGTTGGGTGATGATAGCTAGAATAGGTAATTCTAATAATGGACCGATCACCAACGTTAGCGCTATAAGCGGTTGTTCAGGAAAGGCTGTCATGGCAATAGCTAAGGCGATAGGTGAATTTCTCGCCAATGTCGTTAAGCTTAAACTCGCTCTCTCTTTATAAGAAAATGACATGAATCGCCCAACTTTTTGTCCAATAATAAAATTGATGATGAAAAAGAAAAAGATTGGGAGGGTTATTTTCCACATAAGGTCTAAGTTCTCAATTAACAACTTACCTTGTGATGAGAACATGGCCATGATCGCAAGGCTTAGAAAAATAATTGGAAGTGCACTTAATTTAGATAAGAGGTTATCAGCAAATTGTTGCTTGTTCTTTAGAAGTATTTTTGTAAGAATGGCTAGCATTAGAGGAATAAATATGACCACGAAGACACTCTCTATTAAAAATGGGAGTTCAATGACTCCTGTCGTTCCTCCAAATATCAGTAAGTAGACAGGTAAAAGTATCACTTGCAACACTAAATTCAAAGGTAAAATGGCCGTTGATAAAGCCACATTTCCTTTTGCCATTCCTGTAAATATTAAGTACCAATCAGTACATGGGGTAACCATTAGCATGATAAAGCCAATAAAAATAGCCGGATGATTCCATAAAAAAGTGGATGCTAATAGCCACGCTAATAGAGGCGTCCACAAGAAATTGATAATGAGTGAGGTAGAGGTAAACTTGATGTTTCTAAGAGATGTCGTTATCTCTTCAATTGGGATATGTAAAAATGTGATATAAAGCATTGCAACTAACAAAGGCAGAATAAAGCTTTCTGCATAGGCTCTTATGAGGTCGATTTGTCCTAAACTTAATCCAACAACCACTGCTAAAAATATAATTAAAGAATATAACTTCTCTAGTAAACCCATGTACAACAGCCTGCTTTCTTAAATGCTTCTCTTGTTATTATTTTATCATTTTTTTCCTCCTAAATTGTTAAAAGCTCGAATTAGATTCATAATGATCCTAAATAGTTTAAAACATGTTTAGGATGTCCAACTCTAATCCAACCTCCATCGTCCAGTGATAGAGAATTTAGAATTGAAAAGAACCTTACTCTTTTTTTGCATCTAAAATAAACATCGACGCATCGTGCCCCATGAATATTTTACTGCCGGTATAAATAGTTTTAAATTGAATATCTTTGTACCCTATTTTTGTCATGATATCAGTTAATTCTTCTGGGTTAAATCCATTATGCACCATATCTGAAACAATATTTTCATTCTTATTAAAATCTACTATTAGTAAATGTCCTCCTTCATTTAGCACATCAAATAGGCGTGATAAAACTAATTTGACATCCTCAATATGGAGTAGAACCTGAGCCATAAAAACATAATCAGCATGAACACCCGATAAATTTTCCTTTTCAATATCAAAACATAACGTGTCTACATTTTGATTATTAACATCAGTTATTTTTTGCTTAATTTGATTAATCATGTTTGGTGACGTATCTAAAAAAAGCAGCGAATCAAATTCATTTAACAAATTCATTCCCACAAGTCCAGTACCACATCCAAAATCAATTGCTTTCTTACTTTTAGCATCAACTAAATACTGGCGGATGGCATCAGAGGATACCTTTGCAATCTTCATTCTATCAGGCGTGTCATACGTATTAGCAATCATTTCAAATTTATCCGTATTTCCCATGAGTATCACATCTCCAGTCATTTTTCATAATTTTAGTAAAACGTGTTCTTATTGTGTTTAGAATAGCCCTCAATCTAGGACAATTCAAGATATCTGCTCCATTCAAAAAAAGAGTTTCTTAGTACAAGAGCTACATTTTCTTATCCGGCTAGGCTCTCGCTTATTTAAGTATATATTCTGCAATTTTTTAGAATCACATTTGCCAGTCTTTCTCCCACTGTTTCGGTAGCTCAAATCTTGATTGTTTAAGTGCCACAAAATATTGTCCTTGATGAATCCCCTCGTGTTGTATTGCTGTACTTAATAAATCCATGATAGTTAGGTGCTCCCTTCCCATTCTTATAGATTTAAATTTTGTATGCTTGAATTCAACTTCTAATTGTTTCATACTCCGTTCTAATGCTTGAATCAAACTGTTCTCTCCTGATGTCCGTTTACCAGGAAAACAAATCTCTCCAGTTTTTAAACCGTCACAATAAACATCTCTTACCCGAACCATATGTTTAAAATGCTTTCTCAATGTACCAATTGTGGTGTTAATTGAACATCCCAATTACTTTCTGACATTTCTTTTGCTAATGAATTAGTCTTTTTTTCAGCATATATAAACCCATGTGTATCCATATTGTTATTTTCTCACTCCCTATATATATGTGTCATTCTTTCACAAGCGTCTTCCCCCGTTTATTCCAAATAAAAAAATACCTTTTCCCCCATATAATATTTATGACTGAAATTGTGCGATTAAAATTATTCCATACTTGCAGTGTTCATTTTCTACTTCCTGATATTATCCTACTTAAACTAAAGTACGTGCCATTGTTTATTCATTCTTTAAATGATAATCCTTCTTCCTTTAATAATGTTCTCATCACAGGTAAGGAAGCTGGTCCAATACCATGAATGTTTAAGATTTCCTTTTCAGTGTACGTTGATAATTTTTTCAAGGTGTCGATCCCTTCGTGAAGCAAGGCATTTCTTGCAGGTGAACTAAGTTTCGCAAGGAAACCATTTTTAGGCTTAGCTTTATCACAGGTAGGGCAGCTTGGACATTCACTACTTTTGTAATACTTATGCCCCTTTTCACACACCCTTAAATTTTTTTCAACTGTCAATATAACCCCTCCTCCAGAATTAATTGTAAGTAGGCTTAGAAAGAACAAACTTTCTAAGCCTTTTTGTCACCATTAGTCAACTAAAATCTCGTGTTATTAACTTAAGAATAACATTCGTTATTTTTTTAAAGCCATTATAACTGTTATGTTTACTTGTTCCTTAAACACACCTGTTTCTTCAATAGATAACAATTCTTCTCTTAGATTTTGTTCAAAGGAATTTACGTTATCTCCAAGAAACCTTTTAGCCCCAAATGAAGTGGAATATAGATGGCCGATTATAGTCTCGACTGACCAGTAATACTCATAAGTAGGTAATTGATAAACATCTAATTCGAACTTGGAATTTGCTACAATTTGCTGATGGCTGATAGTAGGGTGCGAGTATGTAGTATCCCCGGCCCTTCTTACATGCCCGTACCACTGTTTCACTACCTCATTCACTGTCTTTTGCCAAGGTGATAGCTCTTTATTTGGGGAATAGCTATCAATTATAGCTATCCCACCTTCATAGGGAATCATTTCGTATAATGTTTCCAGCACCATCTCCCTGTCCATCCAATGAAAGGCCTTCGCTATCGTTACCAATTTAAAAAATGTATGAGCATTAACCTTATATTTATCAAGGTTTCCATTAAAAAATTGTATATTTTCAATTCTCATATCTTTGCTAAGGTCAATTGCTTCCGTTATCATTTCAGGGTCTGTATCAATTCCGACTATCTTTTCAAACCAATCCGAAAATCTAAATGCTAATTGTCCCGTACCACACCCTAAATCGAGCAGATGACCTTTACCGTCCAGAGAAAACTTTCTAATTAAATATCTTATTAAAGAAGCAGGATATATGGGTCTATACTTCGAATAATACTTAGCTGTACCTTTAAACAGATCGTCACCATAATATACCACTGAATCATTTCTCCCCTTTAATTTCACTTTAAAAAATCATTCTCATGTTATGAACCACCATTACTTAACCTAGACTTTAAAATATCCACTATCAAAAGAGTCTTTTAACTGCTCAAAAGGTGCCACACTATTTGTTTCATGTTTATTTTCCTCCACATATATGAAACGGTACACACTTCCCAGTATTCCTCTTTACTCCCCTGTCAACCTTCACTTCATCACCAGTGTCAACCTTAAAAGAGAAACAAGCACTTTCCCTTCTTTACCGCTTATTCTATCATAGCTTTTTTCTATGATATTATTTAATTAATTGCTGGCGGATCTATCATCATCCGGAAACTCCAATTTCCAATAGTTGTCCCCTTCCTCTCTATCGGTGTGTAATCAAATTCTGTAAATCCATTTTTAAGATAAAACTTTTTATTTCTCTCTGTATTAGTAAAAGTAACAAATGTCTCCTTGGTACCGGAGCTTTGCTTCGAAATATACGGTATAATACAATCATTGAGCATTTTAGTCCCTAATTGCTGTCCCCTACAAGATTTATCAACTGCTAGAGATTCTAATACCCACGACTGTTCTTTGATCTCACTGATCGGCCCATGTCCTTCTTCAAGAATATTTAAAAGCTTAAGAAGCTTTCTAAGACTAGCTTTCCTCAATAGTTTGAATGCACCCGAAAGGAAATAATCAAAAACACTCACTTTGGAGCTATTAGGACGTATTAAAACAGCAAAACTTTTAATCTGTCCGTTTTCCTCCCCTACGAAAAAATCTGCGTTTTTATAGTAAGCTTTTAAATAAACATGTTGGACTTCACTCATTAAATCAATAAAGCTGTCCATATCGCTAAATTCATTCCTAAATTCATGAAATATTGGATAATCACCAAATGTTATGGCACTCATCTTCGCGATACCTTTTAATTCTTTCATTTCTGGCCTTCTATATTCAATCATCTGTTTTCCTCCTTAAGTAAATTCACATTGATGCAAAAAATCATTTACTATCATTCACAGTTTTTAAATGATACTCAATGCAAAAATAGTGATTATAATTGTGACTATATCTCCAAGTTCATACCTCTAATACGTTCATTTTTCAAAGCCTATCCATTTACTTCTCACGCCCTTTCTAACTTCTTAATAGAATGTTTGAGCTATTCCTGTCACTACACTTTTATTTGAGTAACAAGTACAAAACACGACAACCGTTGTTCTACTCTTATAAGTGTATTATAATTTAACTAGTGTCGCTTATCTATATTCAATTGTGTGTCTGATTGTCTGTTAAGCGACACATTGAAACTAAAATGTCGGGAGGTATAACAACTTTTTATGGATACTTCTAATGAAGATAGACGAGTAAGAAAAACAAAAAGAGCATTGCGTAATGGCCTTGTAGAATTGATGGTGAATAAGGATCTCCGAAATATAACGGTTAGAGAGTTAACCGATAACGTTGATATTCACAGAGCTACATTTTATGCTCATTATAAAGATATCTATGATTTGTATGACCAGGTGGAGGATGCCGTAGTTGAAGAACTAAATGATTTAATTATGCAAAACTACTCTCAACCTCCCAGTCACTTTTACCGCATATTATTTGAATACATTATAGAAAACAAACAATTATGCCAAATGCTGTTTGGTACTAAAAGGGAGAACAGCTTTATGGTTCGCCTTAATGTGTTATTTGAGCAGAAGTGCATTGAAACGTGGCGTAAGGATTGGAAAGTTTCTGAAGTCAACGAAGAATTGAAATATCATGTGGGATATCATGTACAAGGTTGCCTTGCCATCATCAACAGATGGGTAGAATCTAACTTCACATACCCAATGGACGAATTGGTCAAAATCATAGCTGATATCGATAGAAACATGGAAGATTATTTTATGAAAAAAAAGAAGAAAGTATGAAGTGAATTCATGATGATTTACCATGCTGCCTCTATGCAGTTGATATTATGTCTCATCCTTTTCGAAAAGGATAAATGGGGTCGAACAAACAACGTAATAGAGGCAGTCGGAAAGAAGATATAAGGTGAGGAGAAGACTATTCGACTGTCTTCGTTGCCATATCAAGGTTTACAGGTTATTCAGTAAACCCTAATTTCAGCAATCCCTAACTTTGTCACATAGTATCTGCACCCACCACATTCTATATTGCTGCTGCCCCCTAATCCACTCGTTCAATTAAAGTGAATAGATTCGAATTTTCTTCCAATAAAGTTAGCAGTGACAGGGCTTAGTTCTAATTCTCTTGCCCAAATAGACAGTTGACCTATGTGGTGAATCTCGTGGGCAATTATATGGTGTAATATGTCATCCCCAGTGTATTCATCTTCATCCCATGAAACACTTACAAGTTCTTCTTTTAGTTCATTTAAATTTGTTTTTAATAATTCCGCTATTTCTATTCGACATGTATTTGAGAGAGATTTAACCTTTTCAAGTGTTTTATAATCAGTAAATTGAACGACTACATCTTTTTTAGCTTGAATACCACAAAGCCAACTATATTCCACATCAATAATGTGAAAAAGAGTATATAAAATACTTCCTGTTCCACCTCTACGTTCTTTTAACAACTCTTCAATTGTTAGTTGATTACACCAGTCAAACCATTCATCTCTAACCTGCCAGTTATACTCAAAAAATTTTATCACTGTTAAACACTCCCATACCACTTCTTACAATCATTTGCTAATCGCTATAATCCTCTTTCTTATAAAAATAAATGTTCGGTTACTTGATCAAGTAAATTTTAATACTATCTACCAATTATAAAAAGACAAACTCCAAAAATAAACCTGGTTTATTAGAAACCAGGTTCACCACCGCCATTTTTTACTAAAGATCACCCGTTACTTAGATCCCTTTTTTTAAAATTAAGGTAATTTAAAGTGTATTTTCTGACTGCGAATAGATCTCATTTTTCTCATGCCTATTCCTGAAGTTAATTTGAAAAGGAAGTATCCTATTAATGCGCCTACAGTATTTAATAAAATATCATCCACATCGCCTTGCCCTAATCTAAAAACTAATTGGCTGACTTCTATAAACAGACTAATTACAATTGAAACTAGGAGCACACTGCCTAGGGATTTAATTCGTTTAACTAGATAAATTAAGAAAAACCCTAGAGGAATGAAAATAATAATATTCCCTAATGTATTGTAAATAATCGTATTTAAGTTAATGTGTTCAAATCCTGTAGTGTACCAAATTATTGATTTAAACGGTATAAAGTTAATATTTATCCATAGATCCTCATGAAAAAATGAAGCAGTACTCCTCCTCAAAGGAGACAATAAAATTAAGAGCACAACTGAACTATAAAGGATGAAGGAAGCCCACCCTATAATCCTCAAAGCATTTCGGTATGGATAAAGTATGTTGTTCAACCCTTCTCCAATTGTTCTTTCATCCCCAAAACCTCTAATTGCAAACTTAACTGCTTCTTCTTCTGTTAACCCTTTTTGTAAGTATTCGTTCGTTAATAGCATTAAATGTTCTGATAACTCGATTTCCAGCTCTTCTTTCTCATTTCCTGTTACCTCAGCTTTATTAATTGTTTCTTTTATGTATTTTTGTACTAATTTGTTCACGTTAATCCCTCCGTGCAACTTTGAACTAATTTATTTACCTGATTCCACTCCATAGTTTTCTTAGCGAGTTCTTGCTTACCTTTATCTGTTAGTTTATAATGCTTTCTTCTCGCAGCTACAACGGACTCACCCCAATAAGACTCTAAAAAACCTTTATTCTCCAATCGCTTTAAAGCAGGGTACAATGTTCCTTCACTCATTTGATATAAATCATCACTCTGTTCCTTTAATTTTTTTGTGATTTCATAACCATAAGTAAACCCTTTACCAATAACCGAAAGAATGAGAATATCAATACTACCTTTCATTATTTCTTTATCCATAATATTACATCACCTCAACTAAAATTGTAACACGACATACATCGTTATACAATGTATATGACAAAAAAATAATGTCTTTAGTCAACTTTTTCTATATTCAGTATTAACTAGCTTTATTTTCACTAACTACTTCGTTAGTTGGATAACGGCTAAAATATTTAATCTACATCCCCGTTGATATTACCATCATTTTCTACATAAAAGTGGAAGAAAACATCATATATTAGTTCAGATTTTTTTATTCTTAAAAACAAAAAAGCCTTTCAATTGCTAAGAAAGGCTCTCAACTGTTGGCGTCAGAACTTATTTACCTTCATATACAAGAAACGATACGCACTCCACCTGTGCCGTCTGAGGGAACATGTCCACGGGTTGGAGGCTTTTTAGTGTGTAGCCGCCTTTTACTAGTTCTTTGACGTTTTTGGCAAGGGTGGAGGGATTACAGGACACGTAGACGATTCGGGATGGTTTTGTCCGGAGCAGTGTGGCGATGAGTGAATCATCAAGACCTGTTCGCGGTGGATCAACGATGACCACATCTGCTTGCCAGCCTTCCTTTTCCCATTTTGGCAGCCATGTTTCTGCTTTACCTACTTCATAAACGGCATGATCAATGCCATGTGCCGCTGCATTTTTTCGAGCATCGTTAATTGAATCAGCAATGACATCCATCCCACGGAGCTCTTTCGCTTTGTCTGCTACCCATAGGCCAATCGTGCCGACTCCGCAGTAAGCATCCACAACGTTTTCTTTCCCAGTTAGTTTAGCCGCTTGCTTCGCCGCATCATAGAGTTTTTCCGTTTGCACTGGATTTAATTGAAAAAAAGCACGGGCTGATAAATGAAAGGTAAAATCACCTAACCGTTCCTCAAGCTTCTCTTTTCCGTATAATACAATCGTTTCATCACCGAAAATAAGGGATGTTTTTTCTTTGTTGACGTTTTGAATAACTGACGTGACATCTGGCAAGCGACGACGCAATTCCTCTAAAAAGAGTTCCTTTCTTGGAAACTCTTTCGTTGTTGTTACAAGAGCCAGCTGCCATTCTCCTGTTTTGAAGCCAACGCGCGTAACGATCGTTCGTAAAAATCCTCGATGTTTCCGTTCGTTGTAGATTGGTATATTTAAATCGTCTGCTATTTGTTTGACGACTTTCGTAATGGTGTTTGTTTGTGGATGTTGGACGATACAGTCCGTAATATCGATCAGCTTATGACTGTTCGAGCTGTAAAGTCCAGCGATCACGTGACCATCTTTCATCCCTACTTGCATCTGGCTTTTATTGCGATAATGCCAAGGGTCGTCCATACCGATCGTATCGTGGAAATCTAACCGCTCTAAATTTATTTTTGTATACCGCTCAAATGCTTGCCTGACGATATCTTTTTTCTCACGAAGTTGGGCGTCATATGTCATATGTTGCAGCTGACAGCCGCCACATTGCTCATAAACGGCACATGGTGGTGTCGTCCTATCTTTAGATTTCCGGCGCAACTTCACCACTTTCCCAGTAGCAAATTTTTGCGATACTTTCACTGCTTCACAGACTACTTCCTCACCTGGTAATGCCCCCGGTACGAAGACGACTTGTCGCTTAAAAAAACCCACACCTTCTCCATCAATCCCTAGCCGTTTAATGGTTAAAGGGAAGCGCTGACCCTGTTTTATTTTCAACTCTGTTTTCGGCGCTCTCGCCTGTTGTTGTCGTTTCACATTTACACCTCAAATACTATGTTTCGATGCTCTCCCACAAATAAAGAGAGGCATACGTTCGATATGGCTTCCATTCTTTTGATTTTTCTAGCATCACAGCATGAAGCGGCTTTGCTTCCCAATTATAAAACTTTTTCATGGCGTTTTGTATCCCAATATCTTGAATGGGAAAGAGGTCCATCCTCCCTAGACCAAACATGAGGAAGTTCTCTGCTGTCCACGGGCCAATCCCCCTGATTTTTACAAGTGTCTCGATCACTTGTTCATTAGGTAATTGTACAAGCTCGTTTAAGTTCAAATCACCCTCTGCTATCATTCGTGATGTATCAATGACGTATTCAGCTTTTCGCTGGCTAAACTGAAGCTCCCGAAGTTGTGCTGGCTCAATGGTCGCTACTTTCTCTGCGGAAGGGTAAAACCATGCACCTTCATGTTGAAAGCCGAATGATTTTACAAACCGTTCCGTTAGCGTATAAGCAAACGCCATGTTGAGCTGTTGATGAATAATCGTCTTCATTAAGCTCCCGTAAAGCTGAGAATCACAGACAAAAGGGGTCCCCCGATACTGTTGAAAAAGAGATGCTAATTCTGTTTTCTCAAAAAAGTCAGCAATTGCAGCGAGCGGGGTGTCCCAATGAAATAGATGTGTCAATTTCTCTGTTATCGCCTGTTTCGTCACCTTTTCGTGATCTGTCACTTGTATATGAAACATTGGCTCTTCGAATGTGCCTACTTGCTTCACTGTCACGGTCACTGGATTGTCTTCAATCCAAATCGGCAGCGTTAACGTTTCCTCTACCACATTTAATGTCAAAAGTGGATCAATTTTCAGTCGTTTTAACGCTTGGTTAAAATTGTATGGTCCTGTAATCACATGCGTCCATTCCATTGTTACACCGCCTTCCATCACTAACAGCATACCATATTTCATTGATTACCTTAACTTGGCATGCCCATTCCTCTTGCCTGTCTGATAAAATGATCGTGCAGAGGTTAATTGAGATAGGAGAGATCATATGTCCATTGCAACAGATATTGCGTCACTAAAAATTATGTCCGACGTATATAAACGAAAAGAGTTACCTGAACTGTTACAAACAACTGCCACCTCTTTAGAACAGCACGTCCCATATATCGATTGGGTCGGTATTTATTTTTTTGAGAGAGAAGAGAAGATGACGCTTGCTGCGGCTTCAGATTTAGAAGAAGACTTAGCGTGGGAAGCGAACGGTGAATTAAAATTCCCGTTAAAAAATAGTTCAAATGAAGCTGTCGGCATCATGGTCGTTAGAAGCCGGGAAGCAATCGCCTTCGATGTAACAGATGTGTCGACACTTGAAACAATCGCACATGCTCTCGGAGAAATGAGTTTTGCTAATTAATTGCAAAAGGAATCAGCCCAGAAGCTGATTCCTTTATCTTTTAATGGAAGAACATTTCCTCTTTAATTCGCCACTCATCAAGGCTTTTAAACGTATAGCCTTCCTTCTTCAAGTCATCGATCACTCTCGGAAGGGCTTCAGCATTGTCACTGGAAACTGCATGCAGCAACATGACAGCTCCAGGATGTACTCTCGCCATGATTTTATCATAGGCATAGTCGGCTCCCTTTTGACGGTCAATTTCCCAATCTTTATAAGCGAACGA
This sequence comes from Salipaludibacillus agaradhaerens, assembly GCF_002019735.1. Lineage (NCBI taxonomy): Bacteria > Bacillati > Bacillota > Bacilli > Caryophanales > Bacillaceae > Salipaludibacillus > Salipaludibacillus agaradhaerens. Next base: position 1,545,142 of record NZ_KV917378.1, read on the forward strand.
CCAAAATACGTTCGTATAGCCCATCTCCGCCGTTTTAGCAAGAGTTCGTTCACTAAACGTCCCTTGTGGTGGACGCAAATACATCATATCTGTCCGGCCAGTGACCTCTTTATACTCATCTTCAAGCGTGCGAATTTCTCTTATGAGTCGATCATCTGATACTTTTGGGAGACTCGGATGGTGAAATGAGTGATTACCGACAATATGCCCTTCATTCACCATCCGATTAATCAATTCTTTTTCCTCTGACAAATAATGCCCGGTTACAAAAAACGCCGCAGGCACATTTTTTTCCTTCAATGTGTCTAAAATATCTGCCGTATAGCCATTTTCATAGCCATTATCGAATGTTAAATAAAGTTCTTTCTTTGACGTGTCGCCAATATACAAGCCCCCATATTTATCGATGAGCTCCTGGTAATGTGGTTCAGTAGTGGGTGGTTCGTGATTTTTAGCCGGCTTAAAATTCCACTTATATTCTTCGTTACTTAACGCCGCCTGAGCGCTCATCTCTGTTACCATTATCGTCATCATCATTACTACCGCACACATCATCATGACACGCTTCATATGTAATCCCCGCTTTCGTATTAGTGCAATTATCATTCATTATGTGAAAAAATCATGATATTCATTCACTCCCACTTCGTTTTAAAGTGAGCTTAACGCTGAATATAGTGGGAGATGCGGAAATTAATGAGGTTTATGCTGAAAATTAAGGCGGCATTGCTGAACTTTTAAGTGGGGTTGCTGACTTTCGCGGGCGGATTACTGAAAATCCAGCGGCCGTTGCTGAACTTTAAAAAAAGACTCGCCATAAGGCGAGCTTTCAATAAGCAATCGTGGAGCTATGTAGAAGATTGCCTTCTATATCTAAATGTTCTGTTCGGTTTGTATAATGAATTGCCGCTTTCCCTGTTTGAGAGAGAGAAACTTTTGTAATGCCAGTGTTCCCTATCATAAATGGCCGATTCATCTTATACCAGTCTGCGCCAGCAATCATGTAAGTAAGAAAAATACCAATAAAGCCGCCGTGACTCACTGCTGCTATACTCCCATCAGGATGAGTCTGAGTCATTTTTTCAACCAAATGTGCGCAACGTTCCGTAAGATTTTCCACTGGTTCAGTTCCCTGAATCCCTGATGTCAGTAACGCTTCTGCTTTCAACTGAGGATAATCTATTGCCATTTCTTCACGTGTTTTCCCTTCTAGCGGTCCTAGTCCAACTTCACGTAATCTAGGCCACGACTGGACTTTTAAGTCTTGGTGTGCAGCAATATGCTCAGCGGTTACCATAGCTCTTCCTAAGTCACTGGCATAAATAGCGTCTAATTCAACATTAGCGAGCCATTTGCCAGCAAGCTCTGCTTGCCGTATGCCTAAGTCAGATAACGGAAAGTCAGCATGTCCTTGAATAATCCCTTTGGAATTCGCTTCTGACTGACCATGCCTGATAAAATAAATCGTTGTCATGCTTCTTCCTCCAATATACGTTAAATAATTGTTTATTTTACACTACTTTCTAACGTTAACGCTATATCACTTTTAGCACCTATTTGAGTTGATTTCATAATGATGTTTTTAAAGCAATAACACGAATAATAGCAATAAATTTCATTTAATATGTGGATGATAAAGCACATATTAAATCAGTAGGGCTTTCGTTCTTCTCCTACTGATTGGTCGTTGAGTCAATCAGGTCATTAGCGTCCGTTCACCCACCTAAATAGATTTATCTCTGCTTTCTATTTTAGTGCGGAGTTTTATGGACGGTTATCTGTGATAGAAATTATTGAAACGTAAGACGGCGACTCCCTGAGGATTAAGCGCAGTCTGAAGATCCACTTTTGCTAGGGTTTCCCGAGCAAAAGTTAGCTGAAGACAAGCCCTCGGGAAAGCGTCCGTCTGAAGTGAAAGTCACAGTCGTTATTCGAATTTTGACATCTTATTTTGAATTATGAAATTCATTCATTTAGCTAGAAATCTAGATTTTCATGAAAAAAATAGGTCAGGTGTCAGGACTCTATCTTCAATACTGATTTTACCTGGTTTCAGGCAATAGAAACCATTCACTAAGAAGTGAAATAAAAAGGACCTTCAATCAGGGGACATTTCTGGTAGTTGAGTTAATCAGCTCATTAGCGTCCGTTATCTCTCGCATAATAGATTTTCTCCACTCATGAGTTTTACAGTCGATTATCGATAAGAAAAGCTCCCAAACTAGGAGCTTCTTTAAATCTATCTCTATTAATCTGCTTGCTGACGATATTGTTTACATTGATTTTCAAGGTCATCAAGCATCTCTATTAGTCGGTCAATATCTTCTACCCCTGTTTTTTCTGGGTCTAGGGAGTCAAGTAACTCAACTAAATTTTCCATTCTCTCATGTAATACTTCAAGTTTCAGTTGTTTCCCCTGTTCTAAATCTGGCATCATCGTACTCCTTCCATGCTTGTCCAAACGTCTTTTCAGATCATATTGTAACAAAAACACCGGTATGTTCAAACCTTTAATTGTCTTTTTCATAGTTTATCCATTTCTTTTCAGTTGTATATCATGTAACATAAGAAATCGATAATGACTTATTCATGACTATTTTTCCATCATCAATCATGCCAAGCGGCGCCGCACCGTTTTTAAAGGAGTGATAGAGCATGCAAACAGAGCAACAGGCATTAAGTCCCACAAATGACCCTTGGGAAGCTTACGTGGATATAAAAGAATACGGAAAGCCACAACTTACAAATGTAGAGTTTACCACAACTAACCTGTGTAATATGAGATGCGAACATTGTGCTGTTGGTTATTCGTTACTAACGAAAGACCCGGAAGCACTTCCTTTACAGCTTTTCATTGACAAACTAGATGAGATTCCACATCTTCGGGCTTTTAGCATCACAGGTGGAGAGCCGATGATGTCGATGAAGTCTGTGAAAGAGTACGTCGTGCCCCTCCTTAAATATGCCCATGATAGAGGTGCCCGAACACAAATTAATTCGAATTTAACTATGCCATTAGAAAGATATGACTTAATTACACCTTATTTAGATGTTCTTCATATCTCGCATAATTATGGAAGTGTGGATGATTTCGTTGATATTGGGTTTGCTGTAATGGATCGAAAGCCAATGTTGAAGCAGCGTGAAGCTTACTTCGAGCGTATGGTAGAGAACAGCCAAGCGCTATCAAAGCAAGGCGTCTTCATCTCTGCGGAAACGATGTTAAATCGCCGCACGTTACCTCATCTTGAAAAGATTCATGATCAAATCGTTGCTATGGGGTGTAGTCGACATGAGGTGCACCCTATGTATCCCAGTAACTTTGCCAGTGATTTAACGATTGCTAGCCTCGAAGACATTCGTCAAGGGATTCACCGTTTACTCGATCATCGTAACAAGCAGATGTGGATGCTGTTCGGCACTCTGCCCTTTTATGCTTGCAGTCACAACGACGAGGACCTTTCCCTATTAAACCGTCTTTATAGCACAGAAAATGTCACTGTCAGAAATGATCCCGATGGGCGTTCCCGATTAAATGTCAGTATATTTGACGGAAGCATTCACGTCACTGATTTCGCTTCTGAGGGAGCTCTCGGTAGTATCCATCACCAATCACTTCCCGAAGCGTTTGAAAAGTGGCAGCGCACAGAGACTGCCAAAAGTCTTAGCTGTCACTGTCCAGCCGTTGAATGTCTCGGGCCAAATTTATTAGTTAAAAATGCGTACTATTCTAACGTGGACTTCCACGAACAAAAGGCTCAAATTTCCTTATTACGCTAATCAAATTCATTAAATGAGCATCTACAAAACCTTTGGTGCACAAGCTCCAAAGGTTTTGTAATTTATCCTTCTGTTTACTCACTTTCCCCACACTTCGTATCTTAATAAAAGCGTTTAATCGTGTAAAAGTTATCCCGATGTACCGTCTCTTCAATCGCTACAATCTCAATACTTTTCCCTGAACTAGGTGCATGAAGCATGCGATCCTCACCGTAATATATACCCACATGATACACTGGTCCTCTTCCTTTATCTTTCGCAAAGAAGATAAGATCACCAGGCTGACAATCAGTTTGTGCTATTGAAACACCTTGCTGCGCTTGTTCTGACGCATCTCGTGGAATAACAATGCCCCACGCTTTATGTAGCGTATATGTAAAGCCGGAGCAATCAAAACCAAATCCACTTATGCCACCCCACAAATAGGGTAAATCAAGAAACATTTCACCACTTTTGACTAAATCCGTTCCATTTGGTCGCGGAATGCTAGCCAAGTCAGAATAAATCACCGCATCTTGTTTATTAATGACACGTAACCCATGTGGAGTCAAAACTCGCAGCTCCTTTTCCTTATCGGGAGAATCTATTAACGGAAATGTCGTCTGATAGCTTACTTCAAGCGTTCGTTGGCCATCGTCTGTGTAAACAAAAGCTGTCGGCTGTTTAATGACAGCAAACTTTCTATCTCTATGATAGGCTTTTAGCTGCGATTCTGCTATAACATGTGTTGCTGGCAACCATCCCGGGTACCCCGCTTCGTGTTTTGAAGATGGTTGTTCCGTCACAGCTACCTTGAGCCAGTCAGTTTGCTTGTCTAACACAACCACCTTTTCCCCATATAATACTTGGGTTTGAATGAGGTCATCATCACTCAATTGTCGTCTTTCTGTTTGTGACAACTCTTTTAACCAGCCCCGGATATTAACTGGCGATGTCAGTACTTTTTGGTCACACGCCCGAGGTGTTTGAGGTGACGTCCAAAGAGTGGCTACTGACACGCCTACTCGGTACTGTTCTTCCATTAATAAGTCAGCTCCCTCCAGTCTTTTAGCTGTTAATTCTATTAGTTAGTGATTCAGACAGACCATTATGACAGGCATTAATAAACGTAGAAAACAATTTACGTGACGGAATATCACCGGCGGATGTCATAGACTCTGGATGCCATTGTACCGCTAGAACAAATGAATGCTTGCTGCTTTCAAACGCTTCAATGATACCATCGTCAGATAATGCACTAATGTGAAAGCCTTCTGCTAGTCGTCGGACAGCCTGGTGATGGAAACTATTAACGCGATACTTGGACTTGCCTGTAATTTTTTTAAGAAGGCTTTCCTCAGTCACATGGATAGTGTGAAAGGGAAAAGACCTCGGAGCTCGTTGCGTATGTTGGAGAAGGGGTTTCGTTATTTGACTGTAAATGTCTTGATACATATCCCCGCCCGCTGCAATGTTCAAAATTTGACACCCACGGCACAGAGCTAAAATGGGGAGATTACGTGCCATCGCCTCTTTTAATAATGCCACTTCAAATTGATCTCGTTGAGGATGGAGGCATCCTAAATGTGGAAGAGGTTCTTCATTAAATAAACTTGGATCAATGTCCCCACCTCCTGTTACAAGTACGCCATCGAGTTTTTCGATTGTAGCATTAATGGCATCATCAGTCGTAGGCACATTCGGTAAGACGACAGGGACACCACCTGCTTGAGTAATGGCATTAATGTTGTCGTAAGACGTCTGCAGCGTCTTTTCGTCACTGTAAGACGATGTGATTCCGATGAATGGTTTCATAACACCTATCCCCCCTCACTTAAACGTATTAGCTCGGTCAGTTTCCCCATTATGGCAAGCTTAAAAAATGGCTAGGCTAACCTCTCGTTGACCTCCTTCTCGAACATCCGGCCATCATGTAAAAGATCGCGTGGATCATTGTTACAAGAGATGACGTTAATTCACCTAATCATGTGTAAATGGATTTTTTATAACCACTGTTTTATCATATGTATTAACCTCACAGAACGCGCCGAGAGGCATAGGATCATTCGGCTCACAGTGACCAACGTTAAAGCCTGACAGTACAGGTTTCCCCGCTGGCACTATATACTGAATGAACAACTCATTAAGTGTAAAAGAAGGACGCCCATTTTTTGCAACACAGGCATTGAAGTGACCTACTATAACGGCTGACACCTTCGAAAATTTTCCTGCTAATTTTAACTGATTTAATAAGCGATCAATCACGTACGGTTCTTCGTCAATTTCTTCAATAAAAAGAATAGCCCCATCTGTGTCAACTTCATATTGCGTGCCTAATGAACTAACAAGCAAAGACAAATTGCCACCAATAAGCTTTCCATGAGCTGTACCATGAAAAAGAATATCTTCTGCACGGTAAGTTAGCGCTGAAGGTGCCCGAAGCCAAGCAAGCAGCTCTTTCAGTTCGTCTTGTCTCGTCTCAGTTCCTAAATCAGAGCTTAGCATCGGACCGTGAAACGTTGTTAATCCGGTTAATTGTTGAATGGCCACATGTAAGAAAGTGATATCACTGTAGCCCCAAAAGATTTTAGGGTGCTTTTTGATAAGCCTATAATTTAAAAGGGAGGCTATTCTTGGTGACCCATATCCGCCACAGGCACAAAATATGGCGTCGATATCACGACGTTGAAACATCGTGTTAATATCGTCTGCCCGTTCCTCATCTGTCCCGGCTAAATAACCATGTTTTCGAAAAATCGCGTCACCATAAACTACTCGGTAGCCATTTGATGTTAAATAGGCCACGGCTTTCGCCAAGTTCTGCTCATCAGGTTGGCCGGCTGGTGCAACGACGCCGATGACTGAGCCACGTTTCAGTCTTTTTAATTGTAAAAGAGAAGCCATCATATGCCACCTTCTTTTCATGCCCTTTATAGTCAGTAAACGTGATAAAACGAACCTTCAATAAGTGGAGGGTTTCGTTCTTCTCCCACTGAGTAGGCGTTGAGTGAATCAGTACATTAGCGTCTGTTATCACCCATCTAAATAAATTATCTAGTTTGAGCAGGGAATTTTTATGAACAAACCATTCATGAACAGCAAGGGCTTTCATGCATTGAAAGTACTATATGAACCGTCTAATGAACTATCAAATGCGGGATTTCATTCATTTCTAAAACTCATCTTTCCCGTGTCCTTACCACATTATATTCGTGTAAAAAGCAGGCATGCTTACGATATAAAGCGAACCTTCAATCAGAATATTAGCGTCCGTTATTTCCCGACTAAATTAATATGGCTCTCCTCTCTATTTTGAGGCGGGAGTTTTACAGACAGTTATCTGTAATAAATAGCTCCTAGTGAGTCTCTATCAAGACTGTCCAACTTTCTTAGGCAGTGGCTTTGGCATGAATTATGACGGAAGCTTTCCGCCCATCACAAAAAGCAACCGTCCATCTTCACGTCCCTTCAAAGAAACGCGTAAGAATGACTGTTGCTTATATTAACTATCACCAGCTCATTTTTCATGTACGTCAGACTAACGCGGCTGCTTTGTGGATTCTAATTTCAAGTTGAGGTAATCTTGGATAGGTATCCATGCCCCAACACCTTGCCTTGTGACGTTTTTAATCTCTAAGGCTGCGTTGCCTCGTTTCACTTTGAGATACACTTCACCATACGTTATCTTCCCTTTTTCGTTGACAGCTGGGGCATAAGCAGTCAAGTATCCCATTGTTTTCGGGGCCACGTCGTAGACGCGATCAGTTTGAGTCCCAAAGCCAACAGTCGTTGAAAAACTTAAAGGAAGTTTTGTTCTTTCAGCAGCTTCTTTCAGCATCATTTTCTTGACCATTTCAGCATCACTCATGTCAGCGGTAAGTCCTCCTTTAACCCGCTTTTGTTGCTGTTGGTTAAATTGAATTTTCTTTTTATCAGAACCGCCTCTGTTATCAACCATATTTGTATTAATTTTTTCAAAATCCCAGTTCACCATCGTATCTTCCGATTCATATGACAGCGGCCATTCCCCAAGGTAAATGGATATGTTCGTTCCGATCCCTATCTTTGAGCTCTTAATGGTGGATTCATTCATCATTTTGATTAAATCAGGATTGTCAATTTTTACATCTGTCGAATTTAACAATTGGGAAGTGAGTTTACTTGGTTGCAGTCTTGGGACATCCTGTGTCGGATTGGGATACGTATTTTCTTTTGTAATATCAATAACAGATTCCGGTATTTGATCAGACTTCGATTTCTTCGTTTGTTGCCCACTTTCTGCATAAGCTATGAAAGGGGAGAGAGTAGTAACTATAAATAAACAAACGAGTAGGCCCGTTATAGCCGTCATTGTTCGTTTCACAAATATGCGTCCTCCTTTTGTTGAAAAGTTCTTAATAGGTAGTTTTGCTTAAAACAAAAAAAATATCCCCGTTCTTACAACGGGGATCGTCGACTATTGATTGAATTGAACATTTTTTTCACTCATTAAATGGTATTGATGAAGTCTGATTTCAAATATTTTTAGCGGGTCATAAAAGGATGCTGGATGATCTTTCATTAACGTCAGATTGTCTTGGGCTTTCTTAACTTGAGCACCTGCATCCACTTTATGTTCTTCTAAGTCACTAGACGCCGCTTCAACACATAAGCTAATGTCTGCCTTCAGGTTCTTTTCAAATAAATCAAACTCAAAGAAAACATGTTTAATGATTGACGTTGCCGCATCTTCAAAGTTGTCGTTTTCAATATATTTTTGATATTGATTATAAAGCATGTGATTGTTTTGCTGAAAATTACCTAGCAATTTTCCAGCACTCTTAAGAAGAAATTGCGTTGGTTTTAATCGATTCATAATATTAATTTCTTGTAAGTCCACTCGATTTACCATGCGATTTAAATCACGCTTCCAATCAGTCACGACTTGGAAATCTGTTTGCAAGGAAACATTCGTTTCACCGTACATATTATTTAATGTTGTGGAGGCATGATCTAAATAAGCTTGTAAGTCATTCATACTATCCTTCGCATCAACTAGCCAGTCATTAAATGCCGTCTGCATATCTGGTATAAGTTGTTCTGTTAAATATGTTTGGATTTTATGATTCATTTTGTCATTTAGTTCATTATGCAAATTTTTAAAGTCTGCCTCTTCATCAATTTCATTCGCTGTCTCTTTAAGAAAAACTGGAACGTCTTCCCAAACCTTGCTTTTCATTTCTTCTTTAATGTCGTGATAAGCTTCAGCTAATTCCTCGTATTTCTCTGTTTCTCTCTCTGTCACACCTGTTTGATACGCCTCTATTTGCTCAATAAGCTTCTCGTTAAACTTAATCGTTTGTTTATAAGTGTTTTCTTTCGTTTCACGACGATCGAGTAGATGACTTAATAGCGACTGCAAGACACTTAAATACGTTGTCGTGTTGCTACTGACTTCCCCATTTTTTCCTGTCTCCTTAATGGCGTCAACCAGTTGGCGCGTATCTTTGGTTGAAAATACAGGAAGAATGTGGGCATTTGTAAACAATTCATTTATGCGTGAGGTCACATCATTTAAATGGCGGTCTGGTGTACTAGAGATAACGAAATGAATGACGTCATCCCGATGCTTTTCTGCAAATGCAAGTAGGCGTTCATATTCCTTTTCCATTCTTTCGACAGTGGCATCAATCAGATAAAATACGTCATCTGCAGTTGCAACAAAATCAAAGTCAGGTCCTGCACTTGCCGTTGGATCAGCTGAATATTTAGCAACGATAATGGACGTATCCTCCTCCGTAAATAAAGAAGATGGCCAGGTTAATTCAATTAAATCATTTGCTGTTAATTCGTTCATATCTTCCACTTGGGTAAGACCGTCCATATTAACAGCGTTTAAGGCTGGCTTCTCTCCATGTTTGACATACACAGTAGCTGTCTCACCTTTAAATAATTCCTCACCTAACAGGTGATTAAGCATCGTTGTATTATGAGATTGGGAACCACCAGTAATAAGAATATTTCTACCTTGAGAGGCCCATAATTGTGATACAAGCCATTTAATTTTCGGCTCCACTACCACATCGTTATCATCAGCCCATTGTAAAATCGTTTCAAGCAGGGCAGTCATGTTCTCCATACTTATTGTCTGTGTGGCATTATCCGAAAAAGTGCTTTCCGCTGTCGCTGCCGTTTCTTGTGAAAGTGTTCCTGATACGCTCTCATCCCAAGCAAGAATCGCAGCAGCAGGATAAACAGAGTCGCTCCCTTTCGTCAGCTTGATCCAGCCATTAAGCATCTCCGGAAGTAATGGCTTAAGCTCATTCAATAAATAACTGCCGCTCATAAATTCTAAGTAGTTTTTATAATATAAGCGGTTAAGCGAATGCCAATGGACGTCTTTTGAGAACGTCAGTTTAGTCGTAACAGCATTCAATGTTTTCACCCATGCTATGTTTGCAGGTGTTGGGTAATAGCTTTCCCATAATGCGGACGCCAGTTTAGATAACGCTCTCTGTTCTGTTTGTGCCACGGTTAAAAGTACATTCTCAAAATATTCCGGAGCAAACGATGTTGTATAACCTCTTTCAGCATAATCTGTTAAAATAGAAAACCATTTAGGTGATGCGGTTCTCACAGACTCCCGAACGGCTAATTCTACTGCTTTATACCAGTCTTGTTCATCTTCGTAAAATGATCGGGCAATATCAGTTACATTCGGATAATTTGGGTCAATAGCCAGGGCCTTTTTAATGTATTGATGTACTTTATCCTTATTGTTTTTATCTGCATACACCTGCAAGAGTTGTAGTGATATTTCCACTGACAGCACCGGACTTTCCGATTGAATAGACGTATACGTACTCTCTGCTTCCCTGAGCCAGCCCATTTCATAATAAGCGTCACCAATATTTTTTCTTGCCCATGGTTGAAGCTCATTTTTCACGAGCTCCCACTTGTAAACAGCGGACTCCATATCCTTATGATGGTAATAGACTTCCCCTTGCGCAAATCTTACAGATGACAAATCGGCCGTTTCATCCATCTGTATATCATAGAACTGCTGTCCCAGTGATTTAACAGGGGACTGCTGATTTTCTTCATCAACGATTGTTTTAAAAAAAGTTTTATGAATCATATGTTCTTCTACCATATCTCGTCATCCCCTCATAAAATAAAGTCATGCCATTACACTTATAACGTCTTCTTTCACTCTATATAACGATCATACATATCGTGTAAGATTTTATGGCATCACTACTTTTGCTTTTATCAATATGCATCCATTTTATAATTCAAACTATCACCTAAAAAACGACTACTGCATTGATCTTCTACTACAAACGGACGATTATCTGAGATAAATTCTTCCGCATTTGATCTTCAGACGCCGCTAATCACTGCCTGCCACCGCATCCTTAAGTGGTAATTCCATTGTAGCATTGTATTTAATCATTATACCTTTCGTGTAACCTCCAATTTTTCAGACCATTGTTTTTAGAATGACACAAACTATCAGCCCCTTCGTTCCGTGTCTTCATCATTGTCATCTAAAACAGTGATATTCCGCCAATTACCAAGCTTATAGTAGCCGATGGCAAGCAGACTGCTTAGCATAAGACTAAGAGCCATTCCTACCCCTATTCCTGCTTCTCCAAGCCACCGAGAAAAACCATATGTTAGCGGAAACCGAAGTACCCAAAACGAAAAAACGTTGAGGATAAAGACTTGAAACATCGCTCCAGCTGCTCGAACGACACCATTTAATACAAAATTTATGCCTAGAAACGGATAAAAGAACGCAACAGTTTGTACATATAATGTTCCAAACGCAACTGTTGCTGGGTCTTGAACGAATAAAGAAACAGCATATTCAGCAGTGAGAAATACGAGGGCACTTAAACTTAATGACACTAAGGCAATTAATAAGAGACCATTTTTTGAGATAGCACTCACTCTGTCCCATTTTCCAGCCCCAATATTTTGTCCCGCCATACTGTTAATGGCCGATCCTAACGTTAAAGCAGGTAGCATAATAAGGCTATCAAGGCGTTGAGCAGCCCCAAATCCTGCAACCACTTCTTCTCCAAAACTTGTCACCACCGTCATAATTGCTAATGTCCCACCAGAAATGACTATCATGGACAAGCCGGAAGGGAGGCCTAATTTAAAAATATGTTTCACTTCACTTACAGCAGGTAAAAAAGGAATGGTGAAGGGTACACCCGCTTTGTATATAGAATAAGTAAGCCCATAAAGAAAAGCGATTCCTTGGGACACGATCGTGGCATAAGCTGCCCCTGCAATACCTAAATCAAGGACATAAATAAAGAAAGGGTCTAATAACGTGTTTAAGATGACAGCTAGCAATACGAACCGTACGGGCGTTTTGCTATCGCCTAAAGAACGTAAGACGGTGGCAATGAAATTATATCCGAATAGAAAGAGAATCCCGATAAAATTAATTCTTAAATAAAGTATGGCCATAGGCAAGATATCTTCTGGGGTTCCCATAAGTTGAAGGATGCTATCAGAAACAATGACCCCTAGAATCCCAATGATAAGCGTGAGAGCACCTAATATGACTACAAAGCCATTCAGTGATTTCTTTAGTCCAGTGTCGTCCTTAGCCCCTTTGTACTGTGATAAAACCGTTAAAGCCGCTGTATTAATCCCAATGATAAATGCTAGGAGAGTAAATACGACGGTACCTGAAATGGATATGGCACCAAGAGCATTAGGTCCGAGAAGATTCCCTACCCATAAAGAATCGATCACTTGATACGATGTTTGCAAAATATTTGTTAAAAAAATGGGTGAGGAAAAGAGAATCATCTTTTTCATGATACTCCCTTTAGTAAAATCATGTTGTTCGTGCTCCATAATGTGCTCCTCACTCTCTTGTCAGGTGATACTTATAAAACGAACTTCAATCAGGGGGCATTTTCGCCCTTCTCCCACTGATTGGTGTTAAGTTAATTAGGACTTTAGTGGCCGTTAGCTTCCGCCTAAATAGCTTTACCTCTCTTCTCTATTTTGAGGGGCGAGGTTATCTGTGATAAACCAAACATTATCTTTTAGACAATGTGAGTTAAACTGCCTTTAAAGAAGGGAGAGCACACCTTTTCTTTTAATTATTTAATGTAATTCAAATGTTTCAGTGATGGCGACTGTGTCACTAACCGTTTGCGCCATAGGGCAATTTTTAGCGGCAAGTTGGACGGCTTTTTCTACTTTTTCTTCAGTTAAGCCATCACCTTGAATCACGTAATGAAGCTTAATAGCCGACAGTCTGTTTGCTCTAGCAGGATCCCGTGTGACATCAGCCTCTACTTGAATGTCATGAACGACCATCCGTTGTTTCGTCAGTACTTTTCTTAAGACAGATGCGCTGCATACTGCAATCGAACTCACCATCAATTGAAAGGGGCGAAATCCTTTTTCCTCATTCCCAGACACTGTCAGCTTGCCGAATTCAAAATCTGTTTCAAAAGCCTCATCTTGATTATACGTAAATTTCATCAAATAACGTCCTTTCCTGTCAATGTTCTTCTTAAATTATAGTTTACTGTTTCAATCTAGGCCAGTCACGCTAAATGCTTAATGTCTTGCACTATTTTAAGTTAGGTATACAATGAAAAGTGGTGTTTATTTTGTCAATCGTTAGGGGGCTTTCATTCAAATGGATCATTCAACTCACTACACTGAGCCTAACCACCCTGGCTATAGATATTGGGTACTCGTGGGGATGGTACTAATTGCTGGTTTTTCTCAAGGAATGTTGTTACCTGTCCTTGCCGTCATGCTGGAAGGGGCCGGCGTCTCATCTTCTTGGAACGGGCTAAATGCGGCAGCTCTATACATCGGGATTATTTTAATTTCTCCCTTTATCGAAAAACCCGTAAGAAAATATGGTTATAAGCCTGTGATTATTATTGGACTAATCGTCATGGCGATTTCACTACTTCTCTTTCCGTTTTGGCAAGCTTTCTGGTTTTGGTTTGTGCTAAGAATGGTCGTAGGCATTGCGGATAATCTGATTCATTTTTCAACGCAAATTTGGATTAGTACCACGAGCACGCCAGCTAATCGTGGAAGACAACTAGCCATCTACGGGCTGGCTTTCGGCTTAGGATTCGGGTTCGGGCCGATGATGACCCGATTATTAGAAATAAATGAATTATTACCGTTTATTTTAGCATCAGCTGCCAGTTTGATTGCGTGGATTTTTATGCTGTTTTTAAAAAATGAGTGGCCAGCAAGTGATTTTGAAACAGCTTCACAACTTAATACGCTTTCCCGGTATAAAAAAGTTTTGAAGCTCGCCTGGTTTGCATTACTACCAGGATTTTTTTACGGTTACTTAGAAGCATCTCTCCACGGTAGTTATCCTGTTTATGCCATTAGAATGGGGTTAGATATGAACTTTGTCACCGTTTTCCTTCTACCTGGCTTTGTGTTTGGGAGTTTAATTACACAGCTCCCCCTCGGTATCTTAAGTGATAAAATAGGACGGGATAAAGTATTGATCGGTCTTATCGGGATAGGCCTTATGTTATTTTTATGTATGCCTTTAGCAGAAGAGGTGACTTGGCTATTATTTTCCTTATTTGCAGTGGCAGGTATGACACTTGGATCCCTTTATTCTTTAGGGATAGCTTATTTGGCTGATCTAGTCCCAGCCAATTTATTACCGACGGGGAATGTCATGACCGCCATCCTTTTTGCACTTGGAAGCATGATCGGTCCAGTTGTAGGAGGTTTTCTCATTGAAGCTGTGGGTGATGGTGCCATTTATTATTCAATGTCAGTCATGCTCGTCGTTATGCTTATTGCTGGGATTATTTTTCAATATCAATTACACTTACAGACTAAAAAAAGTAGCCAAAGTACGGCAAATATAGAAAGTTAATTAGTAGCACAGATAGACAGGACTCCCATAACAGCCATCACTGTTATGGGAGTTAAGATTTAGTTAAACACCTCTTCTAATACTTTCGTCGGTTCGGCATTATTTAAGTTTTTACCAACCATCCCTGCCGGCTTTACATTAAGGCTATTTTCAAACGTGCGAATCATGTCTTTCTCTCCGACGAGATGCACTTCTTGCCATTCCCGTTCTTTTTTTAATTTTTCCACGTTCGTCGCCATCTTTTTATAAAATCTATGACGATTTTCCTCAAAACGTTGTTGAATTTTATCAACGTGACTTGCTCCCGAAGCGATTCTATCAGAGGAAGCTAATCCTTCTTTAAACGTCCACTCTTCATTTCCCGGATCGAACATATACGTCCTTTCATCATGAAGCTCTCCGAGTGACGTATCCAGTACCCGGACTTCATCAAGGTTAGGCATAATAACACCAGACCGGGGATAATCTCTTTGTAGTTCTTCCAACTGGTCAGTGACAGCATATGATTCCCAATGAAAGCTTGTTTCAACAGGAACTTGTAAATAATGCACGCTCCATAAATCGTCATAATCGGAAGCGAAGATGATGACACTTTTCTGCAAATTTGTGCGATTTGATTGAATTTCATCATCTACTTTTTTCTTAAGCCGTTTGTAGCTTTTAATTTGGTCTTCATTACCTGAGGCCTCTAAATACTCTTGTATTCGTTTCAAACCATTTTTTAATCTTATTTTCCACTCACCTTTTTGTTGATCTTGGTTAGCAGGATCCGTATTTAAATAGACAGATAAAACGCATTCGTTGTCAGCACAGTTTAAATTTTTTAAATAGTTAAGCTCATTCGTTAATGCCATAATCTTATTCCTCCTAACATTCTCTTGTATAATCCTGTAGCCGAATCTCCCCTTTTCAAAACATTTTTTGAGTCGATTTTATTAAATACGTTAATGTGACGTCACAATTCAAATAATGACTGTGACCTATACTTTTTAGGCGGATATTTTCCGCGGGCTTGTCTTCAGCTAACTTTTACTCAGGAAACAGTCACAAAAGTTCCTCATTCAGACTGCACTTCATCCTCAGGGAGACGCTGTCTTACGTTTCTCTCACTTTTACCGTCTGTAAAACTCCCTGCTCAAAATAGAGAATAACGAAATCTATTTAGAAGGGAGATAACAGACGTTTTTTTCAAAAATACACCTCGATCAATACTTTAATAGGGAATCTCAATATCAGTTATGACTGGTTCAGGCTTTAGAGGTCCTGTGATCTAGTTATCCACAAAAAACCAAAATCGTTAGCATACATCTAACGATTTTGGCCGTGTTTAGACTTATAGTTCTTCTAGTTTCTTTTGGTCATCTTCCTCATCAGGAGCAGGTAATAGCTCTTGACTTGGTTCAAGCATGTCTTTTTCTGCTTGAAGTTTCGCTGTTAGTTGTAGTAATTCCTCTTTTGAATCCTGCACACTAGACACTAAATTTAGTGCGTGACTTTTTAAATTTTTCGATGTTTCCATTAATGTTTCTACATCCTCAGAGGCTTCATCTACAATGGTCATAATGTTATCTTTCGACGCTTGAAGCTGTTGCATCACACTATCACGATTATCATTAATAACTTGAATCCAGTGTTGTGTCCGCGTTTTCGTTGTATTAGCTATTGTTATTACCTTCGTACGCGCTTGCTTATTTGAAGCGACAAAAATGGACCCTGCTATAAACCCTAATAGTGAACCTCTTACAAGCCATTGCTTCGTTTGTTTTTCCATTTCCGTTCCTCCATTCAGATTCATGTTTCGACATGTCTATTCTTATTCTACCAACAAAGGGAAAAGCCTAACAAAGGTTTTTTAAAAACGTCATGAAAATGTATGAAAGAATGGGGAAAAGCAAATGCAAATAGGTTGGAACTAAGAACCGTTAAATGTCGTACTATGAACTGATGACGAGGCACCATAATGAATGCTGCCTCTAGATAGATATACATTTAAACAGTTTATTTGCCAGAAAATATCATTCCAAATTACTATTAATCGTTCCATACTTCTTCAGCAACATCTTTGACGAACTTCATTTTTTCCCATTGCTGTGCTTCCGTTAAAATATTCCCTTCTTCTGTTGAAGCGAAACCGCATTGTGGGCTAAGGGCCAATTGGTCTGATGGGACGTATTCGCTTGCTTCTTTAATACGTGCTTTAATGGTTTCTCTCTTTTCAAGTTCTCCTATTTTTGAAGACACGAGTCCAAGCACGACAGTGGCATTTTTTCTAGTTAGATATTTTAACGGTTCAAACGTCCCTGATCGCTCATCATCATACTCAAGGAAAAAACCATCAACCTTAACCTCTTCAAAAATCGTTTTCGCTACAGGATCATAGCCGCCGGACATCGCCCATGTTGAACGAAAGTTTCCCCGACAAATGTGCATCGTTACAACGAGATCGTCCGGTTTGTCTTCAAGAGCCTCATTAATGATTTGTTTAAAATACTGTTGTTTTTCACGCTTATCTGCTTTTACTTCTTCTGAATCCTTTTCAGTAGGGATTAATACTGCCCATGCCACATCATCAAGTTGTAAATAGCGACACCCGGCCTCATAGAAAGCTTTAATTGCTTTTTTGTAAGCAGCAGCTAAATCTTAGCGAAATTGTGCTCTGTCATCATAAACACCTTCTACAAAACTATAATCAGTATAAAGCATATTCGGGCTTGGGATGGTTTGCTTGGCAACATGCTCATCTCCTACAACACTTTTTAAGAAACGAAAGTGCTCAATAAATGGATGATTATTAGGAAAATCAAGCTTATCGATGACACGTGAACTGACCTAGAAAAATGAGATTTAAAAAAACACCTAGGCTGCCATACTCCTGAATTCTACTGGGGTATGGCAGTTTAACTTTTTAAATGGTCGTATATAATTGTAATAATACATGTACGTTTCTACTTTTTCTAGTACAATAGAATTTGTAAGGTGCACTCGTTGCTGAGTGCTGAATTCTTCCGACTTTAGTGAGGAATGGAAGGATTCAATGACGGCATTATCAAAGCAGTTGCCTTTCCGAGACATGCTTGTGGTAATGCCTTTTTCTTTTGCTTTTTCTTGAAATTTATAGGATGTATACTGAGCTCCTTGGTCACTGTGTAATAGGACGCCATAAGTCTCCCTACCTCTACAAGCATCTTCTAAAGTGTTTATCACGAGCGAGAGATCTTGTTTATCACTGATTCGATAGGCAATAATTTCGTTGTTATACAAGTCCATTATGGTTGATAAATATAGCATCTTTTCACCATAAGGTAAGTATGTAATGTCAGTCACCCACTTTTGATTCGAACTCTCTGCGGAGAAATGTTGTTCTAACAGGTTCCCAACCACAAGTTTACTTTCCCCAGCTATATAGGATTGTCGCTTTGGCTTTACGCGACATTGGATATTAAACTTCTGCATGATCTTCTGAACGGTGTTTCGATTGACGTTAATATGATGTTCCTTTTTAAGAAGATCCCTCACCATTCGATGCCCGACTCTATATTTAAATTCTTTACAAATAGTTAATACCAATTGTTCTAAAGGTTTAGGTTTCCAAGATGTCTTTCTCCAACGATAATAAGTTGATTGGGAACATTCAAACAATCACAAATCGACGTAATCGTGTATTTAGACTTCAATATTTCAACCAATTCTACGAATGCTTCTGGCACCACTTCCTTTCGATTTCCTGGTACTTTCCCAACAGTTCTTCTCTCATTTCATAATAGGACAATTTTCTTTTTAACAGGTCAATTTCGCTCATATCCTCTGATCCTTTTCCATACTTATACTGCTTTCCAGCAGGTTGAGCTAATCGTTGTTCTTCTCCTTTTCTATACCATCTCATCCAAGTCTTAATCTGTGTTTTATTTTTAATGCCAAAGCGTGCCATCAATTCTTTATTCGTATACTCTCCTGTTAACTTTAATCGAATAACCTCTTTTTTTATTTCTTCTGGATAAACATTATTTTTTCGGCCCATAAGAAAAACACCTCCAAATTTGTCGTTAAGTTTATATACGACTATGGGGGTGTTTTTTCCTTGTCTCATTTAATTAGGTCACTCTAACGAACGAGCCAGGCTTTCGTTTTAACACCTTTAAATTGATAGCCTTGCTTTGGTTCAAATCCTTCTACCCCTGTTAATCCTTCAAGAAAATCTAAGTGCCACCATCGTCGTCTAAATTCTCCGTCTGTAATCGCTAAATGTCCCGCTTTTTTCTGTTCTTCTACAATGCCTTTTATCTCTTCATCTTCGATCGTTCGAAGTTCGTCATCAGAAATAATGCCATCTGCGTTGTCTTGGCGTGCTTTTTTCAAGCGGTCAGGGCGTAAAAAACTGCCTACATGATCATAACGAAACGGTCCTGTCATAGCTGCTTGTTGTGCGAAAGATTCTTTTGTCATAGTTTAAGTCCACCTTTTTGTCATTTTTAAAATCTTGCTTTCAACAGAGAAAAACAGCCAACAGGGAAGAAGAAAATAATGAGCTTCATAACAGCCACTTTATATTCTGCCAACTAAAAAACCTCTTTCCCGAAGAAAAGAGGTTAACGTTTTAAAAACTTCTCTTATCTTCCAGGATAATTATCCTGCTGGAATTAGCACCTTCCACTTAAATGTGGGGTTGCTGAAGCATCTTCGGGCCAGTCCCTCTGCTTCTCTACATAAGCAATTATTTTAATTTTTTTAAGTTTACCAGACTTAGACAGTTTATGACAAGTATGAATTTTCTAAAAGATCAATTGAGCCGATCAAGTAAAAGTATATCAAATACTCAATTATCCTCTCTGTCAGTAAGGTTATCATCCCCTACACTGCCAGAGAGGGTAATCAACAGAACGCGGTAGGGAAAAACACATCTCCCTATTCACTGTGTCCATTTTCTTGACATAATATCACCTCAAGCTTTACGGGCTCATGGAGGGGGTTATTGTAATTTCTGGCTCTATACTGAATGTTGTGGTGGTGCTTATCATACCAATGGGTGTGAGCCTAGATGGTGATCTGGGATAAAGTTCGTAAATTTGTAACAGTTTTCACATGACATTCTTGGTGAAAGTTAGGTATAATTAAATTGTAAGAAAATTTTGATTAAGAGGTGAAAGGAAATGAGAAAGCGTTTTCACAAGAGCTTCGAAGAGTTAGTTAAAGAAAATAAGCAGGAAATTATGGAAGACCAAAAAGCCATCCTCCAAATCGAGAAAAAAATCGATGAGCGTTATGAAGAGAAGTTGCTCCAAAAGGCTTGAATCACCCTTCAACTTCAAAACTGAGAGATCCTCTCTATAAGAGAATTTTTTGAGACCAACAAAGTGGTCCGTGCGAGAATGATACCCTTATACAAAAAGCTGACCTTCCCGATTAAAAGGATCAGCTTTTTTACGTTGCGCCAGCATCATGACACTTCGCTGTTTACGTATATTTTTTTAACAGACTATGAAACTTGAGGGCATGGGTTAGTTCGCCGTGAACTTTTAACTTGCCATTCATATAAGCCATTGCTGGATTTAGACTGTCAGTGGCGAGCTTTTGAAAGTTAGCCTCGCTTAATTCTAGCGTTAATTTAGGTTCCCACTGCCTATTTGTAGCGTACTCAGCTGTTTGATTGTCTATTTTCAGCTGATAGAGCTGCTCTTCTTCTCCTGTTAACCGAAATTCATAGGTATAGGTAAGTCCTTCTAAATGCTCTGGTTCCTCGTTCATTCTCCTTACAATCGTAGCCAATATTGTATCTACTGACAAAGTCCTCTCCTCCTTCATTGATTGATTATTCATTCATTTTATTATATATGAACCAATGTCATAATACACCTATAAAATGAACTCTCAATCAGTTGGTGTTTTCGCTCTTCTCCGCTGATTGATCGTTGAGTGAATCAGGATATGGTCGTCCGTTATCTCTCTCCTCTCTATTTTTGGGCGGGGAGTTTTACAGACGTTTATCTGTGATAAATGATTAATACGTTGATCTTCCATTTTTAAAAACGGACCCTTTCGCCTCATTAGACTTCAGACATCCCTGCCACTCTCAAAGTCACCGTCCTTCACTGCAACTTCCTTATTTAAAAAGGACATGTGTTATAGACTGTTTATCATGAATGGACTATTCGTACTTAAAATTAAAAACTATCTATCCCCCTACACAGGAGAAGATAGTTCCTCAGTTACATGCTCTTGCTTATCCTCTAAAGCATTCATAATTTGTGTCCGACTCAAATCAGCCAACTGTTGCGCATCAACTGTTTCGTCAGTTTGATGACAACGTATAGGCTCAGTCACGGTTACGACTACGTTTCCGGGAGTCATTAAATTATTATTGGCTTCCATTAACTTATAAGACCCATTAATTGTGACGGGCAGAATTGTAACACCTGATTTTGTCGCCAGTTTGAAGCTGCCTTTTTTAAAAGGGGCTACAGGACCTCCCTTACTACGTGTACCCTCTGGAAAAATCACAAGGTTTTGTCCATATTGAAACGACTCTGCACCTTGTTTGATCGCCTTCACTGCCTGTCGTCTATCCTTGCGATCCATAAAAACACAGCCCATGAATATCATCCATGAACGAATCAATGGGATTTTCTTTACTTCAACTTTAGAAATAAACCCCATATTAATTCCTAAATAACCTAACAAAACGGGAATATCAAAATTTCCTTGATGATTGCTAACGATAAGAAGTGGTTCGTTCTTTGGAATCCGTTCTGCCCCAATAACACTTACTTTTCCACCGGCCAACTTGATTAACCTGCGAGCCCAATTGCCGCTAATCGTTCGTATAAACGTATCCAATTCTTCTTTTTTGCCTTGTTTTTTAAGCATGTGTGCTTTAATTAGCAACGGTGAAACCGCCACTAAGTAGCCAAAAAAATACATATACCATATAAGTGTACGTAACATCTGCAACAGTCCTACCTCTCTATCACTCTACTCTATTATTATAGCAGAATGTGAGGTATTTCGTCTGATAGAATGTGACCATTTTTCTGTTAATGAAGCATGATGTTCAGTTTACCTAATGAGAAAACATCGGTTTATTGTTTCATAGAGGGAGGGGAGTACAATACTGTCCATGAGTAACAGCATGACGCACTCAAATCCATTCTCATAGAAAAAAAGCCCTCCTCATAGGACAGCCTCTCTTCGTTCTACTTATTTTTTACGAGCTGCGGTTCAGCGGGAAACCATCCTCTTGTATTGTTAGCAATCCGTACTAAAAACAGCATAAGTGGCACTTCCACTAGCACCCCCACGACTGTGACGAGTGCGGCACCTGAATTCAATCCGAACAACGCGATCGCTACTGCCACTGCTAGCTCGAAAAAGTTACTCGTCCCGATCATAGCCGCTGGTGCCGCAACACTATGTTCAATGCGCCACGTTTTTGCCCATAAGTAGGCGATAACAAAAATAAATAATGTCTGTATAATTAGAGGCACAGCAATTAATAAGATATGAAGCGGATTATTAATAATCACTTCTCCTTGGAATGAAAATAAAATGATTAACGTTAATAATAAGCCGACTATCGTAAATTTCCCTGCGGCTTTTAAATAGACGTTTTCAAACCAAGCTAAACCTTTGCGTCTAATAAGTACTACCCGTGATACGTATCCTGCCGCTAACGGAATAATAATAAATAAGACAATCGATAAGAAAATCGTATCAAACGGAATGACCACATTATTAATACGAAGTAGGAGCATGACGATCGGTCCGTAAGCAAAGATCATGATGAGGTCATTCACTGATACCTGAACGAGTGTATAACTAGCATTCCCCTTCGTCAAATAGCTCCATACGAATACCATGGCCGTACACGGTGCCGCTCCTAATAACACAGCCCCGGCAATATATTCTGTCGCAAGCGCCTCTGGAATGAACGGGGCAAATACAACTCGGAAAAAGAGCCAAGCGAAGAAAAACATCGTAAACGGTTTGATCAGCCAGTTAACAACTAACGTGACGATAAGTCCTTTTGGTTTACGTCCTGCATTGGCAATACTAGAAAAATCGATTTGCGCCATCATTGGATAGATCATCAGCCAAATTAAAATGGCCACTGGAATGGACACTTGCGCATATTCGAAACGACTAAGCGTATCAGGTATTACCGGAAGGAATTGTCCAACGGCTACGCCCGCCATAATACAAATGATCACCCAGACAGATAAATACCTTTCAAAAAAGCTAATACCTTTCCCTGCTGCATCTTCCACATCTTTACTCATGTTAATTCCCTCCCCTTATAGCTTCTATTGACGGCACACTTAATAAGCCATCCTATACAAGCCTCTAGTCGTTAATACATTTCCCAACGCCAACTTGCTTAAAAGAAAATTGACGCTTATTGTTAAATAGAGCTTCAAGCCTTCTATCTATTTATAAAGTAATAACGATGTTTAACATGATTCCGTGATCCCTGTGAGAACAAGTTCTTCCCCTCCATCTCCCTGTTGCACATCGATCGTTGCTTTTTTCACATCATAATAAATGGCTTTTTCAAAGGCCACTTGAATGGAGTTTATCTCTTCCACAATATCAGCTTCCTCAGGCTTATCAAGCGTTATTCCGATAGCTGGACCACAGCACCCTTCCCCAGTGTCAGTCACCCTAATAGTGTCAGCATGATTTTCCTCTAAGACTTTCATTAAATAATCTTTCGCCTCATTTGTTATAATCACAGTAGTACCTCCTTTTTCACATATAACAATTACATTATATAATCATATACTTATATATTCAATCTCCTATACTAAAAGGAGTGTTAAGATCGTATAACATTGTTTAACTATGTTTTATGATTTGCGGACGGGCATCAAGGGAATACCATTAAAAACACTGCTGTTCGTGAAACGGTATGACGAGGAGGAAAAACGATGCAACGTTATTATGTCATTGTGAGTGGGCATGTTCAAGGAGTTGGCTTTCGCTTCAATACGCAAATGAAAGCCTCAGAATTTGGTGTAAGCGGTTGGGTAAGAAATAATATGGATGGGTCTGTGGAGTTAGAAGTCCAAGGTGAACCGGAGACAGTAGAAGCTTTTTTAGCCTCTTTAAAAAACATAAAATTTCCAGCTAAAGTGAGAAGTTTGAATAAAAAAGAAATTGAAGTAGTTGAAGGCGAAAAAGCCTTTTCAATTCGTTAGTTATTAAAAGGCTTGATTAACAGTCAACTTTACCGGGAAAGGGGCTCCCTCAAAAGCCCCTTATTACAGATCGTAAATTGGCCACATCCATTTCCCCTTCATATTTCCGCAGGCAGACTTCATCTAATAGTCGTTATGAACATCGTGGCTAAACGTTTGAAAAACCGTATGTCGCTGTTCAGGATAAAGAGTTTTACCTGCAATACGATTGATAATTGTCACATTACGTTCAACGGCTAACGCTAAATTTGTAGCCCCTGCCCCATGGCTGTGTTCCAAGTTCGTTAATGTAAAAATATGATGGGATCTTTCTTCTTTAAATTGAAGTTTATAGTCTCGACTAACGGTGAAATGAGCATCATCTTCCCATTCAATTAAGTCTGAGAATTTATGTAACCAATTAGGGATATGCGGCTGATAACCTGTAGCCAATACTACTTTATCCACTGTGATTGTAAAAGACATATCCTCCTGAAGCTGATAGCAAGATACGTGATAACCGTCTTTACCTTTTTCAATACTTTTCAGTTCTACATTGGCCTGGATTAATACAGGCAGTTCCCTTATTTGAGTGGTGTGATGGTAGAGAAGGTCATAAATTTTATGCAACGTTTTCTCTTCTATCCCATTCCGTAGCTGTGTTAAATGAGGTAATTCTCTTTGTCTCGTCTCATAAGATAACTTATGGAAATAGTCAATATAGTCAGGAGAAAAGACTTCCTGTCCTAATTTCCCCGCTTCCAGCTGAAAGAATCCTGGTGATCGGGTCAACCAATATAACATCGGTTTACGTTGTGTTTGTCTCTGTAGCTGATCGAGAAATACTTCTGCGGCACTTTGTCCAGAGCCTGCAATTAATACTTTATCGGCTTCAGTAAAAGTATCAACACAATACTGATAAGCGCTCGTATGAAGAACATCTTCTTGTGGAAAACCTTCAAATTCAGCTGGTATGGAAGGGCTACTTCCAGTCCCGATCACAAGATGTTTTGCTAAGTACGTTTCTAATACTTTTGTCTGTTGATCTTCCACTGTCACTTCATAGTAAGAAGAAGTCGTCACATGATCTGTAACATCGACTACCCGTTTATTAAATCGGCAATTATCCAGTTGGCCTGCAACCCATTGTGCATAGTCGTTGTATTCTCTTCTAGGAATATCAAACCGATTAAAAAAATAAAAGGTGTAAAGCCGATTATGTTTATGTAAATAATTAATAAAGCTGTACTTACTAGTTGGATCAGCAAATGTCACTAAATCTGCTAAAAATGGCACCTGCAAATCTGCCCCTTCAATTAACATACCTGGATGCCAATTAAATGACGAGCTTTCTTCAAAGAAAATGCCTTCTATTTCTTCCTTATTATCTAATAAAGCAGCCATACCTAAATTGAACGGACCGATACCTACCCCTATCATGTCATATACTTTCTTATTTTCCATGCAGTCATTCCTCACTTTTCTTTCCTATATAGAGTTACCTCTCCTCTCTATTTTGAGCAGAGAGGTTGACGAACGCTTCTCTGTGATAAATTGTATTATGTCTATTCCCTGAAGTTCTCATAAATAATCTTCTATATGGCTTTAAAAGATCCATGATAAAACTTATGGGATGTGGCCTCTCCTTTATCAAATGATCAATACACTCGAATGCGTTTTCATATTTAAATATCACCCTTAATGTATCGAGTATTATTACAAATTAATAAAATGTTCGTCATTAACAACGAAGAATTGAAACGCAAGATGGCGACTCCTTTGGAAGGAAGCGACGTCTGAAAAGCCATTCTGACTGAGCTTTGCAAAGGCAGAATGAGTTGAAGACGAGCCCCCGGAAAACGTCCCTCTGTAGTAACAATGAGTCATAACGTTCTAAATAACGATACAACCATGATTTATGAAATCGATTGACTTTCCTATGCACAAAAAAACCCGCATTTTATAAAATACGAGTTTTGCTCAATGCACATTTAAACAAGACAAAAACCAACGGATGACAGGTGCCCCATCCATCATCCGCTGGAAATGACCGTATGTTGAATGACGTTTAACACGCTACCATCAGCTACTCCTCAATAGAAGGTGAATCGTCATAATTTTATATTTTTTTGCTGTAGCAACAGTCTCACTCGCAAGCCGGGTTACGAGGTATTTTAGTAATAGAAATGTCATTGTACATACGTGTACTACGCTTAATGATACATACAAAGTTAACTGTCCAAATGTACGAAGGTATTTCTTGCCCCTCTCCCTCAAACATCATCGCTTCGAACTCATCCCCTACGAGAGCTTCAAAAGTCTCCTGTGTGTAATTTTCTGTGTCTGTTGAAAATGGTATCCACTCACATTCTAGCTTTCGAGTTAATGTCGTCATATCTATCACAACCCCTTTCGTTAAATTTATTTTAACACGTATTCAAAGAAAAAGTTTGTGAAACATTGAACATATTTTGTCTGTTTTTAAACCGCTTACGTTTTCTAAAAGGACGTACTACTCTCACGACAACATTTAGAAGAAAATTGTGACTGATTTTCTCCAACAAAAATTTAGTGTAGCCTCAACAACTATTTGTAGGGATTAAACGTCTCTTTTCATGGCGCTATATAATATGTGATTAACTACCTTTCCTTAACCCGATTATGTGTCACAGTAATCGAGGTGGTCTATTCCACACAATTCCAACACCCCATTTTAATTTATGGCATACTAAGAGCAGACGTCTTGTTTTCTTGTGCCGAGTATTTCCGATATGATGATAGGTGAGGTGATAACACGATGAGTGACATTTATGCCGTATGGCTGAGAAATGATTTAAGGTTTCATGACAACCGTGCTATTCATCAAGCACTTCGCGCTGCATGTGAGACAAATGGCCGTGTCGTTCTATTTTTTCATCTTCACCCAAACTTCGTAACGACCATTGACTTACATCATGATTATTTTTTTCAGTCGGTTCACCATTTTCAGAAAAGGTGTCAACAGCTTAACTTACATCTTCCCATCTTTTTTGGTGATCCTCACGAAGCATTTTCAAAACTGCTCGCATCCTTTAACACGTTAAAAGCTGTTTTCTATCAAAAAGATTATACAAGGTTCGGTAAAGAGAGAGATAAAGAGATCACATCATTTCTGCATAATAAAGGGATTGCCACGTATGGATTTAGTGGTAGCCATATTGTTGAACCAGACGAGCTTACAAAGGCGGATGGCACGCCTTATCACGTTTTCACTCCTTATTTTCGTAAATGGCAGCAACATCTAAAACCTAAAACGGTATCCATTAATCTTGAGGAACTTAAAAACCGCTATGTGTGTCATGATTCCCACAACATTCAAGACGATACACCTTTTTTTAATCACCATGTTTTAGCTCACTGTCACCAGCATTGGACTGACATAGGTGAAGAAAAGGCAACTGAACTACTAGAACAATTTATCGAAGAACGGCTCACAACTTATGCTGAATTGCGAGATCAACCTGCACAATCCGGGACGAGCAATCTTTCCCCCTTTATTAAAACTGGGGCACTATCACCAGCAACCATTTTCCACAGTGTGACGGCCCATATCGATACTGCGGGAAAAGGGGCGGAAACATTTATAAAAGAGCTTGCTTGGCGGGATTTTTATGCAATGATCTATCATGTCTATCCTGAAACAGATACGCAGGAGTATCAACTAAAATATAGAGACTTACCGTGGCGAAGGGACGAGGATGAGCTCTGGCAACGCTGGATCACTGGTACAACAGGTTTCCCAATTGTTGATGCAGGTATGAGACAATTAAACGAAACAGGCTGGATGCATAATCGATTAAGAATGGTCACAGCGTCTTTTTTAACAAAGGATTACTTAATTGATTGGCGTTTAGGCGAAGCTTATTTTGCGAAGAAACTCATTGACTATGATATAGCCTCAAATGTGGGAGGCTGGCAATGGGCCGCTTCTGTTGGCACTGACGCAGTCCCTTACTTTAGAGTGTTTAACCCAACCCGCCAATCTGAGCACTTCGATCCTAAGGGCCTCTTCATTAAACAATATGTACCAGAACTTGCCCAAGTACCGGTAAAGTATATTCATCATCCAGCCACAATGCCACACGCTACTCAACAGGCAAGCACATGTCTTATTGGTCACGATTATCCAGAGCCTTCAGTGGATCATGCCTTACAACGAAAAAAAACCATCGCTATATTTAAGGAGGAGAACTTATCATGATTCGAAAACTTAAACCATCTGAACTAGAAGACAGCATCCGCTTGTCTGAGTTTGCCTTTCAATACGAAATGACTGAAGAGGAACGGCGTGAGCGCCTTTCTTCTCTGGACCCTGATGTCACATGGGTTATGGAAGAGAATGGGGTGATTATGTCTAAAGCGTCTGTCTTACCCTTTCACGTCTACATCGACGGAAAATCTTTTAAAATGGGAGGAGTTGCAGGCGTAGCCACATGGCCTGAGTATCGTCGAAGTGGTCTCGTGTCCCAACTACTCAAACACGCATTAAAGGATATGAAAGAGAACGGTCAATCATTATCGTTCCTTCACCCTTTTTCCATCCCTTTTTACAGGAAATTTGGCTGGGAGCTGTTCAGCGACGAAGCAAAACTAACGCTGTCAAAGGAGCAGTTACCAGGACGCCTTCCGCACAATGGACATGTAAAGCGTATCGAACCAGACTACACAGCTATTGATGACGTTTACCAACAGTGGGCAAAACGTTATAGTGGTACGCTTGTCCGGGATGAAAAATGGTGGAAAGACTCTCTCTTCAAACGCAAAAAGGGGATGCTTGCCGCTTATTATCATGGTGATCAATGTACCGGCTATATGATATACACGGTAAAAGAGATGAAGATGACAATACATGAGCTTATTTGGATCACTCCCGATGCCCGAAACGGGTTGATGAGCTTTATATCTAATCATGATTCCATGATTGAAACAGTCTCAATCACAACGGCGCCGCACGAACGTTTACCATTCCTCCTGCCTGATCCAAAAGTAAAACACGAGGTCACCTCTTACTTTATGGCAAGGATTGTCGACGTCCATTCTTTTTTGAAAGAGTACCCGTTTAAATGGGACTCTGACGCTGGGCCACTTATATTTCATGTAACAGATGAGACATGCGAGTGGAACAACGGCACATACATTATAAAATTTAGTGAAACAAAGGAAAACGAGATTGAATTTTTCCCGTTCTCAGAGAAAACGAAAGAAGGGGTGAGCTGCCAGCATGCCCCTAAAAAAGGGATTCACTTAGATGTGAGAATGCTAACAGCGATTTTATTAGGGAGCCAATCACCACATACTCTGGCAGAGGAAGCATTGATCGAAAGTGATGAGAAAACGTTAGCGGCACTCATCACATGTCTTCCTCCACTGAAACCATTTTTATATGATTTTTTCTAAGTCAATCTATAACTGAAATTGTACTTTGGATTAATAGCAATTTGTCTTGGATATGTTACAGACGGACCCTTTCACCTAAAGTCTAAAGATATCAACTCGTCACGGCCGTGTCTTAGCGGTCCGCCGGCGCCGGGTAGCTGCACAACTAAGACCTTGAATGGCATTTAGCCAATCAAGGTCTTTTTACAAGCTATTTCTTTAATTTCACTACAAAATCCATCAAGTAACCTTGTTCAATAGGAAACTTGTATTTTAAAGTTAAATCATGACTATTTAATACTATAACATTATCCATTTCATCACCGAGCTCAATAATATATAGTTCTTCCTCATCACTATTTTGGTACAAAACATTGTAAGTTTTGCCCTCTTCAGTGAAGCTGTCCTTTAATAACGTAAACTCCGGGTGATCATTTAAAGTAAGGATTCCAAATATCGTACCACTTTCACCTATAACACTATACAGAGCCTTATTTTCATTCAGCATTAAATAGGCATTAGATTCTTCATAAAAGTAATAGTCTTGAAAACTTAGTTCCTCAAAAGGTTTAAATGTCTGGATATTGAAATCTTCATCTAAAGTATACATCTGTCCACTGCTACCTATAATATATGCAAAATCCGTGTTTGCATAAACAGGGAACAGTTCCTCTTTCGTCTCATTAAAGGTTAAATAGTCTATGTTCCCCTCTTCCAAACTACTGATACCGATATTGGGTGCTACATATTCGTCCTCTTCATTATAATAACCACTAGTACCAAAGATGATTCTCTCTTTAAATTGTAATATCGGTGCCCATCTTGGAACAAAACCTAATTCAGTTTCAAAAGATTGTTCAGTTGTTACATTTGTTATAGAAACACTGAAATTACCGTTTTCATCTAAATTCTGGTCGCCCGTTTTATGTGAAACTAGATTTTGTAATAGGACATCCTCACCAAAATGTTTAATATGATCTACACCTACAGGGACATCAAAGTAATCTAATTCAATTTTTTTAAAATGATTATTCCTTATATCATAAGTAAAAAAGTAGTTATCAATGGTTGCTTCTCCAAAAAAAGATAGATATAATTCATTTAAATTATTTGGTTTTTGATGCGTAACGACCCTTCTAAAATCCTCATCTGTAATTTCATATTCTACTAGCGTTTCGCCTTTGTTATTTACCTCTTTTACTAAGGTAACATTCTGTGAAACCCTTATATCTGCTGGATAATACAATAAATAACTTTCTTCAGAATGAGTTCGGCTAGGCTGAAAATTTTCTATCCCTTCAATATGAACCCTATCAGGTTTTGATGACATATTTCTACAAGAAATCATGCTTATCATTACAACAGCTATAATAAATATTAATATAGATATTTTTTTAGTCATTGTTTCCCTATATCCTTCTTATATTTTTCCTGGTGTTGAAGTACCCGATTTTTTAACTAATCTAGTATTAGCATCAGCTGCTATGTCTGCCGGCAAAATCATAATAATGTTTTTGAAGAACTATCAAAATGACGCTCCTTGATAAACTCTTTTAATAATTTTAAACATATCTTCTGCTACTCCATTATCGTAAAGACTTCCTATCATACTTAGCGAACGGTGGATGTTAAATGTCGCTAATGCCTCGTCAATGTACTTGTTCTTAAACTGACTTTCATTGCAAAGTTAAGCCCCTAATTCAAAGGCAGCTGCGGTTTTCCCCGCAGCTGCCTCTTCACCTTATTCCCACATTTTTCTCAATGCGCTCATGGATGTTTGCGATTGTCCGTAACGAACAGGCAGATCAAAGGCCGTCGTTTGTTTAAAGATACTTTTCTCATGGGTAAACGTATCAAAACTATTTTTTCCATGGTAAGCTCCCATTCCACTTTCCCCTACTCCACCAAATGGCAAATACGGTGTGGCTAAGTGCATTATCGTGTCATTGATACATCCTCCCCCAAACGATAAGTTACTTAAAACCATGCGCTCGCTTTCCTTATCTTCAGTAAATAAATACAGAGCTAATGGATTAGGACGTTTTCTTACCGTCTCAATGATTTCATAATCATATTTATAAAACAAAACAGGTAAAATAGGGCCGAAAATCTCTTCTGCCATAACAGCATCGTTCATTGATACATCCATCATAATCGTCGGCTCTACAAATCGTTGATCTCGATCGTAAGCTCCTCCATAGAACACTTTATCGGTATTTTTAAGAAGCCCTGCAAGGCGATCGACGTGTCGCTCGTTAATAATACGGGGATAAGGCTTACGTCGCCTTGCATCCTCATCAAACCATTTCTTCGTATAATGAACGAGAAGTTTAAGGAATTTACGTCTCCGCGATTCATGGACTAATACATAATCAGGGGCTACACATGTTTGACCGGCATTAATGAATTTCCCCCAGACAATTCGTTTAGCAGCTAATTTCAAGTCAGCATCTTCCATCACGATCGCAGGACTTTTCCCGCCAAGCTCCAAGGTTACTGGGGTTAAATGTTTGGCTGCTGCCTCCATCACCTTTTTCCCTACCGATGTGCTCCCTGTAAAGAAAATGTAATCAAACTTTTCATTTAAAAGTGCTTGTGATACCTCAACGTCTCCTTCAACGACTGCCACATACTCTTCTGGGAAAGTGGCCACTATGAGATCTCTAATCACAGTACTCGTATTAGGGGTTAATTCGGAAGGCTTTAGGATAGCCGTATTACCAGCCCCTATCGCCCCAATTAAAGGGCCGAGACATAACTGAAAAGGATAATTCCATGGAGAGATAATTAATGTCACACCATATGGTTCCTTATATATGTAACTTTTTCCTCCCATATGGCTAATCGGGGTCTTAACTTTTCTAGGTTCAGCCCAATAATCCACATTTTTCATCATATCTTTTAGTTCACTATAAAGAAATCCTATCTCAGTGAAAAATACTTCTTGCTGACCTTTATTTAAATCTTTTTTAAGAGCGTCCATAATATCTTGTTCACGCTTCTTTATTGCTTCTTTTAGTTTTGTCAACTGGGCTTTACGAAAAGAAAGACCTTTCGTTTCTCCAGAATAAAAGTATTGTTTTTGTTTCTGAATGAGTGACTGAATGGCTTCTCTCATTATAATATCCCCCCTGTAATATTATATCTATGTTCCATTGTATAATGTTTTCCCTTAAATATCAGTCGCTAAGCATCGTCAAGATGTTACAACAGGACCGCCGTTTAATCGAGCGGTCCTTTTTCTGGTCCATATTTCAGCGCATCATAAAACGCTTTCCCATCACTCGGCTTCCCTTCCCCATATTCAACAGGAAGTAAGGCGAAGCACACATAGTACAAGGAGAAATAAACAAATTGGTAAAAAAATAAATGTGGGGGTAAAACCTCAATATGAATAAGCCCGTTAACTAGTAACACTGTTAGGATATTAAATAATGATCCGCTGAGATACACAATCGCGTGAGTCCAACGGTTATTGACATTTAATTCTTCCAACTGAGTCCACGAATCAAGGAAATACACTCTTCGAATTTCAAAATCTCCGTTTTTATACAGTAGTTTCCCTCTACCGATGATAAACTTCATTTTCCCGCCAAAAAAGTAGGTCATGAGAAAATGCCCGGCCTCGTGAACAAAAGCCACGATAGGAAGTATAATCAGTAATGAAATAACAAGCGTTGGGATATCATCCCATCCAAACATACACATCCCTCCAAGCAAGTTGTCATATGTGACTTGTACCACCGTCACATATGAATCAAACCCCTTAGAAGGTGTTTGATGTGTTTAACCATTACTTAACTGAACGGCAAAGCTACGTTGAATTTTTAGTAAGCGGAAGGCAAGACACGCCGCACATACGGCTAAACCTAAGATTAATCCAACCCAGTAGCCATAAGGTCCGAGAGCGGTATAATTAGCAAGCACCACACCTGTTGGTAAACCAACACCCCAGAAAGCAACAAGGGCCAGTATGAATGGGACATTAACATCTTTGTAGCCACGCAAAATACCTTGTATAGGGGTATTAATTGCATCAGACAGCTGAAAGAAAATCGAGTAAATCAAAAATTGTTGAATGTAAAATGCCACTTCAGAATCCACCGTATAAAGCAGTGAGACTGGTTCACGAAGAACATAAATAATGACACACGCCACTAAGCCCATCGCTACAGACAAACCCATCCCGATCTTCGTATATGATTTAGCATCAACTAGCCTTTTCCCACCAATTTCATACCCGACCGCAATCGTCAATGTAAACGCCATACTCATAGGCAGCATATAAAGCAAACTTGCAAAGTTAATTGCGGCTTGATGGGCGGCAATGATGACAGTGCTAAATTGGCTCATAAGAAGCGTGACTGCGGAAAAAATGCTCGTTTCAAAAAAAATCGTCAGCCCGATTGGCGTGCCAAGCAATAGCAATTCCTTCCAAACAGTAAAATCCAGGCGGTAAAAAGTAGAGAAAATCTTATAGGCTTTAAATGGTCGAACGGTATGAACAAAGTAAATCGTCACGATAAGGATAAACCAATACGTAGCTGCTGACGCATAACCTGCCCCAATGCCCCCTAATTCTGGAAACCCTGCTTTACCGAAAATAAGTAAATAATTAAACAAAAAATTGACAGGGAGCGCTAGTAAAGTAATGATCATCGTGACACGCGTCTGTCCTAGAGAATCTATAAACCCTCGGATCGCATTGTACATAAATAGCGGCACCATACCGACGGCCAGACCAATTAAATAATGTTTAGCAATGTAAGCCACTTCCTCTTCTAATGCCATAAAATTTAGGACTGGCTCAACGGCAATCAGTCCCACTAAAAAAACGAGAAGTGAGATGGCAAGAGATAAATAAATACTTTGAATTACATAAAAGGATACGCCTTCTTTTTTTTCCGCACCCATTAACTGAGAAATAATCGGTGGTAAAGCGAGTAAAATTCCTGATACACCTGTCAGTATTGGAACCCAAAGGCTTGAGCCGATAGCGACACCAGCTAAATCCTCTGCCCCTGCTCGTCCTGACATCGTCGTATCGATAAAATTCATAGCATATAACCCTACTTGTGTCACAAGGATCGGCCCCATGACTAAAAGTAAGAGCTTAATTTTTTCATTCAGTGTATGTGTTTTGTACATTCTCGTTCTCCCCCATGTTTCGTTACGACAATCATCACCTGCTTTTAGCAAGTGGCTAACGTTCCTGTCTTTAATCAACTATGTATTTTAACATATTTTACTGATTAAGTACGCTCTTCTTTCTTTTTGTGAAAAACATTATTTTTGGCGGCGTTACGACCGGATTATTTACAACCATTCAACCATAAAATGACTTGCTCCATCATTTTTTCAATGGTAAACTACACAATGAACTAACTATCGTTCGTTAGTTTTAGTTTATCACGTTTTAAGGAGGTTGGCGATGAAAACGTCAGAACAGCTTTTGCACGTAGCCCTTCAGCATTTTGCTGAACATGGTTACGAAGGAGCAAGCTTAGCACGCATGGCTGACGAGGTGGGGATTAAAAAAGCATCTATTTATAATCACTATCAAAATAAAGATGCGCTGTTTTTTTCTGCCGTAGAGTATGTTTATGAGGCTTATTTAAACTACTTAAAACGTTCATTAGAGACCAATAAATCCTTACCTACAGAAGATCGGCTATACATGATTTTAGAGGATCTTTCACATTATTTAAGTACTGAAACTGAAGGAAAGTTTTATTTCCATTTCATTCTTTTTCCACCCCCAGCTCTTGAGAAAAATGTGCATGCGCAATTTCTACAATTTGAAAAAGAGTGCGATAAGTTGCTTGCCCCCCTTTTTCAAACATTACACAATAAGCACGCGCACCAAACTACTGTACGCGAAAGGCTCGATGCTTTTTATTGCCTTCTCGATGGGTTGGCTACACAAATGTCTTATTATGATAAGGAGACTTGCGATCGAAAAAGGCAGTCATCTTGGAAACACTTCATCGCTGGCTTTATGTAATCGATGAGAAGGGAGTCACCTCATGATAGAACTACTTTGGCAATATATACTCATTTTCATTATGGCCGCCACGCCATGGCTCGAGATACTCATCGTCATTCCAATCGGGATCGGCATGGGACTTCATCCGATAATGGTTGGCATCGTGTCTTATATAGGGAACTTTCTTCCGATTATTTTAATCGTATATACGTTAAGCTTTATTAAAAGAACACGTATTTATCAACAGTGGCAGCTAAAACGCCATAATAAAAAACAACTTAAGATGCAAATGGAAGAGCACTCTGTGAAGAAGCAAGAGGAAAATCGCGTAAAAGAAGAAAAAAGAGCACGTCGACAACAACGGGCTAAAACGATTTTCTATTCGTATGGGCTACCTGGCCTTGCGTTTTTAGGACCATTAGTGACAGGCATTCACTTAGCTACGATTATTGCGCTTACGTTAAAAGCAAACAAAAGGCATACGACCGTATGGATGGGAGTTGGCTTAGGCGTGTGGACGATCTGCATAACAGTGGCTAGTTACTATAGTATCGATTGGATCGTTAACATCGTTTCATAGACATTAGAGGTAAAGATAAAGTAACAGATCTAAAGGGTAGGTGACGACCACCTATTCTTTTTTGGAGTGGTAAGCTTACTACAGCTTTTGAGCTATGACTGTTACCATTCATCATCTCCAACTGTTTCTAGAAACCAGCCTTCATGAAAAGCCCCCCGCCTTTCTGATTTATCTGAGCGAATACTTTCTAATTCGACTTTTGAGTACCCGTGCCGTTCAGCGAGACAATAAATGATTTCTAATAAATCCGCTAACTCTTCAATCGCTTGTTCTGGGTTTTGTGCTTCGAGATATTCTTTCATTTCCTCTTTCAGCTTTTCTTTCGCTTCTTTAATAAAATCCTCTCCAGAAATTCGCCGATACATGACTTTTTGGCCATTCATTTCAATAATTTCTGGAATTTTATCTCTCACCAATTTATGATAAGACGGCATGAGTATCCCCCCTGTTTCTCAATTTAATAAATTCTTCCCCTTCATACTAGCATCCATTTAATAGACAAAATACACTTGCGAAAAACAAATAATATATGAACGTGTACTCCAGACTGCCGCTTTTCCGAGGATGCTTCTTTCACTATTGTCTTACTGTTACTACATTCGACGCTTCGTGAGTGATTCCTTTTTAAATATTTCGACATCTTGATGCATAAGAATAGAGACTTGATTTGCGTCCTTAGTATGACCTTTAATGAAAGGTTAATGGAATTAGTCATCAAAGACACGTTACACCTTGATAGATGTAAACTAACCTAGAATCAATGATTTTTAACGTATGATGTAATGGTTTTGGCATGAATTTGAGCGACTAATTTTTTTATACACATCTAAATACAATGTTTTAATATGCTATCCAAATAATTGATTTTTTTACAAAAACATTGCCCATATGACATTTTTAGTGTATTCTTTTCCATGAATTTATTAGTGAAATTGGACAGGTTACCACACAACTTATCCATTAAAGGGCTTTTTCTTTGCAAAATATGTCTTTATTAAAGATTATGAACCTGCTAGAAATTGATAATTTGATTAAAATTCATGAAAAAGCTGTTCAAACCATTAATCATAAGGTAGAACTTTGGTGCTAAGGTTGATACGAATATTCGGAAATACCAGTAAAAATACATTGTATGAAGAGATTGTATGGGAGTCCAAGTAATTAACTATAATATTCTGAGAACGTTTATGTATTCATTTACAATATTCTAAAAAGTTGGTGTCCATATGATACTTTTTGATGATACCCTACATATGCATGTAGGGTATTACGAAGGTGGTAACGATATAGAAGGTATTTTTTTAAAAGTTTATGAGAAAGATATTTGGTGTTTATTTTACAATGATGATATGTATAAGACAAAAATTTCAAACAAAAGTATTTATCCATTTATAGATCCTTTTGGGCATCTTGTGGGAATCTATACTATCTCCGAAACAGAATTAACACTAGAAAAGGGAAATTACTACTTCAAAAAATTTCTGGATTCCTTATAATTATAGAAGAGGCTGGGATAAAAACCAGCCTCTATTTTATACCAATTTTAAGGGCGTACCTATCAAGGTGAACGTGTCTCATTTCTTATTTTTAGTGAGCATTTTTCGCCACGACGTTGCTAAATAGGGGTCTTCTGATACTTGTTCAATAACCATCTTATCTTTGCAGCGCTTATAGTAAACATCATTTACCATGGCAATAGAAAAGGTCGTATGTCTTTCTTGAAAAATAAGTGGTTCTTTTACTGACACTGTCCCTTCCTTGAGAACCCGTAAATAATAACCTGAAAAACCCGTTTCTATGACGCGCTTTGGTAGATCTGGTACTTCAAATTTCTTAGCAAGCTTATGACACGGCATACGCGGTTGAGACACTTGAACGACAGCCTCACCCCACTTAAACGTATCCCCTATGTGAATCTCTTGTTCAGTTCCTCCAGCAATAGTAAGGTTTTCTCCAAATGCCCCATAAGAGATCGTGTTGTCAAGGTGTTTCTCCCAATAAGGGTAATGGTCGTAAGAATACACACAAACAGCTTTATCAGGCCCTCCATGATGAACTAAATCTGCTTGTCCGTCTCCTGTTAATTGTTCTTGAGATAGATAAATCTCCTCGTCCACTGGCCGTTTGACAATTCCTGAGATCACTGTTTGACCTAAACCAGTGAGCGTCTGTGGTTTCCCGATGTTTAACGCCATAATGCTTAGTCCTTCTTTTACCATCGTTACCGCCTCCTTTATAGGATATGAATTAGTCAAAAGCCCTTCTAGCCAATGCCGCGGTTGTTAAATCATCTGAAGGTGGATTATGCAACCCTGCCCTCACATCACGGTAATACCGTTCAAAATGATGTGCTTTATGCAAGCTATAGCCACCTGCAATTCGCATGCTTAGATCAACTACTTTAACTGCCGCATTCGTACATATCGTTTTCACAGCGGCCAATTCCTCTCCAAGGCCCGGTCGATACTCGGGCATGTTATCCCATACTTCTGCAATATGGTACATAAAATGTCGTGCACTCATAAGTTCCAGATCCATTTCTGCAACTTTACGGCGAACTTCTGGTACTTCACTAATAGGATGCGACAAGCTATTTGGCTGATAAGATTTAGCGAAAGCCACCGCTTCATCCCTCGCTGCTTGGGCAATTCCTAAATAGCATGCTGGAATATGAAGTAGCCATCCTTGAGGACTTTTTCCATGTCCAGCATCTTTCACAGCTACGAGTGCCTGATGATTCACTAATACATTCTTTAAGTGCAAATCATCACTACGGGTACTCCTCATGCCTAATGTCTCCCATGTTTCTTCAATCTCTACTCCAGCTGTTTGCGCCGGTATTAAAAATTCACCGACTCTATCCTCACCTTTCATTGCCGCTGTTACGATAAAATAATCTAACGCTGGTGCGAGAGAGGTATATGTTTTAGAGCCGTTTATTCGCCAGCCCTCTGCTGATTTGGTAGCAGTTGTTTCAGGCATCCCGCCTCGTGCTGGACTTCCGGTCGCCTTCTCTGACGCTGCTGCATTTATCAAGATATGATCGTCTACAGCTTCACGACAAATAGCTTCAAACATTGCTTCTTCCCATTTTCTCGTCTGCCTTAACTGCATGATTAACCCGTTATGCCAACCTAAAGAGAGAGCCGTTGGTCCATCCCCTTTAGCTATTGTTTCTTGTACAATTAACAATTCATAAAGCGAGGCTTCCTTTCCACCCCACTTAGCTGGAACAGTTAACGTCGTTAATTCTGCTTTCTTAAGCTCGGCCATATTCTCAAACGGAAAACAAGCCTCTCGATCATTTTTAATCGCTCTTTCCTTAAATGGCTCACTCACTCGTGACGCCAATTGATAAAACGTACGCTGTCTTTCTCTTTTCAACAATTTTTCAGTCGTTTTAGTTATCATGTTCCAACCTCTCCTTGTTCTTCCACTATAAATAAACGTTTATAAAACGAACCTTCAATCAGTGGGAGTTTTCGTTCTTCTCCCACTGATTGGTAGTTGAGTGAATCAGGACATTAGCGTCCGTTATCTGTGATAAAAGTATAAACAAAAAAACTCTTTGGCGAAACATTACTGCCTAACAATTATATGACAATCTTCACAGTTGTTTGCTATATTTCCCGGGAAATCTCCTCGAATTCCACACATTTTCAACATTTATCTTACTAAAGACCCCTATAAAACGACCATGTATGAAGAATGATTATGTAGTAACACCAAACGTGATACTGGAGGAATGTAGGATGTTTTCAACTATACAAATCGGCATTGATTTAGGAACTGCCAATTTACTTGTTTATACAAAAAATAAAGGGATGATCATTAACGAACCGTCCGTGGTAGCTATCGACACACATACGAATGCAGTGCTTGCTGTAGGAGAAGAAGCGAAACGTATGGTAGGTAAAACACCGGAAAATATCGTGGCTATTCGTCCGTTAAAAGATGGCGTCATTGCTGACTATCAAGTGACCACAGATATGCTTAAGCATATTATGAAAAAAGTATCTAAAAAGCTGGGAACCCCTCTACGAAAACCTAACGTGGTCGTTTGTACGCCTTCAGGCTCCACGTCCGTTGAAAGGAGAGCGATTTCTGACGCTGTTAAACAGTGCGGTGCTAAAGACGTTCAATTAATTGAAGAACCTGTTGCCGCTGCAATAGGTGCTGATCTCCCTGTTGAAGAGCCGATTGCAAACGTGATCGTTGATATAGGCGGTGGCACGACTGAAGTTGCTATCATTTCCTTCGGCGGTGTGGTCTCCTGTCATTCCATTAGAACAGGAGGCGATCAGCTTGATGAGGATATCGTGCAATTCGTCCGAAAAAAATACAATTTGATGATCGGTCCTAGAACGGCAGAGAATATCAAAATGGAAATTGGATTTGCCCTTGTTGAGCATGAGGAGCTTACGATGGCTATTCGAGGACGAGACCTTGTAAGCGGCCTCCCAAAAACAATTGATATCTCCTCATACGAAATACAAGAAGCAATTAAAGAATCACTTTTATCCGTTCTAGAAGCGATTAGAGCGACGTTAGAGGACTGCCCTCCTGAGTTAAGTGGTGATATCGTCGACCGTGGCGTTATTTTAACAGGGGGCGGCGCGTTATTAAATGGTATGGAAGATTGGTTATCTAATGAAATTGTTGTCCCTGTGCATATCGCACCAAGTCCATTAGAATCTGTCGCCATCGGGACAGGGCGTTCTTTAGTCATGATGCAACGCATTCAAACATTAAAACAGCGTTAAAATATTCTTATATGACTTCCTCTAAATCGGTGAGGTCGATTAGGTTAACTCATAAGCGTCAAGTCACGGTTGCACCTTTTTTAACGGCGTAACCGTGAGCCCTTTTTATATCCTTCATAAACTCTTAAAATTGTCTAACAACTAATACAGAGCTTTCTCATAAGAGGTTATTTATGAGAAAGCCCTGTCCACTTTTATCAATTAATTATCATTAATCCATTCTAGCTCGCCTGATTCTAAATGAAATAACATACCTACTACTGGAATTCCCCGCCCTACTTTTTTGTATACAGGATGGTTTTTCAAATCAATGATTTGCTGTTTAACGTTATGTCTTTCAAGATCCTCTAGTGTTGGAGATAAGTTCGTTTTATCAAAGCTATCAATACTTTCTTTGACGTGATCGAGCCAGTTATTCATCGCTTCGTGACGCACTCCTGTGCTTGCAGCGAGGATGCCACCACAGTTTGTATGACCAATAATTAGTATGTACTTTACTTTCAAAACATCAAGAGCAAAATGAAGGCTGGCGCGTAAACCGTCATCTTCTTCCACAACTTGATTAGCAATATTTCGATGGGTAAACATCGTTCCTAATGGCATACCTGTAATGGTGGATGGACATGTTCGAGAATCACAGCAAGACAGAACGAAAAAAGAAGGTTCCTGCCCTTCCCCAAGCTTTTTAAAAAAACCGGGGTCTTCCTGTTTCATTTTAGTCATAAATTGTTGATGGGATGCTTCAATGTGTTGAATATCCATGTTACTCACCTCGTTACTCAAATGATATGAAAACAATCAGCAAAGCGAACAATAGCCTCCTGCTTCATGCAACACTCATTCTGCTGTTCGTTTTAATTAGTCTCTCACAAGACACTCACTTGAGCAAGATAAATGTTCGTAACTTTTTCGCTACATTAAAGATAACTTTAAATGCATTTTCAACATTAATTGATCTGATGAATCACGCTACCACTGTCGTTAATATTTCAGTGAGGTGAACCAACACGATCGTTTGTTCAATGCCAAAAGATAGAGATAGTCCTTCAACTCCTTAAATTCCTTCCGTTATCGCTTCAATCAGACATTAACCGTTGAATAAAAAAGCCCCTAATTATGAGAAAAGGGCTTTTTAAAATTACTATCTTAGCATTCTTGAATGTAATATATAGTTTTCCAAAAAAGGTGCTATCAAATAAGTTCCTTCTTAATATTAAAAATTATTTCAGCACTAAGAAGATAAGGAAAAACTATCTATTTTGATTGACAATTTCTGTTTCTGACATATTTTCATCTTTCCATCCAACAGTCAGTTGACTTCCATTTTTCATATCAACTATTACAGAATAATTAAAAGGAAATGCTCCTGCTTTCATTTTCGAGACTTGTATATTTTCAATATCTTCACAATTTACGGACTCATCCTGTGCAATTGTCAATGTTGCAGAAGCTAAAAGATTTTCTCTAATATTTTGATCACCATTTTTTACATTTGACACAATCTGAAAACCTATCGAAACTAGCAGTATAATTGTAAGAAATCCCCAACTAATTAATATTATTTTGTTTCGTACATTTTTCTTAGTATCTGTCATTTGAATTACCCCACTATTTTAAACATAAATCTTGAGATATTATGTACACAAAGTCAAATTCAATTTAAGCATTTTCATGTTGAAAGTTGAATTTTGAAAATCAAACATTTATTTGTCAATTGTGGGGATAACATAGTTTAAACTATTCTTCTTGATAATTTAAGTAACATTTCCAAGTAAATTTGATATTTAATAGTTATTACGACTGAAATTCAAATGAAGTTTTAAATTCACAAACCAATTGGCTAAAAACCATTAATGATCTTAAAATCATACAAAAACTGTTCATTTACCTTTAAGTTCTTCGTATCAATGTCTATTTCTGATTGCAGCGCCATGTCCAGTAAATTAACGCTTTGTATCGTTGAATCGTCCCCATTTTTGAAAATATATAACGTCTCGTCATCCCATGCTGGAAATATATCATTATATTCATGATAATCAGGTACGGTGGACAACGTTTCAATGAGGTTACCTTCTAGGTTAAATTGATATAACATCCCTGTTCCATCATAAAAATAAATAAAATCATCTGTCATGTGAATACCACTATGGCCTTTGCTTGGTAAATGTTCAGCTATGTCATCATTATTTTTCACTTCTAAAAAAGGTGTCTCTGATTGTTCCATTGTATTTAAATCAACTTTCCCGAGAGCATAATCATAATCTATGTTAACGATATAATAGAGCTGATTGTCTTTAGCTAACATGTCCGTCATAATTAAATAATTGTCTACATCGTCTGCTAGTACAAGAAGCGGCTTATCCTCAATTGTCTGATCTAAGGCTATTTGGCGCAAAATAATCTCATTGTTTTCTTCATCATCCTCTTCAATAACAAAAAGGGACTTCCCATCAGAACCAGCAGTACTAATAAAATAACGCAACTCTGCAAACTGCATGACGCCATCATGCTCCCAATAGAGATGGGAGCCATATGTCGCCTGATCAATATAACCATGATTGTAGAGTTCCACACGTTTCCCATCGATCACAGATAAAAAGATAGTTGTGTGCTCTGTGTCTGCTCGTTTTTCTTTTACAATCTCATCGTTATGAATGAAGTAAGTATCCTTGTTGTCATTAAGGATAAACATTTCATCCTGTTGATAAATCTGACCTAAATCCATTCCGTCCGTTTTTACTAGTTTTTGTACTTCATTCTCGTCATTAATAACGTATAAACTCCCTCTCGTTACGAAATTAGTCGCGGAGGTAGAATAATATAAAAACCCTTTAGCATTCGCCACATCTACTGAGTCATTTCGTCCAATGAATAGGCTAAAAACAACCGCTACAACAATAAAAACTGCCATGAAAAAGATGAGAAGAATATGCTTTTTCTTCATTTATCATGTTCCTCTCTTTATTATTTAATAGTTTTATAAGTCACTGTGTGAGGACTATCTCTTATATCTTTAGGATAACGCCTTTCACTCCATTAGTTTCAATGTCTATTTCTACTGTCATCCTCTCCTCTTGGGTACTATAATTCCTCTTTCATTATACGCCTTTTTTACTAATCATTATAAATATTTGTTAATTTTTTGTGAACATTATAATGATTTCCTTTATAGGTAACACCACACTAATAACTACTAAATTTCAATAATGTAAAATTATACTAATCTTTTTTGTCTCTCTTCTGCTTTCAAGGGGATCAACGTTCATACAAATGCTTAGAGTTGTTGGATCATAGATATAACGAAATCTTTATTTTCGGAATAGCGTGTAATGGTCGGGGGCGATATTTCATGCACAAAATAACTTGGAATAAATAGATTGATTTTTTGGGGCTTTAGCTTCCGTAATTCTTTTTATATTCGTATTTAATAATACAATTATAAAAGGTAACTAGACTTTCTTGATGTTGTAACGTTACTAATACTTTTACCTATATTACTCTTTTTTTAGCTATACCAATGACTCTCAAGAAACGATATGCCAATAAAAATTATTATTATTGAATTAACAATAGGGAATTAGAACGCAATATTAGAGAAGAAATTCCCCCCTTGAATTGTTAATGTTTTAACTGAAAGAGGGGATATTTATGGGAAAACGTTCTATTGGTTTATATGAAGGTATTGCATTGTATATTGCTGCAATACTTGGATCGGGTGTTCTTTTTATTTCATCGGTTACAGCTTCTATTGCAGGCCCTGCATCCATATTGTCTTGGATGATTGTAATTCTTGCTAACCTTCCACTCGCCTACACATTTGCTTGTCTAGCACGTGAATACCCAGATGCAGGTGGGGCAGCAAATTTTGTACGGAAATCATTTGGGTTTCATTGCGGAAATATTGTAGGTTGGTTTTACTTTGTCACTGCTGCAGTTGGACAAACGATTGTAT
The DNA here is from genome assembly GCF_002019735.1 of Salipaludibacillus agaradhaerens. Taxonomy (NCBI): domain Bacteria; kingdom Bacillati; phylum Bacillota; class Bacilli; order Caryophanales; family Bacillaceae; genus Salipaludibacillus; species Salipaludibacillus agaradhaerens. The sequence goes on from NZ_KV917378.1 coordinate 1,589,655, forward strand.
CCTTAACAGGGGCATTTTACATTAGTCAAGCATTTGGATTTTCTGACTTGGCAAGGACTTTTATTGCGTTCATCATTCTAGTTATTGCAGGTATCGTCAATTATAATGGGATTAAGGTTAGTGGCAAAGTTGCGTTAATCATAAGTGGTTGTTTACTATTAATGCTTACACTTACCATTATAATTTCAATACCGAGCATCAATTCGGGAAATTTTACACCCTTTGCCTCTAATGGGTGGTACGCAATTGGAACAGCAATAACAGTAATATTTTGGGCCTTTTTTGGCTGGGAAGCTATATGTAATCTTGCTAATCACTTTAAAGATCCAGATAAAAACATTGTTAGTAGTACTTTTATTAGCGTAATAATTATAGGGGTATTATTTTTAGCATTAAGTTTTGTAACAATCGGCACCGGGACATATGGGAGTATAGAGAGTAATCTTTCACCAATCGGTGTTATAATGGGAGAAACACTAGGGATTGGTGCACAAATTGTAACCGCCATATTGGCATTTTTCATATGTATAGGCACCTCAAATGCATTTGTAGCAAGCCTGACGCAACTCGGATACTCCTTGAGTAGAGACGGGGCGTTTCCAAAGCTATTATCATATATGCATCCAACTAAACAAATCCCAAGATGTATGGTTATTTTTGTCATTAGTTTCGCAGGTATCGGAGTTATTATTACAGAATACTTTACAATGACCTTTAATGATATTTTATTTATTCCGACTTCATTAGGAGTGTTAGTATATATTTTTTCTATGGCTGCTGGTGTTAGACTTTTTAAGAATAAAACCTTACCCTGGTGGTCCTCTCTATTATCTTTAATCTTTTGTATCCTTGTATTACCGTTTTTTCAATTATACATTTTTGTCCCTGTTATCATTATCGCTTTATATGTTAGCTATATGACATTTCAAAAAAGGGTTCTCCTTTTGAAGAAAGCAAGCTAGTCAATGAAAATTTGAGTTGACGTAATGGTATATTGGGGAGAGGTAAAGTCTACCTGGTATTAGCTAAGAGAAACTTTATCAATTGGAGAGAGTTTAATCCATGAAATCAAATAAACTATTTTCACTCAAGGTAAAATGGAAAGCTATAGTTAATTGCGACAAAAGATATGATGGTAAGTTTTTTTATGCCGTAAAGACAACTGGTATTTTTTGTCGACCATCTTGTAAATCTAAAACCCCTAACTATGAAAATGTATGTTTTTTTAAAAATGCTACGGAAGCAATACAACAAGGATTTCGACCATGCAAAAGGTGTCGACCTGAACTTTTTATTGACATATATGATCCTCAACAAGAAATAGTGGCGAAAACAAAATTTTTTTTAGAAAAGAACTATGAAGAAAGAATCACCTTAAACAACCTTGCTGTCAAAATTGGGATAAGCCCCTATCATTTAAGTCGAATCTTCCAAGAAAATTTAGGCAGCACACCACACAAATACCTTGAAAATATAAGAATTCATAAAGCCAAGAGTTTGTTAATGAACACAGATCATAACATCATGGAAATATGCTTTCAGGTAGGGTACCAGAATCTTTCTAGTTTCTACAAACACTTTAAAAAAATATGTGGCTGCTCACCTCACCAATTTAGAATTAACAATAAGAAAATAAATTAAGAATACCTTCTAAAGATTGGGTTTCTCCACAAATCACGTCTCACTCATTAGAATTTCTAAAATATTTAGACAGGTTAAAAATCATTTTTTCATAAGAATTATCATGGCTCACTTTAATAAGCCTTTCTATTTTTTAAATAATATTTCGTGATAACATTGTTTCTGTTAAGGAGGGAAAGTCTTATGGGTGATATAAAACTATTTAGGTTAAATGGGGATAGTGTTGATGAATTAGAAGGCCAATCCGTAGCAGTTGAAAAATCGTTACAACATATTCTTGAAAGGCATTTAGAAACGTTTTTAGGGATACGTTTTTTAGCTTCTGAATATCGTACAGGTAAACGTCACGCAGGACGTATTGATACGTTAGGGATTGATGAAAACAACTCCCCTGTCATTATTGAATATAAGCGATCTATAAACGAAAATGTCATTAATCAAGGCTTATTTTACCTCGATTGGCTGCTAGACCATAAAGCAGAATATGAACTAATGGTTATGCGTAGATACGGGCAACCTGTTTCAGATGCGATTGATTGGAGTAGCCCACGTTTATTATGTATTGCAGGTGGCTTCACTAAGTATGATGAACACGCCGTTCAACAAATAAACCGTCATATAGAGCTTTATCAGTACAAACATTACAGTGACGGACTCCTATTACTAGATTTGGTTAATGCTACAACAGCGCAGACTGAAGATGTGATAAATGCTTCAACAACCACTAAACATGTTAATGTTAAAACGGTGTCTGATTATTTAGAGCAAGCTAATGTAGCATTGACAGATAAATTTGAGATGTTAAAAGCTTATATGATAGCTTTAGGTGATGATGTTCAAGTAAAAATATTAAAACATTACATAGCATTTAAACGTATTAAAAACTTTGCCTGTGTTGAAATACATCCGCAGACAGCGAAGATACTGCTTTATTTAAAAGTTAAGCCCGATAGTATCACGTTGGAACAAGGCTTTACCCGTGATGTCACACATATTGGGCATTATGGTACAGGTGATTTAGAAGTCACCATTTCTAACAGTGACGATATTGAAAAGGCCAAACGGTTGATTAACATGGCTTATGACGTTAGTTAATTGTAGAAACGGGCAAGCCATTACGCAAGCCCGTTTTCCTCATTTTTAGTGCAGAACCTTCACACAAATCCATACTATTATCGGAGTAAAAAGCATGCATACAAACATGTTAAAAACGCCTTACGTCAGCACGTAAAGCGTTGGTATCATTATATCACTGGATAGGTGCGAGCCAACACGCCTATGAAAAAGATTTTAAGCTTCCGGCTACTTCCCCATATTTAAAATGCCATTTTATGTGTGAATAGGTGCTTACACACTTACCTGACCAATTTCACTGATGAAAATCCTTCATCCTCTCCCTCTAATCATTTTCACAATAAACACAATTAAAGCCACGACCAAGATAAGATGAATTAATCCACCTACTAAATCAAGGAAAAGTCCTACGAGCCAAAATAGAATTAAAATGCTGATGATTGTCCAAAGCATTGATAATACCTCCTTAGAAATAACGTATTATTTTCGTTCTTTGTAGCAATAACCGTCTTTATCAATGTTTAAACTAAGTCAAAAGCCTTATCGGTACGTCTGCCAACTTATAGACTGGTGGCATCCGTCATAAAGGTGAACGGTCTGCCTATGCTTATCTCAACCGGTGTCTGCAAATAAACATCGCCATCTGTATCTACTTTTTCTGTTTCAGTTGTTTTAAGGGTGATGGTTTTAGCTGTCTTGGCAATAACAGTCGTTTCATCTGGTAAGGCATCAAAAGCTTTACGCTGAATCCATTCTTTAAAGACAGCTAATCCACCTTCTTTCACTAAAAACACATTTAAATGCCCATCTTGGACGGATAAGTTATGAAAAGGAAGTTCGTATGTCCCGATAAAGCGGCCGTTCACTACAGTGATTAGTACTGCTTCCCCGTTCATCGTTTCGCCATCAATGACTATCTCGTAGTGAAATGACCGAGAATCACTGGCTGTTTTAACAGCGCTGATTAAATAACTGAGTGGTCCTGTCAATGCTTTCGTCTCTTCGTTAATATTTTCGGATGTATCAACGATCAAGCCTGTTCCTGCAAAATTAGTAAACGTGCGATCATTGACACGGCCTGTATCAATTTTTTGTTTCTGCCCATTAATCGCTACAATTGCAGCTTCAGCAACTGTTAAAGGGAGGTTTAATGCTCTGGCAAAATCATTACATGTGCCTGTTGGAATGATCGCTATTAGAGGTGGAGCAGTTAATTCATTTAATCCATTCACACATTCGTGCACCGTGCCATCTCCCCCCATAATGATCAACAGTTCTATCTCGCTATCGAGCTTTCGGCACATCTCCTCTAAGTCCCCTTTTTTCTTACCTTTTCTAATCGTCAGGTCATCTACCTTTTCTGTCAAAATGCCTGCTACTATTCCTATGTTTTTTTGAACATCACCTTGACCTGCTTTATCATTACAAAGGAGCAACGCTTTTTTAAGCATGCTTATGCCTCCATTCCCTTACTCTCGTTATAACGCCTATACCCGTTAATGCACGTGATGAAGCCTTTTAGCATGACTATCGTCTCTCAAAGGTATAACACTTTTATTTTTAGTGAAACATCATGCTAAAATAGCTATATACAAAAAAGTATGATTTAAATCCTTTACATATTATGTGTTCACCATTCTTATCTGCTATGATAATACTTATTGCAGGAGATAGAGTGGCTATACTGGATTGGTATGTGTGACTAACGATTCTTTTCAGAAGACGTTTACCATCCTATTGCATGCTTAATATAACTCATAAACCACACAATATAATGATGTTAAATCGGAGGGCTGACCATGACTAAAAGGCATGCCTGGATATTTGCCAGATTGCTTATGACAGTATTAATTAGTTTATTTTTCTTTTGGCTCCTTGGTTGGCTTTTTAAGATATCGTACCCGTTTTGGATTGCAGCCACTCTCGTATGGATGTTCTATCCTTTAATCCGTCTGCTACGGGATAAAATAAAGCTTCCCAATACCTTATCTGTTATTATTGCTTTATTACTAGGGTTAAGTACCTTAATAGGGGCGATTACCGGCGTTGTCTTTTTAATTATTTTCGGGGTCCGACGCATTTCAGACTTTGTTCCTGAATGGATTCAGACCACCTCTTTACAAATGCAAGAGTTTTTTAATACGACCATTTTGCCGCTGTGGCAATCTGTAAGTGGAGCGCTGTCTTCTTTAACACCTGAGCAACAAGCCACTTTGCAAGACGGGATTGCGACATTTGGCAATCGGCTAGCGGAAACGCTGACCGCTCTTGGACAAGCACTTGCTGATGCGTTAACCCAATTTATTATGGTGGTACCATCTTTTCTTCTAGCTTTCTTAATTGTATTTATTGCTTTTTATTTCATCGGAAAAGACTGGGAAAAACTTTTTAAACAAATTTACTGTTCCACACCAGCTCCCTTAATAAAAAAAGCAAAAGCTTTTAAAACGATGTTTCAATATAGGGTGCTCGGCTTTATACAAGCCCAATTTATTCTCATGTTTATTGCTTCTATCGTTGTTTTAATTGGCTTATCTATATTGCGAGTGGAACATGCTTTAACCATCGCTATGATTGTGGGCATCGCTGAAATCCTTCCCTATCTCGGATCAGGGACCATTTTAATCCCTTGGTTTCTGTATATGTTTTTCACAGGGAATATTAGTATGGGGATTGGACTCGCTATCGTTTACGGGGTGACAGTGGGGATTAGACAATCGATTGAGCCTAAGGTTTTATCTTCAAGTATGAACTTAAACGCTTTGGCCGTCCTTGTTGCCTTGTTTGCTGGCTTTCAAATCTTCGGTGTCGTCGGTGTCTTTTTAGGTCCCCTTATTCTTGTGATCATCGTCATTTTAAAAGATATTGGTGTGCTAGAAGATACCATACTGTTTATTCGGAATGGGTTTAAAGATGATTAATGATAGACCAAATTGAATAGCTTCCTCCTACATACGCTCTTACTGGTGCTGTTAGGCATATTGACAAACGATTTTCACAATTAAGCTTGTAGTGAGAATCGTTTTCATTTATAATTGTAGTTGAGAATGATTATCATTTTTATTTAAAGGAGGAAAAATGAATGTCTGCCCTGCTTCTCATTGGCGGTGATAACCTTGGCTCAATTCCCGGCAAATTAAAAAATATCGGCTTTAACGAAGTCATCCATGTAGATGGGAGAAAAGTAAAAATGGTCAAAAATGAGATTCCAGAGCGCGTTGATCTCATTCTTATTCTCACTGATTTCGTTAACCATAACCTGTCAAATAAAATTAAAAACAAGGCTGGAAAAAAAGATATTCCCATTTGTTATTCTAAGCGGTCTTGGTCTTGTATTTATAAATCACTTACTACATGTGATAACATTTGTGAGCAATGCCCATTTTTAAAGAAATGCTAGTGGCCTTACATGCATTGATAAAACACATAGACTTACTATCCATAACATGTATTTAATCGAGGAGGGAATTTAATGCCTACTACAACGTTGGCTCGGAATTTGCTCATTCAACCGGAAAATGACATTACTAGCTTCCATGACCTTGTGCAACGGATGATGACAAAAATTCTAATAGAACGCACCCCTTCGAAGCAGCAAATGATGACGGTCATGCATGAGGAGTGTCATCATTATTTTTCAACCGTTTTTACATCTTTTGATGACTATATTTTGAAACTCTCTAAAGCTATGGACCATTTACTTAAGCTTTCGTCATACCTTAAACAGTTGAACTTTAAAAATGTTATCCCGTTAACATATAGTTATGTTTTTGAAGTGACTGATTCGAGGGAAGGATGGTGCTTTGTAAGTCATGAGACGTTACATATGTCCTGTCTTTATAATGAACTAACCCAGCATCTAAGAGAAGAAAAAAGCCATAATTTAAATGCAATATGGATTTATCATCTCGAATCAGGAGATATTGATTTAATTACTAAATGATTTAATCTTCAAACAGTGACCTTTCGCTAATGATTAAAAAAAGCCCCTCGCAAAGTGAGGGGCACACTTATTCGCTGGATCCCAGCCTTCAATTTTGTTGTCAAAGTGTGCTTTATCGCACGTAACACTTTTACCTAAATGATTCTACTAAACACTTCTTTACGTTAGCCCTAATCTTACCCTTCATAGGAGCAGTCAAATCATGATTCATTACGTTATCCAAGTTCTGCCTATCTCCACAACATCTGTCCATGGCTATATCTTTAATCCAAAACAGTGATATTTTTTCTCTCCTGTGGAGCTGAGGACCTTTCTGCTTCTGCAATTCGAAATTCCTCAATAAATGTATATAAAATGCGTAGCTCTGTCTCTGATAGATCGTCAATTAAATGAAGGATATCTCGTTTCGTGACATTCATACATGTCCCCTCCTTCTAACCTACCCTTACTACTAAAGTAATACCCTCTTCTGAGTCTTTTCAATCATCATTCCCATAAAGCGAACCTGCAATCAGTGGAAGTTTTCGTTCTTTTCCCACTGATAAGGAACACAAGCTAACGTCTTCGCGTCCTGCGAAAACGCTTGTGTGACCAACATCCTGTTGGCCCCAGTGAATCAGGACATTAGCGTCCCTTAGCTCCCGCTTAAATAGATTATCTCTGCTCTCTATTTTGAGCCAGGAGGTTTACGGACGCTTATCTGTGATAAAAACCTTTCCACTTAATAAACAAATACAAGGCCATTGCCCCTAAAATAATGGCACTTATTAAAGCGGTATAAGCTAAAACAGTGTATTCGTGCCATCTTTCCACGGCAATACCAATAAAGGCCCACGTGAACACGAGTGGATAGACAGCATCTTTCAACGCAGTTGTTAAATAACCAGCTATTATTAGAGCTATGATCAGCCCTAATATCGTCCACATTTCTGCACTTAACCAAAGCCCATCTTCAAATCCTAATGAATTAAAGACAACACCAATATTGACGATAAAAGCAACGGAAATCCATCCCATATAAACTGAAAAAGGCAGCCGCATCCAAATCGTTACGTTCGAGTGTGCCCCATCGATCCGATAATAAATCATAATTAAATTAATTAGTAAACCTGTCATGATCACCATTGACAACATAAAATAGCCATAATGAAAGGCTAAAAGCCAGCTGCCATTTAATAAACCGTTAATGAAAAACGCCAATCCTATTCTCTCATATGCGGCGTAATCAACATCTTGAATAGAAATAAATTGTCTTATGACCCAAATGGCAAGCAGGGCGTATATCACGCTCCAAATACTAAAGACATAACCGGCTGGTGTAAATAACACATTTAACCGATCTGCTAGTTCCCCAGTTGTAATATTATTAAATGGTAAAGTATTAGATAAAGCATTTATAATGATGACAACGATTAATGTCACTAAGTTTATCCATTTAAGCTTCTGCAATTTTCTCTGAGTCATCGATTGGGCTCCTTTCTCGTCTTTAATAAAATTTACCCACTAAGAGCCCATCCTAATCCGATTGCAAAAAACAAGATAACTATATACCTTCAGCACCTGAGACTTTTCATCATATAAGAGACTTTTTAGGTTAGGGAGTACTCGTGCCTGCATACATAATTAGCCGTTTCTTTATTCATACTCATCTTTCACTCATAACGTGAAGCAATTAACTTATACAACATCCACCTGTAAAAACAACTCCTGTAGTGATCTATCGCTAAGAACGTCCCTTTTCAAATGGGGCTCAATGGTGCATAACCCCTGGTCCATCAATAAATTCAGACATTTCTGATCCCTCGGAGTCGTCATTTCCTTGACGCTTTTTTTTAACACGATTGTGTGATAGAGATTGATTAACATTGTTCATGTAGAAAAGTCACTTGTAACATTCTTACAGATGAAAATGTATCACTTATTTCGTCACACTATTTATGCTTATTCGCTTCAATTTCTTCAACGATTAAGGAAAGTTCTGTCCAACGTTCCATTGCCTGCTCTAATTGCGCTTCTACCTCTAATTGTTCATTATATAAATCACGCGCTTTATCAACGTTACTTCCCGATGCTTCAATCTCAGATGCTATTTGTTCAAGTCTTTCTTCTAAATTACTGATTTTGCCTTCAATCGTTTGCCATTCCTGTTGCTCTTTATAAGATAGTTTTTTTGGTTTGTTAGTTGCTTCTTTTTTCGCAGCAACTGATAACGGTGCCGTGTCTTTTGCCTGCTTAACAGCGGCTGTCTTCTCACTTAACCACTCGCTATATGTCCCATAATAAGTGTCTATGACAGCATTCCCTTTAAAAACGAGGAGTTTATCAACCACACGATCAAGAAAATATCGGTCATGGGAAACAGTAATCACGACACCTGGAAATTGGTCAAGATAATCTTCCAGCACGGATAATGTCTGTGTGTCCAAGTCATTTGTAGGCTCATCTAAAAACAGGACGTTCGGTTCTTCCATGAGGATTTTTAACAAATAAAGCCGGCGTCTTTCTCCACCTGAAAGGCGTCTAATGTACGTAAATTGCATCGCCCGTGAGAATAAAAATCGTTCTAGCATTTGCTCAGCAGTAATGGCAACCCCATCAATCGTATATACCACTTCGGCTGTTTCTTTAATATAATCAATCATACGCATATTTTCATCCATTTCTTCGTGCTCTTGCGTATAGTAACCGATTTTAACCGTTTCTCCTGTGGTAATACTCCCTTTATCAGGCTTTTTTCGCCCAGCCATCATGTTGAGTAATGTTGATTTTCCAATACCATTCGGTCCGATAATGCCTAGTCGTTCACCTCGCACGACAAGATAAGATAAGCCGTTAATTAACATTTTATTGTCTATAGATGTCGCCACGTCTTTTAATTCAATGACTTGTTTACCTAGCCGTGTGGATCCAATAGCAAAATCAAGGTCTCCTTGCTTCGCTAGTGGGGTGTCCTGTTGAATGCCTTCGATTCGTTGTTTTCTTGCCTTTTGTTTCGTTGTTCGTGCTTTCGCTCCTCGTTGTAGCCATGCTAGTTCACGACGAAGGAGGTTTTGTCGTTTTACCTCCTGCTGCTCTTCATTTAATTCTCTTTCTGCTTTCTTTTCTAAAAACAATTCGTAGTTTCCGTCATACTGAAATAAGCGGCCTCGATCAAGCTCAAAAATTCTCTTTGTGACCCGATTTAAGAAATATCGATCGTGAGTAATCAGCATTATCGCGCCTTGATAGTTCGCCAAAAAGCCTTCCAGCCATTCAATTGTGACATTGTCTAGATGGTTCGTTGGTTCATCCAATAATAATAAGTCAACCGGTTGAATTAACGCTTTAGCAATCGCTACCCGCTTTTTTTGCCCGCCCGATAAATGAGCTACCTTTTTCGTAAATGTATGAACACCTAATTTTGTAAGGACTGTTTTCGCAAGGGTGTTTGCCTCCCACGCATCCAGTTCATCCATTTTCTCCTGACATGCGGCTAATTTTTTCTGTGCACCACTGTTTGCTGGATCTGTCTCTAGCGCCATCAACGCTTCTTCATACGCTCTCATTGCCTTCATGACCGGGGCATCCCCGTAATACACTTGCTCAAGCACAGTCAATTCCTCTTGTAAGGCTGGTTCTTGAGGTAAATACTCCATTGTGAAATTGTTAGCATGAATTAATTCTCCTGCTTCTCGCCCGTCTAGGCCTGCCAGTACTTTAAGAAGCGACGATTTTCCAGTCCCATTTACCCCGATAAGGCCAATTCGATCTTTTGGCTCCACGACAAAAGACAAGTGATTAAATAATATTTTCTCACCGTATGTTTTATGTAAATTTTCTACACGCAATAAGCTCATTTTCTCATCATCCTTCTTAATAAAAACATTCTTTGTTTATTGTAGCTGAAAATTTTCGTTAAAGACAGATTCGAAACAAATTTCATCTGCGAAACACACCTATAAAACGAACCTTCAATCAGTGAGAGTTTTCGTGCTTCTCCCACTGATGAGTAGTTGACTTAGCTCCCGCCTTAATAGATTTCGCTTTCTTCTCTATTTTGTGGTTGGCGTTTTATGGACGCTTATCTGTTGACTCATACATGGCTCTCGCGCTACAAATGGGTACTTTCATCAAGCACTTCTCTTCTGTTCAATGATCCATCATTGAGTTTTCAGACACCGCTGATCCTCTAGATCTCACCGTCTCACTTCAGTCCTATCGTTTAATTTTAATTGCTCGATTTTTTGGGTTAAAAAATAAATTGTGACATTCACTCATTTAACCGCTGATTCCTATGTTAAGATTAAAATGGTCACAAATATGAAACATTCTCTTATCCCGTACGTAAGAACACATAAGTTATTATTTTTTATATGCTATATTTATGAGGTGAAAAGGTATGTTACAAATGCTAATGATGAGTGTCTTATTATCCATTTTATTTTTGCCGTTCCAACCGATTTGCTGGCGAATGGCTATCTTCCGACGCTGGATCCCTATCCGGTTATTTTTAGGTATCGTGTATGGCGGTTTCTTATTTTATATCGGCTTACTCGACCAGAGTGTTGCTGCTATTATCACAGCTTATTTGCCGATCCTCGGCCTCAGTCTCATGCTCGATAACACACTTATATTTATGTTCGTCAAAACATTTAGGAAAAAACAAGCGACGATGGGGGCAGCAACAGGCCTACTTATCATTGTCGGGTTCGGCTTGTTTTGGCTATTACAGCCATTCTTTCTTGCAGATGCAAAATTTAATATGGCTAACGGTGAAGAAGTGACGGTAGAAGAATTAAATCCAGTAAACGAAGAATATATTCCCGTTGTTTCCCGCAGTTATGCAGAGTATCGCTCAGATGTTTTAATGGGGCAGCTAGATAATCCCGCCTTTTATAACCTTGGTGACACGCGGATTCAGCGGGTGAATGATGCGCTTTATTGGATTACACCTATAGAGTATGATGGCTTTTTCCGCTGGTATCGTAGCAGCCATGCTCCAGGGTACATTATGGTCAGTGCCGAAAACCCGCGTGAAGAACCAGAAATGGTCTTAACTGAGATGACCTATGTCCCTTCAGCGTTTTTCCATGAAAATCTAGAACGACATGTTCGTTCTCAATACCCTGATGTGCTTATGTTAGACACGACGTTTGAAATTGACGGTGAAGGTAATCCTTATTACATTGTCAGCTACGGACATTATACGGAATTCCGCCGTGTAGCCGATGTTGATGGCGTCATCATTGTGGATCCTGCTACTGGCGAAACAGAACAATATGAAAAAGAAGCAGTCCCTGAGTGGGTAAATCGTATCTATCCCCCAAGTATTGCAGAAGAGCGTAATGAGTGGTTTGGTATTTACAAGCAAGGCATGATCAATCGCTTTTTTGGCCGTGAAGGATTAACAGAGCCTACAGCATGGGGAGCAGTGGATTCTGTGACAGGGGTTGTAGATGCAGACCTAAAACTAAACTGGTTCACTGATCATATGCGGCTGCAAAACGAAGATCAGGAAGCATCACGCTCTATGGTCGGCTTCACGATGTTCGATGCCCGCACTGGAGAGCTTCAGTATTTCCGAGATGCTAGCGGCTCACTCAATGGCCGAACTGCCATGGATTTAGCTGAACGAACGTTTCGCCGTGATGATTACGTAGCAGGGACACCCTCTTTATATAATATATATGGTCAATATACATGGATTGTCCCTCTCATGGACAAAAATGACGTCTTGCGACAAATCATGCTCGTAAGCGCACGGGATGAGAACATCTACGGCTATGGTGAAACAAAGCGAGAAGCTTTCGGAGCTTATCAGTTAGAAATATCTTCCCAAAGTGATGAGAAGGTCGTACCAGGTGAATACACAGATATGGTTGAAATAACCGCAGAAATTGACCGTATTTATAAATGGGATAAAGAAGACAATGTCACGATCAGATTTCTTCTAGAAGGGGAAGATCGAATCTTCACGGTTAATGCTTCGTCTTACCCGAGAGCCCTTTTCCTTGAACCCGGTGATGAAGTGACCATCTCATTTATGGATACTGGTGAAGAAGTGCAAGCGATTGAAGATTTGGAACAATAGAGAATGGCTTAACTGACTTAAGAAAAGGGCTTATCTAAAGCTCTTTTCTTTTTATAAAACCTTCAATCAGGACTGAGCATCCGTTATCACCCGCCTAAATAGAGTTACCTCTTCTCTCTATTTTGAGCCGACAGTTTGACGGACGATTAGCTGTGATAAACGAAGCTCTATTTATTAAACGAATGTTAGAACACAAAAATAATAATTGACGGTACAACATATTAGTATAATCAATAGGGAGCTGAATTAGATGAAAACTTATATTTGTCCAATTTGCGGATACGATGGGTTAGATGCCCCACCATATGAGATCCATAGCCATTCAGCCTCTTATGATATTTGCCCTTGTTGTTATTTTGAATATGGATATAGTGAAGATCATGAAGTAGATTTAGGCTATATTGTTACACCTGTTGACATGAGGGAGGCAGCTTTTCAATTATACCGAAAACAGTGGATTGAAAAAGGTGCGGTAGTCGGTTCTCCAGAAAACTACCCAAAAGAATTTCAAGAAGATGGAAAGGTAAAACAAGAGGCAGTCCTGAAACAATTAAATCGCTTGAACCTATCATTAGATAACTTCACATTTCTTGAGGAGTATGATATATAAAATATGTCTATGAAACTCACTAGTCACGCATAAATAATGTCATCATTTTCAGTTTAATCATTCTAGTTGTTCAGAGCTGAAAAAAGGTGATAACTGGTTAAAGGTGGATTTGGAAGGGTTATCGCCTGACTTATCCATTATAAAGGACCTTTTTCTTTGCATAACTTTAATGGACTTTAAAACGAGATAACATGAGTGACAAAAAAGACGTGTGACATCCTGGCTTGTCATTAATAAAAAACCTCGTTTACGTACCTTTTTTATAAACTAAATCACCTCCTCTTTACTTGTGGATAAGAAGTCTTGTCAAAATGAGGTCATTAGCGAAAGTAAAATAAGCGGATATTTTCCGGTTAGATGCAGAAAAGACCTCATATTGGGGTATATAGGGGGAAATTTTCCGATTATGCAAAGCAAAACAAGCCAATTTCAGATTTTCCGAGTCAATAGGCGGAATTTCTCCGTCTATTTAAGCTATTTCCATTGCCAATGACTATTTAAGAGTATTTTCTCCGCCTATTTCTCAGATCGGGTTCTTAACCTGATCCCCCAACCGATAAAAGCGCATTCTCACGATCCCATATGGGGAATCAACATATTATTTTCGACTAGCTGAGAAAACACCTTTTTCACTGTCTAGTTCATCCCTCAGGCCTATCACTTGCTGAACTTCTCTTTAATTTGGTCATGTGAAAAGCGGATCACGGTCCCCCGTCAATCACCAACTATTTTTGACGATTCCAGACGATAGACATAAAACGAACCTTTAAAAGTGGGAGTTTTCGTTCTTCTTCCACTGATTGATAGTTGAGTCAATCAGGATATGAGCGTCCGTTATCCCCGCATATATAGTTAATCTCTCCTCCCTATTTTGAGCCGAGAGTTTTACGGTCGGTTATCTGTGATAAATAAACTCCCCTAAAGCTAGAGAAAGAATCTCGATGTGCCGTAGGGGAGTCTTGATAAGTGAGGACGTCGGATAAAAAGCTCATCCGTTGCTAAACGTTTGTTTCATAGAAAGCTCGTTTATTGGGAAACCTTCCATTCTTCTCTTACTTTCTTCGTAGCTGTCACCATATTTTTCAACGCTGCAATTGTTTGCTCTTCTGTTCGCGTTTTCAATCCACAATCTGGGTTCACCCAAAAGGCTTGTGCTGGTAAAACATTCAATGCTTGTTTAATCACATTTAACATCTTCTCAACATTTGGAATTTGAGGACTATGAATATCGTAAACACCTAAACCGATCCCTTTATCATAGACATTCGTTTTAAATGTCTCAATGAGTTCACCGTGACTGCGGGACGTCTCTATAGAAATAACATCAGCGTCTAATGCTTTAATGGAATCAATGATGTCATGAAACTCACAGTAGCACATATGAGTATGAATTTGTGTCGTTGGTTTTACTTGAGCAGTTGCCAATCTAAACGCTTCAACTGCCCAATCTAAGTATGCTTGTTGCTCATGTTTCTTTAATGGCAATCCTTCTCTCAACGCCGGTTCATCCATTTGAATCATCTCGATCCCTGCTTGTTCAAGGGCCTTCACCTCTTCTACTAAAGCTTTTGCGATTTGCCTTGTGACGTCTCGATTAGGTATATCATTGCGAACGAATGACCAGTTTAAAATGGTGACAGGTCCTGTGAGCATTCCTTTTACCGGCTTTTTCGTCAATGATTGAGCAAATTTCGTCTCTTTCACCGTCATTGGTTTTTCAAAGCTCACATTCCCATAAACCACCGGAGGTTTTACACAACGGGAGCCGTATGATTGCACCCAGCCATTTTGTGTTACGGCAAAGCCATTCAGCTTTTCACCGAAATACTCGACCATATCATTCCGTTCGAATTCACCGTGTACAAACACGTCTAGTCCCACTTCTTCTTGGATCGTAATCCACTTTTCAATTTTCCCCTTAACGAAAGTGTCATATGTGTCATCATCAAGCTCTCCCCGACGCCATTCAGTACGTGTTCGCTTCACATCACGTGTCTGGGGGAAACTCCCAATCGTTGTCGTTGGTAAAAACGGAAGGTGCCATTTCTTTTCTTGTAATTCTTTTCTCTCTTCATACGTATGCGTTCGTTCAGTAGGCAAGTCCGAGTCAGTTGAAATGTCTGTTAGTTTTCTAAATGGGGCATGCTTAAACGTGTCAACTGACTGTTGATACTCTTCAAACGTTTGTTTCGCCGCTTCATCTGTTGGATGATTGCTTATCGTTTTTAACAAGTGTAATTCATACAATTTTTCCTCGGCATACGACAAACCGTTAAGGAGTTCTTGATCTAATTTCGTTTCATATTTTAATGTAACTGGCACATGTAATAAACTCGACGATGGCTGAACAAGTAAGTGTTCAGAGGGAACAACTTCTTGTAGCTCTGTTAAGAGAGACAACGCATCACGTACATCTGTTTTCCAAATATTACGGCCATCAATGATACCAGCGCCTAATAATTTGCCTTCTGGAAACCCATGAGCTTTAATTGCTTGTAAATTCACACCTTTATCATGAATAAAATCTAGTCCAATCCCTTTAACAGGAAGTGAGACAATTTGCTCAAAATGATCAATTGAACCGAAATACGTTTGGAGCAACAAGCTAACTTCTGGAAGTTTCTCAGCTAATTCACGGTAAATTCCTTTCAGCTGCTCAATATCTCCTTCTGATAATGTGGTAACAAGTGATGGCTCATCTAATTGGATAAGTGAAGCGCCAGCTTGATACAGTTCTGATATGACTTGTTCATACAACGGAACTAATTTTTCTGCCAACTGTGGAAATTCATTGTTTGTATAACCCTTTGATAACTTCAAAAATGTAAATGGTCCTATAAGCACAGGCTTGGCTTCAATTCCTAACTCTTTCTTCGCTTCTTCATATGCTTGAAGGGTATAGTTGGTCGTTACTTTAGGTACCCAGCCTCGATGAAATTCCGGCACAATGTAGTGATAATTTGTATCAAACCATTTCGTCATTTCGCATGCTTCCCCATCATCACTACCTCTTGCCATAGCAAAATAAGTATCTAAAGGGTCTGCTGGTGATTTTGCAAACCGCTCTGGAATGACGTTAAACATGAGTGCCGTATCCAGCACATGATCATAAAAGCTAAAATCTCCAACTGGTATATAATCAACATATGCATCACGTTGCTTTTGTAAATGAGATAAACGAATCTGTTTCATTTCCTCGTAAAATCGTTCCTTTGAGCGTTCCCCTTTCCAATAAGCTTCAAGCGTCCGCTTCCATTCTCGTTGTTCCCCTATACGTGGATATCCTAATTGACTTGTTTTTAGTGCCATCTTCATTTCCTCCTTTAAAAGTGAGTTGTTCCTTCCTAAATTAAAAAGGATATTTTTACCATTGAAAAGGTTAAAAATATCCTATTACATGTCTTAGATATTTAACACCTCCCTATTTCCCCGTAGGATAACAGTGTTGTGATAATAGGCAGGTCTCCTGACTCGTCTCTCATCATGAATATGGTCTTCCCAGAATAAGATATTGACTTCCAGTGACTTGGTCATATTCACTCTTGACTTACAGTGGCGGGACCGTTCTGGATTTACACCAGATTCCCTTTTAATCATTCAGCGTATTAAACGCTAAATGAACCTATCTCACGACTATGAAGTTTTTATAAGAAAACAGGCTTAGGACGTCCTCAATAAACGAGAGGTCAGAAGCTAGTTTCTAATCGTACCATTACATTGAGGAACGTTATACCATCGTAAAAAACCCCTTCTCTCACTAATAATTTAGATGAGAAAAGGGGTTGATAGCAGTATTAAATGCAGATCACGTCTCTCTCATCTTTGAAATGCTAAGCATTCCTCTGAAATTGGCACCGTGTACGAACGTACTGGTTGCCGAGGTCTCATAGGGTCAGTCCCTCCACCTCTCTGGATAAGAATCATATGAAGTTTGGTAAGTTATTAACGAGTGTAACATACTCAGATAATAAATCAACAAATAATTAAAATTAATTTTAAAATTCCAATTTTTTTGGCTAATTAGTAAATCACAAAGAGGAGATTGATCACATCGCTGAAACATCGAGACCCCCTAAAACATTTTAAAGATCAAAAAAAGAGTGTGTTAAAAGGACAATCGCCCCTTTAACACACTCTAATAAACACCTTCAAATAAGATGTTACTTTTTCTTTTTGAAAGACAAAGATTTTACTTTTGCATCAGAACCACCAGATCCGCCAGATCCACCAGTTCCACGGCCTTTTCCACCACGGCGTCCACGGTCATTTCTCTGACGTGACCCACCTCGATAACCACCCTGGCTTTTATTTCCGCCTTGTGGTCCTGAGTTACGACGTTTAGAACGAACAGGTGCTTCACCAGTAATATGAACAGGCGTTTGATCCGGTTCCTTCGTCATCGTTTTTAATGCCGCAGCTACGAGTGTTTCAGGGTCATGTTCTTCTAAAAGTGATTTTGCTGCTCCGAGAAGATGTTCAAAATCTCCTTTTCGAAGTGAATTCTGCAAATGATTGACAGATCTATCTTGGCGACCTGCTAATGCTTCCTCATATGTCGGTACCCCTTGTTGCTTCATCGGTTTTTTCGTTGTTTTTTCAATGACTTTTAAGTGATCTCGCTCTTTCGGTGTGACAAAACTAAATGCTATACCACTCTTACCTGCACGTCCTGTACGACCGATACGATGGACATAGCTTTCAGAGTCTTGTGGTAAATCAAAGTTAAACACGTGTGAGACGTTATTCACATCGAGCCCTCTTGCAGCTACATCTGTCGCAACAAGAATTTCGATAGCGCCTCGTTTAAACTTACGGATGACCGCATCACGACGCTCTTGCTTCATATCACCATGGAGGCCTTCAGCCGCAAAACCACGAATCCCTAGTGACTCAGCGACTTCGTCAACTCGTCGCTTCGTACGTCCGAAGACGATTGCCAATTCAGGCGGATCAATATCCAGTAAATGACAGAGCGCATCGAATTTTTGTTTTTCGTTAACCACAACGTAGCGTTGCTCAATATTCTCAACAGTTACTTCTTTTGATTTAACCGTTACGTTAACAGGATCGGTCATAAATGATGCTATGACATTTTTCAGCCTTGCAGGCATCGTTGCTGAAAATAGCATCGTCCGTCTATCTTCAGGGACTTCTTTTAAAATCGTCTCGATATCTTCAATGAATCCCATACTCAGCATTTCATCCGCTTCATCAAGGACAACCGTATTGATATACTCTGGACGAATCGTCTTACGGCGCATATGATCCATAAAACGTCCTGGTGTCCCTACAATGATTTCAGGGCGTTTTTTAAGTCCTCGGATTTGTTTGGAAATCTCCTGACCGCCATAAATAGCAAGAGAACTTACACCTTTCTCGCGACCGAGCTTGTTCAATTCCTCTGATACTTGAATAGCCAATTCTCTCGTCGGAGCTAATACAAGACCTTGTGGATGACGTTGCTGTGGTATGACCGATTCCAGTAAAGGAATCCCAAAAGCTACTGTTTTTCCTGTTCCTGTTTGAGCTTGTCCGATGACATCGCGGCCATCCTTTGCAGCTGGAATAACTTTTTCCTGAATAGGGGTTGCATCAGTAAACCCCATTTTTTCAATGGATTTCAAAATCGTTTCTTCAATGTTTAAATCTTTAAAACGTGCCAAATGCTTTTATCTCCTTTTAATTCATACTTTACCGTCAGAGCGATTGTATTTATTTTAACCTTAAAAATGCAGCTCATACGTTTTTTAAACGGACAAGCTGCATGCGTTATCCTATTTTAACCTACTGAGAAAAGGATGAATCCTTCTGAAATTTTTTCAACTTGTTAAGTTTACCATATATCAACTAAAATAACCATCCCTTTTTAAGATAAACCTAGCAATTCTTCAATATCTTCTTTACCTAGTGATGACATCATTGTTTCTCCAGGCTGAATGACGCGATCAAGTAGATGCCGCTTTTTTTCTTGTAATTGATGAATTTTTTCTTCAATCGTCCCTGTCGTAACCATTTTGGTCACATGTACGACACGCTTTTGTCCAAATCGGTAAACACGATCTGCTGCCTGTTCCTCTACAGCAGGGTTCCACCAAGAGTCAAAAAGAATGACCGTGTCCCCTCCTGTCAAGTTAAGCCCTGTGCCACCAGCTTTTAATGACACGAGAAATAAATCTTTTTCTCCTCGATTAAACCTCTCTGCTAGCTCAACTCGTTCATTAGAAGGCGTTGATCCATCTAAGTAATGATAGTCCCAACCACTTTTATTTAGATGCTTTTTCATAATAGCAAGCATTTGGGTAAACTGGCTAAAAAGCACGATACGTTTCCCGGCATCTCTTGCTTCTTCCAAGTATTCAAGGAGCCGGTCCAGCTTTCCAGATCCGCCGGTATAATCATCTAAAAACATCCCTGGATGACAGCAAATTTGTCTCAGCCGTGTCAAACCTGCCAACAACTTCATCCGATTTTCTTGAAAGGTATTGGTTTGAAAGACTTCACTTGCTTCAGATTTCAATAAATGTAGCTGACCTAGATAGACCGTCTTTTGCTGCTCAGATAAATGGGTATATTCAATGGACTCAATTTTATCAGGAAGCTCTTGGAGAACATCGTTTTTCATCCGCCTTAAAACAAACGGTTTTATTCTACGAGCAATACGATCTTCTTCATAATTTTTAAACGTTTGCTTATTTTTGAAAATCCCCGGTTGCACGATAGAAAAAATGGAATAAAGCTCATCCAGTGAATTTTCAATCGGTGTCCCGCTTAATGCAAAGCTGTTAGTTGATGTAATCATTCGAACAGCCTTCGATGTCAACGTTCCTTGATTTTTCACATACTGGGCTTCATCTAATACGAGCGTTGAAAAATGGTGAGCGTCATAATAATGGATATCTCTACGAATTAAAGGATAAGACGTAATCCAAATGTCCACACCAGCAGCTGACTTTAAAGCGTCCTCCCTTTCATGTTGAGAGCCTGATATCACCACCGTGGATAGTTCAGGAGCAAACTTCTCCAGCTCTTTCTGCCAATTATATACCACGCTAGACGGACAAATTATCATCGCTGGTGCCGATTCTTTATCAGCATTTTTCACTGAGCTTAAGTAAGCAATTGTTTGAAGTGTTTTACCCAGGCCCATGTCATCGGCAAGTATCCCACCAAAACCATAGTGTGCAAGAGACATTAGCCATTGATAGCCGCGTTTTTGATAATCACGTAACACGTTGTCGAGATGCTCAGGAACAGGAAAATCTAATTCCTCAGGTTCAGTCAAACGTTCTACTAGCTTTTTAAAAGCCCGATCCTTTTTTATTTGCACCTCTGTCTCTTCAGATAACTGAAACGCGCGATAAAGCGGCAAAGAGGTATGAGGTGAAACATCTTTCGCCGACATATCTAAGTCTTCAATGACACGCTTCATGTGTTTAAAGGCGTCAGAGTCTAAATGAAGGTAAGCACCTGACTCTAACTGATAGTATTTTTTTTGGTCTAGAAGGCTTTTTAATACACCATTCAGCTCCTCATCACTTATCCCATCAACTTCAAAAGAAACATCGAGAAGGCTTAATGATTCATTCGTTTCCACTTTGATCGACGGTGCCTCTACTGGCTGATGGACGATATTTTTGACGCTAGCAGATATATATAAGTGAAAGGATTTAGAAAGTTGTGGGACATCTTCAGCTACAAATGCAAGAATTTCAGCTTGGTCATCTAAAAACAAGTCACTTCCGTTAAATTTAAAAGGGATGTTTTCAATAATTGATAAGAGAAAATATTCCTGTTCCACATCACGAACGATGACATGTGAGCTATCGGTTGCTTCACGATGAAAAGGAGATAATTTCGTTTCACCATATTGGAAAAACACTTCTGCAGTGAGACGTTCATCAACATAATCCACATATAATAGCGGTTGTAAGGGTGCCATTTTAATATTTTCGTTTAGGGATTTCGTTAAAGAAACATGCCCCAATTCTTTAAGCCTCGGCAAAACAAGGGAGGCGAATGTTTCAAGCTGACTTTCGTCTAAAAACAACTCTGCTGGCGCCTCTGTGACCAGTTGAAAAAATAACGTATCAAAGGCTTCGAGGGCATCCCCCTTCAAGTGATGAAAGGTCCCATCTATATAGAGAAAACCATATTTTTTCCCGAAATAATGGGCGTAATTAGACCCTTCCCATGACAGGCGGTACGCTCCTGTCCACTCATCGTTGGCTTCTGTCAAATGAAATGCCAGTTCAGGCTTTTCATTAGTGACCTTTATGTCATGATGCACCTCAAGCCCATCATCTAACACAACTTGACGGGTCTGAAGCAAGGTAAGAATCTCCCCCGCATAAGTAGGCGGTATCACAAATTCTCGCTTTTTCTCAGCCATAGACTTGAAGTAACCGTAACTAGCCGTCTCTTTTTCATCTTCACGTAACTGCGTAATTTTCGCCATTACGCTAAAAATACTCATATCTTCTTTCGAAAAAAAGTAATCTGCTGGGTGATATGTAAACAATTTAGAGAACTTAACTGCTTCATTTTCCTCAGCTGCTTTTAATAATTCAGGAATATCCTTTACCACATACAAACGTTTAGGTCCGATTTTCAATTCCAGCGACATCATGCCTAAAAAGCGGGGGGAATAAGCCGACTGAAGGTGCAAAGTATACTCCACATTAAGTGGTTCCCGTTCTTGAAACGCTTCTTGTTTTTTCATGTAAATTTGCTCAAAAGAATCCATTAAGCGTTTCGCACGTCGCTGACTTGCTGATGGCATATGGGGCTTATCGGCAGGCTTCATCAACGAGCTAGAAGTTAGCTTCGTTCTCTCCAATTCTTGACACTCGTTTTTTATCTTCAGCATGACAGCCACAAGATGCTTGCACATTCCTTCATACTCATGAAAGGCAGCACACGTACAGCCCATGCTTTCCACTTCAAACGTTTTGAGGTCATACTCTACGGCAACATGATAACTATCACCAAACGAGGAGGCAGCCACTTCTCCTTCATAAACCCCTGTGGTTGCATTTTTCATAAGCTCGATAATTTTATTTTCCGAAAAATACGTCAACCCTTTTTCAAATGTGGTAGGCAGTGCACATTCATGACGTATATCGTCATGAGATAATGTTTCCAGGTTCATTTTTTTCACCTGCTTTTAAATTATTTATAAAATGACTGTACTAAGAATTATCTGTTTTATGAGAGCATTTGAAGACTCATCACATAAGTATCGTATGTTTAACTGAAAGCTAAACACTCATTTTTTCATTTTACCAAATAACCAATGCTAAATCGAAAATCATTCGGTTCAATTTTTATGACAACTCACGATTGTCCTATTTTAAAATATAGATCAAAAGACCTTATTAACCAATACATACCGTTAACAACCATAAGTCAGCTTTACGAGTATGGTAAACTAAAATTGACTTCATACTTTGGACCAACGTTATCGTACAAAACACACCTCTAAAAAAACACCTATAGTGATCATTCTCTACAGGCAGACATCCCGCATAGGATGTCCAGAGTTGGCTGGGCCTCTGGGAGTCATCCCCTTTCCATACAGTGCTTTTAAAAAGGATATGTGATACTATTTATTTTTCATTATGCGATTGTTACGTCGAAAATTAATTGTTACTACTTATGGAACTTTTTAACGATGTGGACGTAACTATTTAACACATGATATATTTTTACTTCTTTGGAGGAATGACAATGAAATCTTACGTAACATTATCTTTAATCGGAACTAGCTTACTCCTATTCGCCGGGTGCAGTGATTCAACTGCTTCTATAGAATTTGAGGATGCCGCATTGGAAGAAGCCGTATTAGAAGCAGTGGATAGTGAAGAAGAAACTGTAACGACAGAAGAAGCTGCTAGTGTAAAAATCCTTGATGCGAGTGACGCAGGGATTGAAAAGATTGCTGGTATTGAGCAGTTAGAAAATTTAACTGATTTAAACCTTGCTGGGAATGCTATTTCTGATTTTTCTCCGCTGGACGAGTTAGAACATCTAGAAGTGCTTCACGCAGGTGACGTATTTATTACAGAAACGATGGATGACAGTCAATGGGAATTGTTAGAACAACTCGAGGAAGACGGCATGGAGGTGAACGCGAGAGTGCGCCTCTCGGTGGAAGATCCCGAGGATGAACCGTCAAAGGGGATCTTTTTAACTGTTTCGGAAGGAAATCAAATAGTTTATTTACTTGGATCAATCCATGTAGGTGATGAAAATCTATACCCTCTACATAACGAAATTGAAGAAGCATTTGACGAAGCTGATCACTTAGCAGTAGAAATTGATATGGCGGACATTGATGAAATGGAAATCACGAGCTATATGATGCAAGAAGGTATGTATACAGATGGCACTGCATTATCCGACGTGTTAGATGAAGATGTGTACGAAGAAGCCGTCTCACACCTTTCAGAATTTGGGATGACAAGTAGCCTAGTTGATTCTTACAAACCATGGTTTGTCTCAATGCTCCTTACAGATGTCGCGTTAATGGAAACAGACTTCAGTGGTGAGCATGGCATTGATAATTATTTTATGGAGCGTGCGCATAATGATGGTCTCCCTGTGATTAGCCTTGAATCAATTGAAAGTCAGCTAGAGACTATTAGCGGTGCCCCAGAAGAGGAACAGATTGAAAGCCTTGAAGCCACTGTTGAAGGTTACGACGTGTATGAGGAAGATACTCGACAATTAATTAATCTTTGGCGCAGCGGGAACAGTGAGCTGTTAACATACTTACGAGAGATGGATAATGAAACTGATCAGCTTGCTCTTGATGAAAGAGATGTGGCAATGACTGATCAAATTGAAGAATTTCTTCAAGGAGATAATGGAGATACCTATTTTGTTGTCGTAGGGGCCATGCATCTCGTAGGTGATAATAGCATTGCAGGCCTTTTAGAACAGCGTGGCTATGATGTTGAGACGCCAGAGGGATTTTAAAAGTGGCCTGACCCTATATCAATGTTAGTGATTTAATCAAAACCACCCGTGTTGGTGGTTTTGATTTTCTATTTAAGACCCATGCCTCTTTGACAGGGGCAGTTCATTATTTCTCGAGCTTATTATTAACTAATGATATCTCCCTAGCATTGCATAAAAATGTCATCATTTTCTGTTTAGAGCCAAAGGCCCGATTAAAGGTGGATTTTGCCGGGTTACCATCTGACTTATCCATTATAAATTTTCTTTGTACAACATAACTTTAATGAACAAAAAAGACACGTGACATCCTAATAGGGAAGGGGTGTCCTTAATAAAAACCTCGTTTTACGCCCCTTTTTTATCACAGATAACCGTCTAACAATCAATAGGATAAGAGCGAAAACGCCCACTGAATTGAAGGTTCGTTTTATAAACTTGTTCCCCTCTTTATTTAGATTAAGAAGCTTGTCAATAATCGAGTCATTAGTGAGAGTAAAATAAGCGGATATTTTCCGGTTAAATGCAGAAGAGAGCTCATCTTTAGGAATATAGGGGAAAATTTTCCGATTATGCAAAGCAAAACGAGCCATTTTCTGATTTTCCGAGGCAATAGGCGGAATATCTCCATCTATTTAAGCTATTGTCAATGCTAAATGACTCATTAAGAGAAATTTCTCCTTCTATTTCTCAGATCGGACTCTTAACCTGATACCTCAGCCGATACGAGTGAATCGGCACGATCCCAGATACGGAAATCAGCCTCTTTTAAAGCACTTTTTTCACCGTTTTGTCACTTAGCTTTAAATGCTTCTGGCGTTCTATAAGGGATATGATTTCTCCTTTTCGAATGGCTAGCCGCTGCACTTCCTTTTCTACTAAAGATAGACTGGTGTGGTCACATTCATCTCCCAACCATCAAGCAATCGGCCAATCACTTGCTGAATTTCTCTTAAACTTTGTCCTATAAAAAGCGGATCACGATCCATCCGTCAATCACAAACTGGCCGTTACAGACTGTCAGGAACCCCCCATCTTATATATAGTCTTTAAAGGAACTAGATGTATTTTTAAAGTGAATATGTATGATTTAAAGTGGCTATGTTGAAAGCGTAGGTCAATTAGTTGTTAATATATAGAACAAAAGACTAGCACATAACGGCTAGTCTCGACATTTTTTTCGGGCGGAGTGAACTCGTTTCAGTAAGCTGAAACATCGAGGACTCAGATTGTGTCTCGACGCCACCTGTTTGAACGCTCCCACTTACGCTACCGTTGTAGTGGCGGTCTATAACCCTTAAAACGAGGATTAAAGTCATATAGATCATTAGAAGCCACTTTACCCGTTCGCTTTTATGCTATTATTTAAAATAGCTGTTAATTAGGGTCGATCTATTTCAAAAATAGCTCCGAGAGAGGCGTATTGCTTACCTCCTAAACGTGAAACAGGCTTTAGTTTAGCTGTGTCTACCGTGTTATCATCAGTAAGAATCTCATCATCCACATCATAACCAACAATCTCTCCAATGATCACATCCGTTACTGCCTCTTGCCCTTCGAAAGTAAGGTGTTTCTCTAAACGGCATTCGAGCCGAATCCGACTTTCTTTTAGCGACGGCACAGCTACACGACGGCTGTTTACCTCCGTTAAACCTGTCTTTAATACTTCGCTCTCATTTGCCGGTAGGTTAGCCGCTGTTTCATTGGCAACACCTACATTGTCTTCATCAATCACATGAACGACAAATTCACCTGTTTCAGTAATATTCCTCGCTGTATCTTTTAATTTTCCTTCTCTTCTTCCAATAGACACTGACAGTAATGGCGGATCTGCTGAGATCATGTTAAAATAACTAAACGGAGCTGCATTTAAAACACGCTGTGACGATTGCGACGTAATCCATGCGATCGGGCGTGGTGTAACAGCAGATGTCAAGAAATGATAATTCTCTTTCTTGGACCACTGAGCGGGATCAATATAAGCCATAAGCTGTTATTCTCCTTTAATGGCGTGATCATACCATGCTTTTGCTTCTGTTATCTCATCTCTCGTGAGCTGGTGCCCTTGATTTGCCCAATATAAATTAACAGAGGCACCTGCCTTTTCAAGGTTGTCGTAAAGCTCCTTCGTTTCTTCCGGTGGACAAATAGGATCATTCGCCCCTGCCCCAATAAAAACAGGTAGTTTCGTCATGCTAGGTAAGTCAATCCCCCGTCTCGGCACCATTGGATGCAAAAGAACAGCGCCCTGAAGCGGTTTGTCATAATGATAGAGTAAACTTCCGGCAATGTTAGCCCCGTTTGAATAGCCAACAGCAATCATTTGTTTTTTGTCGACGTTATAATCCGTCGCTGCTTTATCGATAAAGTCATACAATTCCTTCGTCCTGAAAACTAAATCCTCTTCATCAAACACACCTTCACGTAATCTGCGAAAAAAGCGATTCATCCCATTCTCGTCAACATTACCTCGAACACTCAACACAGACGCATCCGGATCAATCATATCAGCTATCGGAACTAAATCGTGCTCATCTCCACCAGTCCCATGTAATAAAAGTAACGTTCGCTCACTCGTCCCTTTATTGAAAATATGCTTCATTTTTAAACACGCTCCCTTTAATATGCTTTCAAAATTTTATTATGACCTACTGATAGCTTTCTATTTCACCAAACCTATAAGCCACTCTAACTAACTATAATAAAGTAATTTACTTCATTATAGTAGTTTCCCTATCACTTATCAAATGAATCACTTTTTTTTCTAACATATGGGATCGTATTTTCAAAGTATAAAAACCCGATAATTTCATGTACACTATTAAAAGACATGATCACTTTAATAGACAATCATTTAATGGCAAATAGTATTTAATCACCTATTTGTCTTACTCATAATGTCAGGAAAATGACTTGTTTTGGAGGAATGACAATGCTGCTAGAAGCACAACAGCGTTTAAAAGAACATTTCGGCTACGATCATTTTAGATCGGGCCAAAAACACATACTTGAAAATATTTTTGCCGGCAACAACACGATGGGAGTCATGCCTACCGGAGGCGGAAAATCAATCTGTTATCAAATACCTTCACTTCTGTTTAAAGGAGTCACACTCGTCATTTCACCCCTCATCTCACTAATGAAAGATCAGGTAGACGAGCTCCAGGAGGTCGGAATTGAAGCGACCTATATTAATAGTTCTTTGCAATACGAAGACGTTAACGAGCGAATTAACGGGATACGCCAAGGGAAATACAAGCTTGTGTATATCGCCCCTGAACGATTAGAGTCAGGCCAATTTTTAGCTATGCTGCGCACATTACCTGTCTCCTTATTAGCGATTGATGAAGCCCACTGCTTATCACAATGGGGTCATGATTTTAGACCGAGCTATCTAAAAATCCCTGAACTAATTCATCAATTAAACGGTACACCAACTGTACTCGCATTGACAGCAACCGCTACGCCTGAAGTCACAAAGGACATTTCAACTTCACTTCATGTGGCTGATCATCATGTCGTCCAGACCGGATTTGCTAGAGAAAATTTATCCTTCCATGTCATTAAAGGCATAGACAAAGATAGCTATATTAAAGACTATATCCAACAAAACAAAACGAGTGCAGGTATTATTTACGCTGCCACCCGTAAAGAAGTTGACAAGCTTCATCAACAGCTCAGCCGCGCAGGTGTTGCTGTCGGAAAATATCACGGTGGGATGTCTGCCGAAGAACGCCAGCACATGCAAGAAGCATTCGTTTATGACAACACCCGGGTGATGGTTGCGACGAATGCCTTTGGAATGGGAATTAACAAATCCAATGTTCGTTTCGTCATACACGCACAAATGCCAAGGAACATTGAAAGCTACTATCAAGAGGCAGGACGCGCTGGTCGAGATGGGGAACCAAGTGAGTGTCTCCTTTTGTTCAGTCCGCAGGATATTCGTATTCAACAATTTCTCATTGATCAATCTTTAATGGAAGACGAACGGAAGGAACAGGAATACGGAAAGCTACAAGCAATGGTTAATTATTGCCACACGGAAAATTGTTTACAATCATATATCCTTCATTATTTTGGTGATAGCGATGCCGCTCCTTGTGGTCAATGCTCCGAATGTGTGGATAACCGTGAAACCGTCGATGTAACGCGAGAGGCTCAAATGGTGTTTTCTTGCATCAAGCGTATGAATGAACGATTTGGTAAAACGATGGTTGCCCAAGTTCTCGTAGGATCAGCTAACAAAAAAGTAAAAGACTTCTCGCTACACACATTATCAACATACGGGCTCATGAAGGACCGGACACAAAAAGATGTGAGCCAATTCATTGATTATTTAACAGCGTCTCAGTTTTTAAAAATGAGTGGTGGCGCTTATCCTGTTCTTCAATTGACTGAGCATGCCGTTCCAGTGTTAAAAGGAGAAACACCTGTGACTAAAAAAGAAATACGGCAGCCTGTGTCAGTGGATACGAAAACACATCCGCTCTTCCATACATTGCGCGAACTGCGGCTTGCACTGGCAAAAGAGCACAATGTTGCACCGTATATGATTTTCTCCGATAAAACGCTCAACGATATGTGCGCTCAGCTCCCTGAAACTGCAGCCCAACTGCTTGACGTTAAAGGCGTTGGGAAGATGAAAGTAGACAGTTACGGTGAGCCTTTTCTTCAAGCTATTCAAGACTATGTGGCAGCCCACCCTGACGAAAAAGAAAACACTTTTAGTGGAAGTGGGGACGGGGTTGGTACGATTAAAGATAAGACACCGAGTTTTGAAAAAACAATCAGCCTTTTTAAAAACGGTCATACAGTTGAGGAGATTGCCGAATTACGTCATATAAAAGAAACAAC
Source organism: Salipaludibacillus agaradhaerens (assembly GCF_002019735.1). Lineage (NCBI taxonomy): Bacteria > Bacillati > Bacillota > Bacilli > Caryophanales > Bacillaceae > Salipaludibacillus > Salipaludibacillus agaradhaerens. Next base: position 1,618,806 of record NZ_KV917378.1, read on the forward strand.
TGCAAAAAGTCACCTTTTACAAGCTGCTGAAGAAGGCTACGATGTAGATTTTTCTTCTCTCGTAGAAACGGAACATCTCCAATTGATCGAAGAGGCTGTAGATCGCATCGGCCTTGAAGATGGCCTAAAGCCTCTAAAAGAAGCTCTTCCAGAAGAAATCGATTATTTTACATTAAAAGTATATATTCAAGAGTATCTCATCCACTCTTAAGATAGAAGCATAGATTATGTCATTATCAAATCCAATCGGCGACTAAGTTAATGCCGATTGGATTTTTGTATAAACAGCTATTTTAGACAGCCATCTTCCTGAAAAAGCGGCTCTTGATAGTGAAAATTAGGTGATACAAGCTCGTCTTTGTAGTCTTGATGAAAAATATGGGTCGTAGCTGGAGATAGAGGTGGTATGAGCCAGCTCCATGTTCCTGTAAGGGGTCTACCGCTCGCTTTCTCACGCTTTTCAAATTGCTTGAACTGCTCAGCAGCCGTGTGATGATCGACGATACTGACACCTTTTTTTTGAAAGGAATGCAGCACGGCACGATTTAACTCTACTAATGCTTTGTCTTTCCATAACGATGAAGCCTTTGTCATATCAAACTCTAATTTCTCAGCCACGATAGGTAATAAATTATATCTTTGTTCATCAGCAAAGTTCCTCGCGCCGATTTCAGTCCCCATATACCAGCCGTTGAATGGCACTGTTGGATATTCGATCCCACCAATTTCAACCATCATGTCAGTAATAGCTGGCACGGCGTACCATTCTAACTGTAAGTCATTTAATTTATCTGTATCCGGGTGACTAATCGGCACTCGAAGTACCTCGTCCTCAGACAAATCACGCCATCTCACACTGCCATCACCCAATTTAATCACCAGTGGCAGAACATCAAAAGCTGATCCCTCTCCACGCCATCCTAGTGATTCGCATAAAGCTGTGAATGACTGCGACGCTGGATCACCTATTATATGTGGTCCGGCCTCATAACCTGCATAACGAACAAGCTGATGGTTGAGTATTCTCACAGGCTCTTCACCGTGTTTTCTTGGTGCAAAAAAGGTCATCATTGGTTTGATTTTACCACCGTTAGTTGCTAAGTGTAGATGTGTCGTTAATTCGTTAAAAACCGCTTCTTCGTCAGTACACAAACGGGCATCACGTACAGTAAGTGTATGCCAAAACAGACGACCGATACACTTATTAGCGTTTCGCCACGCCATTTTAGCCCCATGCTCTAGCTCTGTAAACGTATGTTCATAAAAATTCGTCTCTTGAATGTCTTGTTTTATCGTCATAAGACGCTCTTCTATTTTGTCCTCCATTCCTAACTCTTGATAGCATGTCCGAACAAACGCTTCCGCTTTTTTGAATAAATTTGTCATGATTGCCCTCACTTTTGTTATACTTTCTCAATTTTTTTGTTCCTCTAATTATTATTATGATAGTATAGAGATGATAGAAAAAACAATAGTTTAACCACTAGGGGTGCCTTCGGGCTGAGATAAGCGATTGCTTAATCCCTTTGAACCTGATCTGGAACAGCATGCCAGCGTAGGAAAGTGGAACGACTCTTTTCACCTTTCGTTCTGCGCGAACGGTTTTTTATGTTTCATTTTACTTCTAAAAGATGTAAAATAAGGAAAGGGGTTAGAAGATGTTACCTGTTAATGAATTACGAAACATTATTCAAGAAAAATCTCCGCTTATCCACAACATTACAAATGTGGTGGTAACAAATTTCACAGCAAATGGCCTTTATGCCCTCGGTGCCAGTCCTGTTATGGCATATGCTGAAGAAGAAGTAGCCGATATGGCCAGTGTGTCACAAGCGTTAGTCATTAATATTGGCACGTTAACTAAACCGGTTGTTAATGCCATGCTACTTGCTGGTAAAGCAGCAAATAAAGCGGGCGTTCCTATTATCCTTGATCCAGTAGGTGCTGGGGCGACACCTTATCGAACAGAAACGGTCCAACGATTATTAAACGAGCTTGATATTACGCTTATACGGGGTAATGCTAGCGAAATTGCTAACCTTTCAGACGAGAATGTCAAAATGAAAGGCGTCGATTCTACTGCTGAAGTAACTGATGCGGCTGAGATTGCAAAAAATGTTGCATTAAAATGGAAAACCGTGACGGCACTTACCGGAAAAACAGATGTCATTACCGATGGTCACATAACGTACACCGTTGAAAATGGTCATGCTCTTCAATCCAAAATTACGGGAGCTGGTTGTTTATTAAGTGCTGTCACAGGTGCTTTTATCGCTGTCCATGATAATGTCGTCGAAGCTGCCGCCGCTGCCATTGGCTTTTATGGGGTAGCCGCTGAACATGCTGCAACACGTCGTGACAATATGGGGCCTGGCCATTTTCAAATGCACTTTCTCGACGCCCTTTATGACTTAAAACCAGAAGATATTGAGCAACTCATCTCGATTCATTCTTAGGAGGACAACATAATGTTACCTAAAGCTCTTACGATTGCCGGCTCTGATAGCGGAGGCGGAGCGGGTATTCAAGCGGACCTTAAAACCTTTCAGGAACTTGACGTGTTTGGTATGAGTGCGATTACTGCCATTACCGCACAAAACAGTCAAGGTGTCAGCGGGGTGTATCCTGTCCCACCCGAAGGTATCTCGCAACAGATTACAGCTGTGGCGGATGATATTGGTGCTGATGCGGTTAAAACCGGCATGTTATTTGACGAACCGACGATTAAAATCGTTGCTGAAAAAGCCGCTAATTATAATTGGACAAATTTAGTTATTGATCCTGTCATGGTATCTACATCAGGAGCGAAACTTCTCCAAGACGATGCCATTGAGGCACTTAAAACACAACTATTTCCGTTAGCAACAATTATTACGCCAAACATTCCTGAAGCTTCAGAAATTACTGGTCGCTCCTTAACCACTTTGGAACAACGAAAAGAAGCAGCCAGAATGATGTACGAGATGGGAGCTCGTGCCGTATTAATTAAAGGCGGTCATCATCTTGATGAAACTAAAATTGTTGACCTCTTGTATGATGGAACGACTTATGTTTACTTATCAGTTCCACGACTCAACACCCGTCATACCCACGGGACTGGCTGTACATATGCCGCCGCAATTACAGCTCATTTAGCTAAAGGTCTCCCTTTAATAGACGCTGTTAAAGAAGCGAAGACATTTATCCATGTAGCGATTAAACATGGTTTTGCTGTTGGCAAAGGGCCTGGCCCGACGAATCACGCTGCCCCACGTTTCTACAATGAACCATTACATGAATTGGAGGTGATCACTGAATGAGCGTGTACACACAAGATGACGTCAATTCTCGCTTACGTCTTTATTTCATTTGCGGTAGCACGAATGTGAATCGTCCACTTCCAACAATTTTACGAGAAGCGATTTCAGGTGGTATTACAATGTTTCAATTTCGCGAAAAAGGTACAAACAGTCTGACTGGGGACAAAAAACTGGCATTAGCCTGTGAATTACAAGCGATTTGCCAAGAACATCACATCCCCTTTATTATTAATGACGATGTAGCATTGGCTATTAAGCTTAATGCAGATGGCATCCATGTGGGACAAGGTGATGAAAGCGCCGCTTCCGTTCGAGAGAAAATTGGGAGAGACAAGATTCTTGGTGTATCTGCCAACACGTTAGCCGATGCAAAACAAGCCATAAAAGACGGGGCAACCTATATTGGGACTGGTCCTATGTATGAGACCTCTTCAAAAGATGATGCAGATGACGTATGTGGACCTGAGAGAATTAAAGAATTCCGGCAAAGAGGGTTGACTATTCCTATCGTTGCCATAGGTGGCATCACAGCTGATAACACTCCTCCTATACTAGCAGCAGGTGCCAACGGCGTGTCTGTCATTTCGGCCATAGCCGGGGCATCCTCACCAGCTGAAGCTGCCGCTAGATTCAACAAAGCAATTGTTAACAAATTTTAATACTACCAAAAGTTTCGTGTGAAAACATATCATTAAACAACGTTAGGAGGGGATTTTATTGGATATTGGCAAAAGAATTAGGTTTTATCGGCAATTAAAGGGACTTACACAGACAGATTTGTGTAAAGGCATCGTCTCACCTTCTCATTATAGTAATATAGAAAGTGGACGATATGACGCCTCCTACGATATACTAAGGTTGCTAGCGTTGCGTTTAAAAGTTCCTACCGATTACTTCACCCATCATGATCATTACTCTATGCGAGTGGAAAAATTATTAGGTGCTTACCAACTTTCGTTAGAGAGCTCTTTAGCTGATGCAGAAGCTTTTCACACTAAACATGAACAAGATTTTGCATTTATTCCGTCGTTAGAGCAAGAATTACAATACCTTTTAATCCAATGTAACCACGCTTTAAGAAGATTTGATCTAGAAGAAGCAGATAGCATTTACAAACATATTTCTTTTTACATGGAAGATTTTGATGAAAAGAATCTATCAAAATCAACGCGTTTTCATTACCATTTTATTAATGGGCTTAAGTATTATTTAAGCGGGGACTACTCTAAAAGCTATTATTATTATTTAAATGCTTTAAAACATGTTTCTCGTGATATGGATACAGCTAAAACGAAATTCAACTGTGCTCAACTTTTTTATGTAATGAATGATTATTATCGTGCTTTATTTTATATCAATGAAGCGAAGGAAATTTTTGAGAATGTCAATCAGATTTCTAAAACAATCGATTGCCACACGGTAAAAGGACAGATTTTGATAGAATTGAAAGAATATGATCAAGCACATCATGCGCTAAATAAAGGATTGTCGATTGCCCGTGATCACAATTATGTGAGAGAAGAAGCGGATTTACTACATACACTCGGCATGCTTCAGGTGGATGAAAAAGATTATCTTTCTAGTATTGCATCTTTTAAACAAAGTCTTGCTATAAGAGAACGAGAGATTAAGAAGAACAATGGCAATTTCGTGCCTAACCATAGCTACTATTCATATCACTGGTTAGTTCAAACACATTTATTAGCGGGGAAATATCATGAGATGCGCGAATATTTAAATAAAGCTGATGACTACTGCTTCTCTGAACACCATTATTACCAATTACTCGTTTATGAAGCAAAGTTAGACTACGCACTCGGTAATGAAAAAGCTTATGAAGAAAAAACTGACAAAGCTTTAAGTTACCTTTACAATAATAAACTTTGGCGATTTGTTGAAGATGCCGTTACTGACTTTAGTCAGTATTATTCTAAAAAAAGGCAGTATAAAAAAGCAAATGAATATTTGCGCATGGAAGTCGATGTTTACAAAAAATCTTATGTGAGGAGAGATTAACATGAAAAAGAAATTAGCTGTATTATTAACTGTTGTGGTTCTTGTTGGAGGTGCCCTTTCTCTAACGGCACAAACTGAACAATTTGATTCCACACATACAAGACAAGCTCCAATCGTAGCTTAATAGAAAAAGGCACCCGACATCCGGGTGCTTTTTCTATTTGTGTTACTTGCTTCAGCGCCCAGTGAAGTATCTTCTTTAGCCGATACTTCAGTCAGTGCGTTTAAATCTCTATCCTAATTTGTTAATGGTTTAATTAGCTCGCTAATTTACCACAGATAACAACCGTCCGTAAAGCTCCCGGCTCATAATAGAGTGGAGAGCTAACTCTATTTAGCCGGGAGAGAAAGGTGCTAATGACCTGATTAACTCGGGCCAACAGGATGTTGGTCACACAAGCGTTTTCGCAGGACGCGAAGACGTTAGCTTGTGTTCCTTATCAGTGGAAGAAGAACGAAAATTCCCACTGATTGAAGGTTCGTATTATTTGAAAAAACGGCCTTTTCTTATACTCATCATCACTTTTCGACTGCAATGTTTAAGTGGGTACCTAATGTGCAATCAAAGTAGCCCATGTCTGTCAATTTCAATTGAGGAATAACAGGTAGACACATGAATGATAAGGCAGAGAACGGATTAAAATTCCCTATAAAGCCTAGCTCTACTAAAGCTTCATCTACGCCTTTCATTTTGGCTAATGTCTCTTCTATCGCACTTGCCGACATAAGACCTGCAATTGTTAATGGTAATGAAGCAATCGGTTCCCCGTGCTTGACAATGACCATACCGCCCTTCATTTTTTCAACTTCGTTAATCGCTTTTAACATATCTTTGTCATCGGCTCCCGCTACGACAAGGTTATGTGAATCGTGAGCAACTGTTAAGGCTATGGCACCTTCTTTAAGCCCTAACCCCTGAATAAAGCCCAACCCAATATTCCCTGTTTGATGATGGCGTTCAATAACTGCCAATTTTAGCAGACCATCCGCAGGCGAGCTAATAAAGCTCCCATTATACTGAGGCGGCTCCACAATTATTTTTTCCGTTACGAGGCTGTTTGGCTGTAGTTTAATGGCATATGCCTGACCTAAACTGGATGCAGGAATCGCTAGTTTTTCTAAGGTAACCTCGGGCGTGTTAACAGTATGAGTTAAATTTTCTGGCAGATGACGTTCCTCCACATCCTCCGGTAATGTCTTACCATCTTCAGCTACCAATTCTCCATTTTTGAAGACATGTGAAATTGTGAATGAGTCTAGATCATTAACTAATAAGAGATCAGCTAAATAACCTGGTGCTACTGCCCCCTTCGTTTTTAAACCGTAACATTCTGCAGCGTTTAACGTAGCAAGCTGGATAGCGAGAAGTGGATCGAGACCATGTTTTACTGCTAAACGGATATTCGCATCAATGCTCCCTTCTGCCATCAACTCATCAAGGTGCTTGTCATCGGTGCAAAATAAGAAACGGCGAGCGTTAGTAACGTTCACTTGCGGTATAAGCGCTTGTAAATCCTTTGCAGCAGATCCTTCTCTTATAAGGACATAAAGGCCTTTTTTTATCCGCTCAGCTGCTTCCTCAGCTGTCGTACATTCATGATCCGTTGTAATTCTAGCTGTCCCATATACATTCATAGCTTCAGCATCGAGTCCTGCTCCATGTCCATCAATAAGCTTTTCCTTACTTAGGGCGTCATGAAGCTTTGCCATCATGTCTGGGACTCCAGCGGCTGTCGAGGGATAATCCATGACTTCCGCTAATCCTAACACACGCTCATGATCATAAAATGGGGCTAAATCTTCTGCTGTAAGTGTGGCTCCTGAATGTTCAAACGGTGTTGCTGGCACACATGAAGGTAACATAAACAAAACGTCTAAAGGCACCCCTTCTGAGTCTTCAAGCATAAATTGTATACCATCAGTTCCTGTAACATTTGCAATCTCATGGGGATCAGTAATGACCGTTGTCACACCATGTGGGATCACAATATCGGAAAATTTATGGGGAGGAACCATAGAAGATTCAATGTGGACATGCCCATCTATTAATCCAGGTACAACATACTTTCCTTTTGCATCAATTTCTTTTTTTCCTTCATAGTTCCCTATTCCGACAATCATCCCGTTGTATATGGCTACGTCGCCTTCTTCAATTTCCAATGTGAAAACATTAACGATTTTACCATTTTTTATAACTAAGTCTGCTGGTGCTACTTTATTTGCTACGTGTATGCGATTAATTAAGTCTTTTTTTTCTGCCATTTCTAACGCCCCTTTTTAATGAAACGTCTCTGGCCTGTTGCCAAAGACGTTCGTCATCATCAATCTTCAACGTATATTCATGCCTTCACCGGAGATGACTCTCTTGAATGACATATTTTCTGAGTATCATGTCGCAAGCTTTGTAAGTAAAGCTATGGTTGTATAAATTGATTAGTACTATTATAACGAAATAGTCGTCAGACATCTACGTCCACTGTTAAAATTGTCAAGTTATTTCACAGTGATCATTACCCCACTCTTTTCAGCCCATTTATGTGAAGATCGGCATTACATTTTAAGCTAAACATGTCCCGTGGTCTTCTTATTCAATAAATGTTCCTTGTTTCAGTCTCCTTCACAAATGCAGCGTTTCTACGAGCCTTTAATTAATAACAGAAGGAAACACTATACGCTCAAGATATGATCACTTGCAGCTGATCATCAACAAAAACAGCGTGTGAAGAAGGAATCTACCATATTCAACACGTTAACAACTTCCATAGTCGCTTATAAACTTGGATGGCGCATTTTCAAGGAGTAGCAACTAATAAATACTTGGATAACTACCTAAATTGAGTTCGTTGACTTGAATTGAGCAAACAAATAGCATTTGAGGAACGAATCAAACAAATGCTTGTCTCTGCTTGCCGAAAATCAAATCACTTACAATAGACATGTTAAGGCGTTCTAAAAGGTTAATTATTGGATTCATATTTGTTACTTCCAGGGAGTTTCTTGATTTTATTCCATGCTTCTATCGCTTCTTCACGACTTTTCCCTTGATTTTTAGGGTCTGCAAAAAAATCACGAATGAATTGGTTATATTCGAATTGAGGTGCAATTTTTTTCTTGTAAGAAGGGGCTTTTTTGCGTTCTTCTTCCTCATACCAAGCGTCTACAACGTCACGATAAGTCCGTCCAATGTTGTTTTTAAAATAGTTTTGAATATAGGTCGAAAAGTGAAATTTCGGGATTACTGTCTTAAAAAACGCCCTTACATCTTGACTACAACGATGATTTTCTGTAATGACTGTATCCAGACTTAAATCTGTTTGTGGCTCTATTTTTTTATTTACTCTTGAATTTCTGATAGGCTTCTTTATCTCTCCCGTCAGAAGAAATGTTTCTATTTCTATCGGAAATATCTATTTTAGAACCAGAAGCACTTATTTCATTTTCCCTACAAAATGATTGTAATTCTTCTTTTAACCAATAGTAATCTCTAAAACTATCTATACTAATATCTTTTGTTAGATTAGGTCTCATAAAACACACCTCCATTACAACTCAACCATTATAGAACAACCGTTCCTATTAATCAAATTTAATTTAATTAAAACAATAAGTTTACGAAAAGAAAAGAACGCTAGTTAAAAGCGGCATGATGCATTTTTTCAATGGTAATGTATGCAAAAACTGATGAGATCGTATTCTCATCAGTTTAAAAGCATCACTTATTATTTTCTCCAAGCTTCCATAATCGGGCGATGTTTTCTGCTGTTTGTTCAAGATATTCATGTGATACGCCCTTTAAATCGTCAAAAGTGACGATATTGGATAGTGAGCTGAAAACAGCGTCAATGCCTTCATGATAGACAGATTCATAACCTTCACCAATGCTTCCACATATGGCGATAACAGGAAGATGATATTTTTTGGCAATACGTGCCACGTGAACAGGGGTTTTCCCATGTTGGGTCTGGTGATTAATACCGCCTTCTCCCGTTATGACGAGGTCAGCGTGTTCAATATAGGCTTCAAGACCTGTCACATCAGACACAATTTCTCCCCCTTTTTCTAAGGATGCTGGAAAGAAGGCAAGGAAGGCTGCCCCGAGACCGCCAGCGGCTCCAGCACCTTGGACCTCATCCACGTGATGACCGAGGTCTCTTTCAATCACTTGCGCATAATGGTGAAGCGCTGCATCAAGCTTCTTTATGTCATCAGCTGTTGCTCCCTTTTGTGGACCATAAATTGCTGAGGCGCCATTTGGTCCTGTTAGTGGGTTATCCACATCGCAGGCTACGCGTATTGTTACATCGTTAAGCCGCGGATCTAAGCCACTCATATTAATTGCCGCTAATTGTTGCAAGTTGATTCCGCCTTGCTTCAACTCGTTTCCATCAATATCCATTAAAGAGCCACCAAGAGCTTGAAACATACCTGCTCCACCATCATTTGTTGCACTGCCACCGATACCGATAATAAGCTTTTTGATGCCAAGGTCAAGGGCTCCTTGAATGAGCTGACCAGTCCCATAAGAGCTCGTTATTTTTGGGTCCTTTAATGCATTTGGCACGTGATGAATGCCAGATGCTGATGCCATTTCGATGACGGCTGTTTGATGATCACCGAGAATACCGAAACTAGCTTCGACCTTCCGTCCTAATGGATCCTCAACTATTTTCGTCACTAATCGTCCACCTGTAGCATCTATTAAGGATTGGACAGTTCCTTCTCCACCGTCTGCCATCGGACACGTCACGATATTCGCATCATGCCAAATTTTTTGCAGTCCAGTCTTTATCGCATTGGCCACTTGCTGGGCTGTTAGCGTTTCTTTAAATGAATCGGGCGCCACGATAATTTTCATTTTAAATTCCTCCCTCTTTAAAATAGTTGGAATACGCCGAAAAGTAATGTCGATATAAGGGCAAGCGTCAAACCAACGAGTGACTCGTAAGGAATAAGCTTTAGGCGTTCTTGAATGCCCATGAGGACACTGCCTGCTGTAGCGTGGAAGAAGCTGCCGTGCGGCATATGGTCAAGCACTGTTGCTCCCGCATGTATCATTGCAGCACCAGCGAGTCCGGCTACACCCAATTCTAATAACGTGCCACTAAATACTTCACTTGCTACAACTGCTCCAGCTGTAGTCGAAGCTGTGGCACCCGACATGAAAATACCTGAAGCAGGTGCCAGTGCATAGCTTGGCAAACCTACAAATTCAATAGCATCGATTAAGACATATTGTAATCCTGAGTTAGAAATAATTCCGGCTAACGTTCCAGTCCCTAGCAATAAAACAGCTACCGCTGACATTTTTCCTAAACCTGTAATGACGAATGCATTTAATTGCTTTATTTTCCCCATTGCGAGAGCGCCTGCAATTCCGCCTACAGGCAAGGCTATCATCGGATCGACTTCGATGCCAGCTGTTGGTCTAAGTACGAGTAAGAGAATAGCTGTAAGCGGTGCCACAATAGCTGCTAATAATGGTGGATGATCCTTTTCTGAAGATTGTTCAATGTCTTCTGCTTTGATCATTGTCCCTTTAGCAACTAATCGTTTCGCTAAAATATAAGTAACAGCCACTCCGAAAATAGCTGGAATGATTCCCGCCGCCATAACAGAGGTCAACGGTACATTAAAGGATTCTGAAATAGCGATTGTATTAGGGTTAGGAGACATAATATTACCTGCTTTCCCCCCACCAACCATAGCTAATAAAATGGCAGTTCGAGATAATCCTGCCGTATAAGCAATCGCTAAGGCAATCGGCGCCACGGTAATGACGGCTACATCCACAAATACACCTACAGCAGTTAGCAACATCGTCGCCAATACTAAGGCGAGTAACGCTTTCTTTTCACCGAGTTTTGTAACGACTCCCTTGGCGATGGATGCCGCTGCCCCAGATTCAATGAGTACACCGGCTAATATTCCGGCAGCCAAAATTCTAAGGACTGCTGGAATAATTCCTTGCGCCCCTCCCATCATAAGATCAACCGTTTCTGTTAAACCCGCTCCACCTGCGAGCCCACCAATTAAGGCTCCTGCAACGAGTGCATAAACAGGGGGGACTTTTCGTAAAATAAGAATAATAGATATGACTAACGCAATAATAGCTCCTAATGCACTGACTGGCATGATCTCACTCCTCCGTTTAGTATTAATGTCATTGTAAGCGTTTTAATCGACAGTTTCATTGTGCATATGCTCAAATGTAAACGGATTCTCTTCATTTTTTTTGTGCATTAACGTCTATGAAAAGGTGTTTTTTAACACACAGCTCACATAAAGATAGAAGAGATCTACGAGTCGCTGCGGATGCTTTCCTGTCAGTTCATATATTTTATCTAAGCGATAATGGAGCGTGTTTCGATGAATAAACAATGCTTTTGCAGTGTGGGTAATGGATCCGTCATGCTTAATAAACGTTTCCAAAGTTACTAATAGATCCGCATGCTGATCTTGTGTCAATAGTGGTTTATCTACAGGCAAACGTTTAATAGATTCATGGGTTAAAAGGTGATAGAACAAGACATCCACTGTCTTCGTTTTGTAAGCGATAACGTTCTCATCACTTCTCATGAGTAAGCTCATTTCCATTGTTTTTACTGCTTGTTCATAAGAGTAAGCGATGTGCGAATAGCTGTCATAAATAAGCCCTGTTGTAAGCCTAAGCGGCTGGCCACTAAAATAGTCAGCCCACCCTTTAGCTGTATTTAACAGATCACGATCTGTTTTCGCCGTTTTAACGACTACAATCGTATCCTTTATGAGACTGAGCAAATCTTGTTTGTGCAGTAATGGCTTTAGCGCTTTTTCGAGCTTGTCTAGTTCATGCCGTTTGTTTTCATATGTCCCCCCATTGTGCGAGATTAAAATGATGCCACGGGTTTTGACTAAATCAATTGAAAGCATATCCGCTTTTTCTATGAAATTGTTATCTAAAATACCTTCTCCTGACACCCACTGATTAACAAACTCTCGCGTCAATCGCTCATCATATTGCATCTGTTTTAGTAAAAATGCCTGTTCAATAATCATTTCAGCTGTCATTTTCACAAGCTCTCCATAACCTTTTACCTCATTTGGCGGACCAGTAATCCCCACGGTCCCGACAATATCTCCCCGAAAATAAACAGGCAAATTAATCCCTTGTTTTACTCCGTGCCACTTTTGTTCATCAGTCACTGTAATTTCAATGCTTTCTTTTTTAAATTGAATATGCTTCGCCACCTCATGAACCGTACCAATCCGCTCTGTTTCTCCTGAACCGATGATAACACCATGCTCGTCCATCACGTTAATGTTGTAATCTAAAATGTCCATCGTGCGCCTGACAATATTTTGAGCTACTTCAGCTGATAACATAGATGCCTCCAATTAAGCAAATCTGTAATAAATTAAAAGAATCGTCGCCAGAACAAATAAGAAGTTTAGAAAGACAAAAATAATTTTTTCGAGTGAAGTATTGTGCATATCCACCGGCGGCCGATAAAAGGATACCCCTTCAATTATAAAGGTAACTAAAATAATATGTATCATAAAGTGCCCAATAATTTCTGTCAGGCCGAACAGGAAGGTCGTACTAATGAAAATGAGGGTGAGCACGAGAGCAAGAAGTCGGTTAAGTAAACCGACCACAAGCAAGTACCCGACCACAAACTCAATAAAAGCTGTGAGGACGACGAATGTTACTGGTGAAAAACCGAATGTAGGGACCCCATGATTGAGGATGACATCCGTTGCCATCGCAGGATACACCCATTTTTCAGCCGCTACCCAGCATAAAGATAACCCTGTGGCAAGATAAAGGAGGGGAAATCCCCATTTTTGCCATGCTGTTTTGTGAAAAAATAAGATGAAGATGACAGCTAAGTAAAAGGCATAGTCAAGCATATGAAACAGGCCATACTCCCAAGCAGTCAAGCTAAATAAAACTAACAATATGCCCGCAGCTACTCGTGTTGTCCAAAGACTTGGAATGACTAGTAGGACAACCGCTGCCCATGGTAACACGGCCCACACATCGCTTGGAGCCAATAACTCGGGAGCAAATAATCCCCCAGTTATCACTTGAATAAAGACGGCTAAAGCTGCCCCGTATTTAATAAGATAGTAGGTATAAGAGCGGAAATTCCCCAAAAAGTCTTCAGTATGCTTAAATAAAGGGACTGTCAACATAACTGGGACGATTCGCGGCAAAACCGCCACAATGATGGCGGTGAGAAAGGCCAATGTGATAAAATGTGGTGTGATGATCGTTTCGATTGCAGCCCGTTTTGGCTCAGCTTCTGTAAACCATTTCACATGAGCAAACACCTCTGATACAGGTAGTAAACATAAACTTATTAATAAGATCGTCAATCGCTTCGTCACTGATGACACTCCTCTAAATCATTAGTTGCCACCTCTGGCCTTTCTCATTTAGACAGTTATAACCTTATTTTTGAAAAGGGGAAATAATGGGTGGCCTATTTATCTTTTAACCTTTCCAATTTTAAGATAAATAACTCTTAAAGGGCAGATGGGAAAATTAATCAGCAACACATACGGAGGAGAGAGCGATAGATGAAGGTTGATATTTTCCTTTTATGAATTCCAACTATTTTACTATGATGAGGGCTTAACTGAGGGGGAAAAGATGGTATTACATTATAAAGAATATGGACAGCAGCAATCACCATTAATAGTATTTCTTCACGGAGGTGGGCTGAGCGGGTGGATGTGGGACGAGCAAGTCACTTATTTTTCTCCAAACTTTCACTGTTTAGTTCCAGATATACCGGGGCAAGGCCGTAGCATTAATGAATCACCGTTTACGATAGCAGGCGCTGCGGAACAAATCAATGACTTAATTGAACAGAAGCGGCAACACGATACAGTCGCCGTCGTAGGTTTTTCATTAGGTGCACAAGTATTAGTGGCCATGCTCGGTCAACGTCCCCATTCCATCGACTTCGCCATGATTAACAGTGCCCTCGTAAAATCGATTCCATTCGCTAAAACATTAACTAAAACAATGGGTTTAGCTTATCCGCTTATGAAAAGTAGATCATTTTCTAAGATACAGGCAAAATCGATGTACATAAAAGAAGACTATTGGAACACGTATTATGATGAGAGCTGTCGTATTAAAAAGGAGACGTTCACTCAACTAATGAACGAAAATATGTCATTCTCTCTGCCCTCTAATTTTGATAAAGTCAGCAGTAACTTATTAGTTACTGTTGGGGCGAAGGAGAAGCGGATCATGAGAGATTCAATGAAAAACATCGTTAACAGCAATGCCAATTGCCGAGGTGTAATTATCCCTAAAATTGGCCATGGATGTTCGTTAGCCAACCCGCTTTTATTTAATCAAATGCTGGAACAATGGATTGAGCACGATAGAGTGATTAGCGGGATGATTGAATATAGATAAAGGGCTTTGAAACATAATGGAGAAATCGTTGTAAAGGGGAAAAAAAGAGATTTATAATGTAAGCTTGTTTTATTATTAAAATACGATTATTATCTTAATTAATGAAAGAGATGATGTGTTTGATTGTTAAAGAACGGAAAAAATCTTTGGAACTTGAGTATTATCAGTTGTTAAAACCTCGACTCCCAAGTAAGAAAGTAGATGAAAATCAGCTTAACTATTTATCGAAAGGTTTTGAAGGAGAAAGATTGTTCGACAAGCAACTAGCCAAATTAACGGCTGAGTCACTTACGATTGCTGATTTACAGTTAACTGCGGGACAATCATTCATCCAACTGGACACAGTCTTGATCATCAATGAAACCATCTATCTATTCGAAGTTAAGAATTATTCAGGTGAATATGTGATAGAAGCTGAAGGCACCTGGCTCCACGCTAACGGCCGAGAAATAAAATCCCCAATTGTGCAATTGCAGCGCACAGAAGGCATTTTCCGCCAATTACTCCAATCGTTACATCTGCCCAGATATATTGTGAAATCCTTTGTAGTTTTCCCTAATAAGGAATTCACACTCTTTAATCTCCCTCCAGACCTTCCAATTTTACTCTCTAGTCAAATCCCAGCATTTTTGCGAAAGATTAATTCAAACTCTGGTCCCTTAACCACATTTTCTCGCACGTTAGCTGACAAACTGCTGGAACAACACCAAGCGCTCCCTCTACGCTTTTTGCGCGTACCAGATTACACTTTTGACGAATTAATGAAAGGAATTTTTTGTCCTGATTGCCTCCACTTAATGCATAAAATATCGCAACGAATGATAAAATGCCATGGATGTGGACAAGTTGAGAAAAACAGTAGCGCATTAGTAAGGGAAATAAGGAACTTTCAAATGTTATTTCCCAACAGAAAATTACAGGCTAATGATGTCTATGAATGGTGTGGCAGAACATTTGCAACACGTACAATCAATAGAATCTTAAAAAAATTGACTGATTAGGGAGGCAAATGTTCAGATACCCTATTATATGGGCTAGCTGATTATTAAAAAGACAAGTGACTTGGTAAAACTTTTTCCTCTCTGAGTGGCGGCGGTTTACTCCGGTTGCGTCACTCAGCTCGATTTTCCTCTCTGAGTTGCCTCAGTTTGCTCGGATTGCGTCTCTCAGCTCGACTTTCTTCTCTGAGTGGCGTGGGTTTACTCGGATTGCGTCTCTCAGCTCGACTTTCTTCTCTGAGTGACGTCGGTTTACTCCGGTTGCGTCACTCAGCTCAACTTTCCTCTCTGAGTGGCGGCAATTTACTCGGATTGCGTCACTCAGCTCGACTTTTCTTTCTGAGTGGCCTCAGTTTGCTCCAGTTACGCCACTCAGCTCGACTTTCCTCTCTGAGTGGCGGCAGTTTACTCCAGTTACGCCACTCAGCTCGACTTTCCTCTCTGAGTGGCGGCGGTTTACTCCAGTTACGCCACTCAGCTCAACTTTCCTCTCTAAGTGGCGTGAGTTTACTCAAGTTACGCCACTCAGCTCAACTTTCCTCTCTGAGTGGCGGCGGTTTCTCCAGTTGCGTCACTCAGCTCAACTTTCCTCTCTGAGTGGCCTCAGTTTACTCGGATTGCGTCACTTAGCTCAACTTTCCTCTCTGAGTGGCCTCAGTTTACTCCGGTTGCGTCACTCAGCCCGACTTTCCTCTCTGAGTGGCGGCGGTTTACTCAAGTTACGCCACTCAGCCCGACTTTCCTCTCTGAGTGGCCTCAGTTTACTCCGGTTGCGTCACTCAGCCCGACTTTCCTCTCTGAGTGGCCTCAGTTTACTCCGGTTGCGTCACTCAGCCCGACTTTCCTCTCTGAGTTGCCTGCTCTATGTATATGCTTGTCTATTCTTATTTTATCTTTTTCTCAAGCCCGTGCCACACGTACGTGACGTCGGCGGCTAGTGTTGCCGCGTCCTGCTGCAGCCAACCGCATACATCACGTAAAGATCGATCAGCTTCCGCAATAGGAACAATCCCCCGTCCCATTTCAAGCATGATCACAACCGCGTGTTCATTTCGGCGGTTTTCCTCTGAACACACAGCTTCAAGCGTATGACGATAGCCCTCTCGAATGACGTCTAATTGACACCTTCCACCCTCTATTTCATCCCTTAACCACACTTCCCACCCTTCAAGGACGAGAAGCGTCTTTTCTTCCCACATGTTTTGCCAATGACCTAACTGTATCCCTTCATATGCCGACACCCAACTTATTTTTTTCGAAGGATATAGTTTTCTCACTGCTTGTCGTTTTCCTGAGTAGGCACCACCGATAATGAGTTGCATTGCCATTCCCCCCTGTCATAAATGCAAGATAATTTAACTGCTTCACCATGAGAGATACGCCATCGCCAAAAGGCGTCTTTATCCTTTGTTAAAACTTGAATTAAATATCGAATCACACCGCCATGCGTGACGATCACACACGATTTCGTACCAGTCCTCCAGTTCTCGTCAACAACTAACTTGGGTAGGTCTTCCATTAACCATTCACTCACTCGGCGGGAGAATGCTTGACCAGATTCCCCTCCTGGGACACTTTCTTTTTCCCAGTTATCAATCCACTGTCTATAAGCAGTGACATCCTTCAAATCGTTATACGTTTTTCCTTCCCAGTCACCGAAATTAAATTCTCTTAGCCGTGGCTCCACGATATAGTGATGATGAGGCAACAGATAAGCCACCGTCTCCTGACACCGCCTCAAATCACTTGATATTAGTAACGGTGCTTCTAACCTCGCAACAAACGCTCTCAATTTCTGAAGGTTTTCAAGCGAGTCATGGAGAAGCGGTTCATCACTGTGTCCTAAATAACGCTTTTCCACATTCCACTGCGTCACCCCATGACGAATGAGGTAAAGATCCAGATTAACAGTAGTCCCCATAATTCGCTCCCTTCAATGGCTGCACCTGTTAGATCGCCATTAACACCTTTAAAGGTACGCATGAGCCAGAAACCGTACAGCCCTGTCATGAGTAAAAATAAGATGACAAACCAAATAAGATGAGGAAAAAAGCCGATCACTAACACGATAGGTATCCCCGCCCAAACACTATCGAGCCAGTTTAAATTCTTTTTCCAATGCCAAGCAAGACCTTCTTTTTTTGCTGCGGGTAAAAAAATGAGCAAGCCTACTGCACTTAAACGGGCTGAAGCAACGCTTAACATAAATGGAATAATGACGTGCCAATCTGCTTGAGTAAGAAGTAAATAAATGAGCATCGTTTTCCATCCAAGTAAGAAAACCAATGTCATGATACCGAAGCTTCCCACATGGGGGTCTTTCATAATCGTCCATTTTTTCTCTAATGGGGCATTTGAACCGACAGCATCTGCCACATCCATTACCCCGTCAAGGTGCAAGCCGCCTGTCAACCACACCCAAAGTGACACAAGGACAAGCGCCAGCAGGCCAGCAGGTAGGATTGGCGCAAGAATCGAGCCAACCGCCACTAACACCGCTCCCATTACGAGGCCTACGATTGGATAAAATCGAATCGCCCACCGGCTCGTCTTAATTGTCCACGGACATTCAATCGGCACTGGAATACGGGTTAAAAATTGCATCGCCAGCAAAAAACCATATAGCACATTTTTCATGTACCTTCCCCCTTCCACTGAATAGGAATGCCTGCTACCACTTGATAAACGTGATCTGCTTGGCTCACAACAAAGCGATGAACACGTTCTAATGTTGCTATGTAAGATGTGACAAGCTCATTATCAACAGGAATACCTTCATTCACATCATTTGACACGAAGATGAGCTGCAATTTTTTCATATCTGCTTGTGACATGATCTCACTTAATTCATGCAACAGGGCATTCTCACCGTTCCAATTGCTATCAAATAAGCGGTTATTTAGCCACACGGTCAAGCAATCCATAAGTATCACATCCCCGTCCCCCGCCGTCATCACAGTAGCTAATAAATCTAGCGGCTCCTCTACTGTCTGCCATGCCTCTTCTCGTTCATGCCTGTGACGGTTGATTCGTTCAGTCATTTCAAGATCTGTATGACGAGCTGTGGCCACATAAATTAATTTCCCACCGCTTCCCTGCCGCCGGCTTTCGTCATAACAGTCACACGTCATCGCTTCAGCAAACCGACTTTTTCCTGATCGAGCGCCACCGGAAATAAAGACGATCATACGTGATGCCTCCAAGCTGCCAAGCACGCCAACAGCTTGTCATTATCCTCTGCTGACTTGACGGCAAAGCGCAAATATTGGCCGTTAAGCCCTTTAAAATTGTGGGTATGACGGGCAATGATACTATTTTTTGCTAAAAATGCGAATAACTCTTCCGTCTTATCTGGCGCCTCCAAATCATATAAAAGAAAGAAATTCACTTGTGACGGCGATACATAAAAACGTAGCTCCGTTAGCCTCTCTCTCACTCTCACTAACTCTTCCTTAACGAATGTCCGTGCCTCCCTGACAAATGGGTCATCTGTAGGAAGAGCTTTCACCACTTCTCCAGCAATCCCGTTCACACTCCACGGCACCTGCCAACATCTTAATTTTGCTGTTATGGTCGATGAAGCTAACAGATAGCCAATACGAAGTCCAGGAATACTATACATTTTCGTCAGCGATCGTAATAAAATGAGCGAATTAAACTGTGAAAGCATCCGAGTTAAAGTGGCGTCTGTTCCTGGCACAAAGTCAGCGAACGCCTCATCCACTACTAGGAATGTCTTTGTCTCTTCACAACGTGCCAATAAAACGCGGATGTCTCGCTCTAAAATGACTGTCCCAGAAGGATTATTTGGCCGACATATATATACCACATCAGCCCATGCCATCTGACTCTCTAGTTCCTTCAATGGAACACGAAAGCCATTGTCATAAAACACATCCCTCGTCTCCACTCGATAATGAAGACATGCCTGCTCATACTCCCCAAACGTCGGCTGAACGATGAGCGCTCGCTTCCCCTCAAACAACTTGGCTGTCATAAAAATCGCTTCTGCCCCGCCATTTGTCACGAGTACTTGTTCGGGTGACACGTCATTTAATTCTGCTAATCGTCTACTTGCTTCTTCATACTCTGGATCTGGATAAACTGAAATAGCGGCCATACTATCGGCCACTATCGCTTTAATCCAATTCGGCGGCCCGAACGGGTGAATATTCGCACTGAAATCAATCCAATCGCTCCTATTCGTTTCTTTACTGTTAAACTGACGCCCAACCTTTGCCGGCTGTCCACCATGCTTTGGCCAATTCATATTGTTTCGTCCTTTCGTTTAAAAATGAAGGAGTAGCCATATCCCTGACATTAACAGCGTAAAAATAACCCAACCACCACGCATGCAACGTAAAGCTAATAAGATGTGGTGACAATGAAGTTGTTCAAAAGGTACACCCATCCTTGCCCTGTCCGATACTTGTCCGCTGTAAGTATTCCGTCCACCTAACTGAACACCTAGTAATGCAGCCATCATCGCTTCTGTCCAGCCGCTATTTGGACTTGGATGTTTAGGGGCATCCCGACGTGTCAGCTGCCATGCATGACGCAGGCGTATACCTTTTACAAAAAAACCACCAAGCCATAACGTGAGAGCTGTTATTCGGGCAGGCAACCAATTAACCACATCATCAAGTCTAGCAGAAGACCTGCCAAAATCTTTGTATGTATTATTTTTGTAGCCAACCATTGAGTCTAATGTATTTATCGCCCGATAAGTCATAGCGAGCGGTGCACCGCCAATAAATGCCCAAAAAATTGGAGCTGTAATCGCATCAGTCGTGTTTTCCGCAACTGTTTCCACCGTCCCCCTGACGATCTCTTCCTCATTAAGGTCGGCTGTATCTCTCCCTACGATCGTACTTAACTTTAGACGCGCCTCACTTAAGTCACCTGTGGTCAATGGTTTCACAATATCGCGCGCCGCTTGTCTCAGCCCTTTAATGGCGATTGTCGTAGAGATCATGTATAGTTGCCCGAGTGTACCTGCTACAGGATGAAGTTTATAAAGACTAACTGTAACAGCTGATGTTATTAAAAATACGATTAAAACGATGACTAATGTCAAGAAAACGCCGTTTCGCTTTTTTATGTGTACTGGGCCTCGATTCCACCGTTTATCGAAAAAACGAATAAGACGCCCGATACCTATGACTGGATGGGGGAGCCACCTAGGATCGCCCAGCATGAGGTCGAGCACGATAGCCCCTATCACTATAAGGATGATAAGAGGAACAACCATATCCATTATACGTGTTCACCTTTGTCTAAATAATAAGCTAACGCTTTTGTCGTCGCCTCATATACAACGGAACCGATCGCTTTTCCTTCTGGTGTCCCAGAACCAGCATA
Organism: Salipaludibacillus agaradhaerens; assembly: GCF_002019735.1. NCBI lineage: Bacteria > Bacillati > Bacillota > Bacilli > Caryophanales > Bacillaceae > Salipaludibacillus > Salipaludibacillus agaradhaerens. The sequence goes on from NZ_KV917378.1 coordinate 1,639,895, forward strand.
TGGTGTTTGCTCACCCCGTTGTGTCGTAGCAATGAGTAAACTGTCCGTTGACGTTCCTGTGGCAATTGTACCTGTATAAGCATCCTTCACATTGGCATCATAAAGGGCTTTTGTTTTAGCTTCTGTAGCTGATAAACATGCATTAACAAGTGCGCCATCAGTAAAATGTCGATTTAGAAAAACCATCGTATTAATCGTGCCAATTTGACTGATTTTATCATCACGTTCGTGGGAAACAATATCCACAGCATTACTCACACCTGCTGTGACCATCACGCGAATAGCGATACCTTCATAAACTTTATTTATCCAAACAGCGTCTTTCAAGCGAACAGCTGTCATCATTCCGACAGCATTTTCATAAGAGATGTGTCGTTCAGTCATCCAGCGCTTAACATCGTCCGCTGGCGTACTGCAATGATAATTTTTTTCCACATGAAAATTACAAAAGTCCGTTGCCCAGCGAATTCCTTCACCGACTACGCCATTAGAAATGGTTCGTAGCGGCTGCTCAACCTGAATATGAATCGCTTTGTCGTCTTTTGCTACCTTCATCATCGTTTCAAGAGGATTTACGTCATGTCCTTCTTTTTTGCTGGCTGGTGTCATTAATAATTGTGGTTTCGCTAGTGTGGGATGGGCTTGTGCCTTTACCTCCACGTTATAAACTGCTCGCAACTCGTCTTCTTGCTTTAAAATATCAACACTTCCTACTTTACGTAGACGTCCTTCATGAAGAAGACCCACTCTATCTGCATAGAGGGCCGCCACATTTAAATCGTGAAGAATAGCAAAGACAGTTAAACCATGGGTGAGCTGCCGCTCTTTTAATAAATTAAGCATATGAAAAGAGTGTTTAACATCAAGATGGTTCGTTGGCTCGTCCAGAAGGAGAATATCTGGCTGTTGCGCTAACGCTTTTGCTAGTAAAACCCGCTGCTTCTCTCCTCCACTAATGGTTCTGAATTGTTTATGACGATAACGCGCCACATCAGTGAGCATCATGACGTCATCAATTACGGCCTGATCTTTCTTAGATAAATTTTTAAACAATCCTTGTTGGAACGCATAACGGCCAAGACTGACAATTTCCTCGACAGTAAAGTCAAATGAGATATGGGCTTCTTGTGTTAAAACCGCCACATGACGAGCCTTTTCAAGCTTAGACAAAGAGGTCAATGGTTGCCCTTTAAGACAAATATTTCCTTGCTTAGTCGGAAGTGTACCGGTTACCAGTTTAAATAACGTCGTTTTTCCACTGCCATTTGGCCCCAGGAGGGTAAAAAATTCACCTTTTTCAATCGTTAAACTAACATCTTTAATGATAGGTTCGTTGTCATACCCTCCTGACACCTTTGTAAGCTCTATCATGCCGTCTTCCTCCTTCCTAAACGATTTCTAATAAGCAGCAACGAAAATACGGGGGCACCTACTAACGCCGTTATGACCCCGATTGGCATTTCCTTTGGTGCAATAATCGTTCGAGATACGAGATCAGTTAAAATAAGAAAGCCTCCACCTGTCAATAACGAAAGTGGCAAAACATGTCGATGGTTTGGGCCTGTCACAAGCCTGACGAGATGAGGAATAACAAGCCCGACAAAACCAATCGTCCCTGAGACAGCCACAGCTGATCCTGTCAGCAACGATGCTCCAATTAAGAGAAAAATCTTCCCTCTCCTCACATCGACGCCGATATGTTCTGCCGCTTCTTCACCAAGAGCGAGAGCATTCAGTTCACGATAATGATACAGTAAAATTAATGAACCAACGATCATAAACGGCAAAATAAGCTGGACATGGCTCCAACCTCGCAAACTGACACTTCCATAAAGCCAGTAAATAATTTGCGTCATTTCGTTTTGGTCGCCGAGTGCAATGATTAAGGACACGATAGCCCCCATAAAAGAACTTATAATAATACCGGCTAAAATAATCGTCTCGATGGCCATGCTTCTGCTTGTCATTTTCACAAGACCGAACACGAGCATTAATGTTAGAAAACCAAAAATAATCGCGATAATAGGTTGGGTAAAAACGCCTAAGATAGGAAGTGAGATTTGAAAAAAAATCACGATTACCGCGCCCAATGCAGCCCCTGAGGAGACACCGATCGTATAAGGATCTGCTAACGGATTTCGCAGCAGTCCTTGGAAAGCTGCCCCAGCTAACGCCAGTGATGCCCCTACACAAAATGCTAAAATGACTCTAGGTAAACGAATGTTCCAAATGATTGGCACTTCATTTGCCGGTACATCTGTCAGCCAAACATGCCCTGTGGTCCGTTCAATAATAATATGAATAATATGAGGAATAGGGACTGTGACACTGCTCCAAAAGAGAGCAAGGAGGATTGTACCGAGTACAAATCCTCCTGCCAGTATATATATCCACGCAACACGATTATTCAAAAACATCCGGATAAACGAGTTTTGCAAGAGTTTCCACTCCTTCGATTAGACGAGGACCAGGACGGGTAACTGTGTCATTATCCACATCATACACTCTTTCGTTCTGAACCGCCGGCACTTCTGACCAACCGTCACGAGCTAACACGTCAGCTTCAGGATTGTCGATATAATAGCCATACGTCGTAACAATCACGTCTGGCTCTAGTGTGACAATCTCTTCTTCAGTGAATTGAACCCAACCGGACTCTTCTTCAGCAGCGTTTGTAGCATTAATAGCTTCAAGCATTTCGTGCATGAACGTGCCTTGTCCAGTTGTGAAAATATCAGGTGATGGGCCAACTTCTACCCATACCGTTTGGCGATCTTCTTCTGGAATCGTTTCTGCCTGCTCACGGATTTCTTCTAATCGCTCTTCCATACTTGTAACAATCTGATTTGCTTCGTCACTCGTCCCTGTCGCTTCACCAATCATATGAATGGTGTCATACGTTTCTTCAAAAGATTCAGCACTACCCATAACGAGGACATCAATGCCTGCTTCTTCATATTCGTTTAAAACATCCTCATGATTTTGATAATGATACTCTTGCACTAATAGCAGATCAGGACTCAAAGAAAGGATTAATTCTGCATCCATATCCTGTGCGCCAATGATTTGAATATCAGCCGTTTCTTCTGGGAAATTACAATATTCTGATACACCGATCATGCGGTCCCCAGCACCTAGTTCAAACACGATCTCCGTGCTGCTCGGAAGTAATGATGCAATCGTTTCAGGTGTTTCTTCAATCGTCACTTCTTGTCCAACACCATCAGTCACTGTAACAGGGAAGTCCCCTTCCACAGTTTCATTGGCATTATTATCGTTATTAACGTTTACAGTATTATCATTATTTTCTTCCGCTGCACCACAAGCAGTCAGAATCAGTGCTAACACTGTGATCGTACTCATTTGTTTCCATTTACTTAATAATTGTTTCATCAATCTTATCCCCCTCTATTTTGTGCCGCTTCATGTCTTAACGTCTGCTATTCAACGATATAGGTTTAACCTCGATAAATCTTAAGTCATGTTAGACTGACAGTTATCATGTCTAGCCTATCAGTCAATTATGATTTTTTCGCTACGAAAAAAAACGCAGCCCGTAGAGGACTAGCGTAAGATGATTAAGCCGTATCAAGCATGCCTGTCCAATTCGACCAGTATGCATGGACCTGTTCATAGCAGGGAACAGGCTACAGACACTAAACATCCTTTTCCTCGAAGGAGCTTAACTAACACGGGTAGGCAGGTCTCCTGACTTACAGAGTAACGGTATACCGCTCCTTCCCATGCAGGTGACTCTACACAGTGGTAATACGCGGTTACCTTTCTGTTTACAGTGGCGGGACCGCGCTGGATTCACACCAGCTTCCCTATTATCCTAATATTAGGACCTATCCGCAATGTCATTCATTACATGTCATAATTGGGTAACGAAGCAGAAAAAAATATTTTTTCTGCTGCATACCTTACCTAACTCAGTATAAATGAGTTCGTGCTCGTTGTAAATTTGAATTTAGCTTTCCTTTTTTTCTTTAGACACATTTGCTTCCTCAAAGCTTGCCATCTCAGTTAAAATGGCGACTGACGCTTCTACCAGTGAAAAAGCAAGTGCTGCACCTGTTCCTTCTCCGAGCCGCAAATTCAAATCTAGTAATGGGCTTTCTGCCAATCTCTCTAATGCTACACGATGGCCCTGTTCCTGTGATAAGTGGCCAAAAATAAGGTAATCCTTCACGTTTGGCGCGAGCATAACGGCCACATTTGCAGCGACAGTGGAAATAAATCCGTCTACGAGGATAGGTACGCGATGAGCAGCCCCACCGAGCATCGCACCAGCCATGCCAGCAATTTCTAATCCACCTACTTTCGCCAACATATCAATGGCATCATACTGATTAGGATTATGGAATAGAAGTGCTTGTTTAATAACTGCCTCTTTATGACGCAATATGTCATCACTAACCCCTGTCCCTCTGCCAACAATCTCACTCACTTCTTTATCCGTGATGCAAGCTAACAGGGCACTGCTTGCAGTTGTATTACCGATCCCCATCTCTCCTAATATAAGAGAACGGGCCCCTTTTTCTATCATCTGTTCAGCAACATTAATCCCTACTTTAATAGCAGCTTCCGCTTCCTCTCGTGACATGGCTTTTTCCTTCAAAAAATTCCCTGTTCCGTAACGTATTTTTTGATTAATAAAGCCTGTCCCTTCAAGATCAGCATTCACGCCTATATCCACAAGGGTAAAACTAGCACCGCTCTTTTTCGCTAACACATTAATGGCGGCTCCCCCATTAAGAAAGTTATAGACCATTTGAGCTGTTACTTCTGAAGGATAAGCCGAGACGCCTTCAGCTGCTATACCGTGATCTGCCGCAAATACGAGTGCTGCCGGCGGTGATACAACAGGATATGTGGCCCCCGTGATTTCACCTAATTGAACAGCTAGTTGTTCAAGTTTCCCTAAGCTGCCAATTGGTTTTGTTAAGTTGTCTAAACGGTGCTGGACGTCCTTACCGACTTTTTTATCTACTGTTGTTATTCGACTTATTGTCTCTTTCATGCCATCACCTTGCTCTCCTGTAAGATATGTTTTACCCGTTTAACCAATTTTTATGAGTCACACTCGAACTCTCGGAAAGCACCCATTTGTAACGAAAGGGGCTAAATCTATTTAGGCAGAAGATAACGGATGCTAATGCCCTGACTTACTCAACTAACAATCAGTGAGAGAAGAACGAAATCCCCTTGATTGTTTTATCATCCACCTATTAAGTACAATTTATTGCATATTAGTTGTGTTATTGCTTTAAAAACACCATTATGAAATCGATTTAGAAGTTAAATGTTAAATTCATCATTGCTTTGAAAATGCGTCCATCTTCTGCTCAATTAACGCCATATTAAGATGGCTCTCCACCACATCCGCTAATGTGCTCAAAGACTTTTCTCTCACAGATTGATATAAACAGCGGTCGTATGTAACAGGCACTCCCTTCTTTTCACATAATTTGTTTAATAAAGTATGTCTAAATTCGTCATTTGCAAAAATCCCGTGTAAATATGTGCCAATAATCCTTTCATCTTCACTAATAAAGCCGTCTTTCTCGCCGTCAGATAAATGGATAAAATGACTCCCATAACTGTTACTATCTCTATTCGTTCGTCCCATATGAATTTCATAACCGTCTACCGGCAAGATGTGACCACTAAGTTGAACCTGCCCAGATACTAACACCGTCCGTTTATGAGCTGTTAACGTTGTGGTCATATGTTTTATAAGGTTAAATCCCTCCATGCGCCGATGTGCCGATTCTATATGTGATGGATCCATAACAGATGTCCCTAGCATTTGGTAGCCACCGCATATTCCAACTATTCGTGTCCCCTCTTTTTCCACTAGCTCAATAACCGCTTCGGTTATGCCGTTATCCCGTAAATACTGAAGGTCTTCTAACGTATTTTTGCTGCCTGGCAATACAATCATATCCGGTGTCCCTAGCTCGCTTCTTTTTTTGACGAAACGAACGTGGCAATCGTGTTCTAGAACGAGTGGATCAATATCAGTGAAATTAGCGATCCGTGGGTAATGAAGAACAGCAATATCTAACGCTTTCGCTAAGTTAGGTCCAGACTCATAATTGGCTAATGCAAGTGAATCTTCTGCATCAATCGTTAGATCCTCAATAAACGGTATCACACCGAGTACAGGAAGTGACGTATAATCTTCGAACCAGTCAAGCCCAGGCTGAAGAAGTGCTAGGTCACCACGAAATTTATTAATTACAACACCGATAATCCGTTGTCTATCATCGGGGTCTAACAATTGCAGAGTTCCTACTAAACTGGCAAACACACCGCCTTTGTCTATATCCCCTACAAGAATAACTGGAGCTTTTGCCATAGCAGCTACACTCATATTAACCAGTTCTCGCTCATTTAAGTTAATTTCAGCTGGACTTCCTGCCCCTTCAATCACAATCCGTTCATAGTCTGTGGCCAGCTTAGAAAAGCTTTCTTGTATAAGTTGCTTTCCATATTCATAAAAGTCTTCTCTATACTCTCCGGCTTGCATCGTCCGTAGTGGCTTGCCGTGAACGACGATTTGTGAGCGATTCTCCCCTTCTGGTTTTATTAAGATCGGGTTCATATACGTTGTAGCCTGGATTCGAGCCGCCTCCGCCTGAACACCTTGGGCCCTGCCAATCTCTTTACCATCTATCGTTATGTAAGAGTTCAACGCCATGTTTTGTGATTTAAAAGGGGCGGTTCGTAGCCCTTTATTAGCAAAAATTCGGCATAAAGCTGTTACTAATAAACTTTTTCCTGCATCAGAATGTGTCCCTTGCACCATAATTGGTAAACAGTTAGTCATGCACTTTCCACTCCTCGCATTGCTTCACAAAATGTTCCGCTGCTTTAGGGCATGAACCAAAATGCAAATGTGTATATCCAGCGATAAGATTTTTCCTAACAATACCTTCATCAGCTCCCCCATATGAGCTTTTCACTGAAAAAGCAGGTGACTGTTCTCTCTCGCTTTTAAAAGAGGAATAATGAAATTCATGCCCTCTCAATGTCTCACCTTTAGTTAATAAAAAGTTTCCTGGCTGTGCTGTGACTTGCCGATAGCCGATCGCTTGAAGCGTGTGTGACATGGTCACTTTCCCTTTAATTATACCCACCATGGGATAGTGCTGTCCGTCTGTCGTCTCAAGAGCTTCACATAAATACATAAAACCGCCGCACTCTGCAAGTGTCGGCATACCACTCTCTATCGCTTCGTTAATTGACCGTTTCACATCGGTTAATGCCGCCAACTCCGCCGCAAATTCTTCCGGAAAGCCGCCGCCAAGATAAAGACCGTCTACATCAGTTGGTAAAGCCTCACCTGCTAAAGGGGAAAAGAAAACCAGCTCCGCTCCCGCCCTTTCTAATAGCTCAAAGTTTTCAATATAATAAAAGTTAAAGGCTTTATCTTTAGCTATCGCCAATTTCACTTTAGGTACAGGTGACCTCTGTAACGAGGAGTAGACCGCTGTTTCTATTAAAGAGGGGGCTTTTGCAAGGTCATAGAGCTGAGTTAAATCCACTGTTTCACTTGTGAACTGAGCTAATTCAGTTATAAACTCGTTTAAATGGCCTTTTTCTAACGCCGGAAGCAGGCCAAGGTGACGCTCAGGCAGATTGAGCGTTTTTTCCTGTGGCAAATAACCGACCACAGGGATCTCACACATCTGCTCAACAGCTGCCTCAACAAGCTCGTAGTGGCCTTGACTAGCAACACGATTAGCAATAACCCCAACGAGGTTAACCGACCGATTAAAATTCTGGAAACCTTTGACGATAGCAGCAGCACTTCTTGCTAACGCTGAACAATCGACCACTAATATAACAGGTGCTCGTGTTATAAGACTTATATGAGCAGTACTCCCTTTATCTGATAAGGGATCTTTGCCGTCATAAAGACCCATCACTCCTTCAATGAGAGATATATCTGCCCCATCCGCCCCAGACTGCAAAACGTGATTGAGCATAGATTCATCGAGCATCCAACTATCAAGGTTACGAGACGTTCTCCCAGTTACCGCTGTATGGTACGCTGGATCTATATAATCTGGCCCACACTTAAAACCTTGAACGTTAAGCCCTTTAGCCTTTAACGCGGCCATAAGCCCGATTGTCACCGTTGTCTTTCCAACGCCACTAGATGCTCCTGCAATAACAAGCCGTCTGTCACTCATAAAGGTCCTCCCTTCCTTTCTATTTTTTAGTGTAAAAGAAGGCATAAGGCTTTTTAGTTAAAACTCAATTCCTTCGATTGCCTGGATGCCTTCATCATAATAATGCTTCTCTGGCTCTATGACAGAGACAAGATCTGCCACCTCTTTAATAGCTGGATGAGCAGACCTCCCAGTGAGAACTAGGTGAACATGTTTTGGCTTTGTCTTAATGACATGAAGAACATCTTGTAATGGTAACACATCATCAATTGGAAACGTTTCAATCGCTAAAGCGTTATTGATTTCATCTAAAATAACGAGGTCATAATGCCCTTGCATAATTGCCTCTTTCGCAATGGGCCAGCCTGTTTTCAAAGCCTCTCTATGTTCCTCAGGTGTTTTCGTCCATGTAAAACCCCGTCCAAGCTGGACCATATCTACTCCTATTTTTTCCAACACCTTTTGCTCACCATATGACCGTTCAGGCGACTTAATAAATTGAAATATTTTCACCGATTTATTATGTCCTACCGCTCTAACAGCTAGTCCAATAGCTGACGTGGTTTTCCCTTTACCATCACCAGTATAAACGAATGTCAAACCTCTTTGTTCATTTGTTTTCACAGATATGTTCCCCCTTATAAATAATAGGCTCTCTTAATAATGACTCTTTCACCCATCGAATGTCCACTAAAACAGAGGAATTGGGAAGGTGTCAATCACCACATTTTAGAACATTTCTTTTATAGTGCAAACGAATGTCCTTTTAACTTATAACTCTCTCTTGTTAACCCAACTAATAACTATAAGTTTATTAAATTCATAATTGTATTTCCTCGGTAAATCAGCTATGATTAAATCAGCAACAATGAAAACGTTTGCGCAAAATTTGCAGTTAATTTAATGAGGTGATTTTGTATGGGGAAAGTTTGGTGGAAGGAAGGCGTAGGCTATCAAGTCTACCCTCGTAGTTTTCAAGATAGTAACGGTGACGGTTTCGGTGACCTACAAGGGATCGTTCAGCGACTTGATTATTTGAAAGATTTAGGTATCGATTTTATTTGGCTCAGTCCAATGTATAAATCACCGTTAGATGATAACGGTTATGATATTTCAGATTATCAAGAAATATTAGAGGAATTCGGAACGATGGGTGATTTCGATGCCCTTCTCAACGAAGTCCATGCACGCGGTATGCGACTTATTATTGATTTAGTGCTTAATCATACGAGTGATGAGCACCCGTGGTTTATTGAATCTCGTCAATCAAAAGAGAATGATAAACGTGACTGGTATATTTGGCGTGATGGGCGTGATGGCAAAGAACCTAATAATTGGGAAAGTATCTTCGGAGGCTCTGCCTGGGAATTTAATGAGCAAACGAATGACTACTTTTTACATGTATTTTCTAAGAAACAGCCTGATTTAAATTGGGAAAACCCAGAAGTAAGAGAGACACTTTACGACACCGTCAATTGGTGGCTTAAAAAGGGGATTGACGGCTTTCGTATCGACGCTATCAGTCACATTAAAAAACGACCAGGGCTACCTGATATGCCTCATGAAGAGGATAAAAAATATGTTCCTTCCTTTGATATGCATATGAATCAAGAGGGAATTATGACGTTTTTGCAAGAGTTCAGGGATAAAACTTACGGGCAATATCCTAACGCGATGACAGTTGGAGAAGCGAATGGTGTCACAGTAGAGGAAGCACCGCAGTGGGCTGGGGATGCCGGTGTTATGGACATGGTTTTTCAGTTCGAGCATTTAGATTTATGGGATCAAGAAGGCAAGAAAGGGTTAGATGTGGTAGCAGTCAAAAAAGCGCTCACAAGATGGCAAAAGGCGCTTGAACATGATGGCTGGAATGCTCTGTTTATTGAAAATCATGATAAAGCTCGAGTTGTGTCTACGTGGGGGAACGATACCGATTATTGGCGTGAAAGTGCAACATCTTTGGCTGCCATGTACTTCCTCATGAAGGGGACCCCATATATTTATCAAGGGCAAGAAATCGGGATGACAAATGGTTATTTCACTGACATTGAGGATTATGATGATGTAGCAGCAAAAAATTTGTACAGAGAGCAAACAGCTGCTGGCATGCCAGCAAAAGACGTATTGAAACTTCTTGCTCGCACGTCACGAGATAACAGTCGTACACCTATGCAATGGTCCGCTGATCCGAATGCTGGCTTTACTGAGGGAACACCTTGGCTAAAAGTGAACCCCAATTTTAAAAAGGTGAATGTGGCAAATCAATTAGAGGATGAGCAATCAATCTTACACTTTTATAAAAAATTAATCCAGCTTAAAAAGAATTATGCATTATTTCCTTATGGAAGCTATGATTTACTACTGGAAGACGATGAGCAAATTATTGCATACAAACGGCAATTAAACGACAAAATAGCGATCATCATATCTAATTTGTCCCCTTCTGAGGCTGAATGGAGAAGTGAGGATAATAACTTAACATTAACAAGTGAGGAACTCGTTCTTGCTAATTATGATGTGACGCCCCATGGTTCTCTCACCTCTTTTAAGCTAAAACCTTATGAAGCTAGAGTCTATATTTTTTAACGCATTGATTTGAACTGCTTTTCGATAACCATAAGTTTAAACGACTCGCTTTATGAGACTCTTCGTTTTAGCGATAAACTATAAGTCAGTCGCTTTTTAGAATTTATCAGAAGTACAGTTTTACAGGGGACTGAACTAACGTTATATTGAGATTAGAGTGACTAAATACAAAATCCCGTAACACTTATAGCGTGATACGGGATTGTTTTTACCTTCTTAATTATTAAAACGTGATTAATAAGCGTTTGTCATACCACCGTCGACTACAAACATTTGACCTGTGACATATGTGTTAAGGTCTGATCCTAAAAATAAAATGGTCTTAGCAAATTCTTCAGGATCTCCGTAGCGCCCTAATGGAATGGACGCTTCTACCGTTTCTTTAATTTGTTCTACCGGTTCCCCTGTTTTTTCAGCTCGTGCTTCATCTAAAGCTTTTAATCTATCCGTGTTAATTCTCCCTGGACCGACAGTATTAATCAGCACCCCATACGGTGCAAACTCCTTTGCTAACGTCTTTGATAATCCTACAATCCCCATCCGATACACATTTGATAACAACAAGCCGTCAATCGGCTCTTTCATAGAGGCTGATGTAATCGTGATAATTTTCCCTTTAGATTGCTTTAGGTAAGGTAAGGCATGTTTAATCGCTCTCACAGTACTCATTAACGTTAAGTCATACCCTTTCGCCCACTCTTCCTCAGTGACGCTTTCAAATGTTCCCGGTGGTGGACCACCCGCATTATTTACGAGGACATCAATTCCTCCTAGACGTGCTGCTGTTTCTTCCACTAACCTTTTTACATCTTCTTTAAGTGTCACATCGCAAGGGAGATAATCGATTTTCCCTTCGGCAGTCTTAGCTAATTCCTCAGCTGCTGTTTTTGCGTTTGTGACATTCCGGCTCGTGATCATGACGTTGGCACCTGAATCTGCATAAGCTTTAGCAACGGCTTTTCCAAGCCCTTTGCTTGATGCGAGAACGAGAACATTTTTCCCTTGTAGACCTAAATCCATTATCATCACTCCTCAATTAAAGCAGTTTTTTCTTCACTCTCTGTAAAACTATGAGTCTAACATCTCGACTATTAAAAGCGGCAATATTGGTTTTAGTTTATCATCATTTCCGAATTTTCTCACTATATGAGCTATTCCGTGATTAATTATCTTGCCTTTTCACAGATAAGCCTCCGTAAACCTCCCGAGTCACAATAGAGAGGACAGCGACAGCAATTTAGGCGTGAGCTAACGGGCTAATGTCCTGATTCACGCAACTAACAATCAGTGGGAGAAGAACGAAACGCCTGATTGAAAGTTCGTTTTATAAATACTTATTTATTTACTTAGTTGGATGATGACCCGAATACGTTCCCATCAATAAGCAGATGGTGTTACAGTAAAGCATCATTAGTTGCGGTAAATAATATAAATGAGATAACTGATGTAACTTATCATGAGAATAAGCCCCTCAAGTTTACTAATCACCCATTTCGTTCTGGAGAAGACGAGAAGTACGAGTGACAGTAGAATCATGAAGGAAACGTCTAAAAAGATTTTATTTTCTATGTTTAAGGGGTAAATGATTGAAGCCGCTCCAAGGACAAAGAGGTTGTTGAATATACAGCTCCCGACAATGTTACCTAAAGCGAGGTCACTATATTTTTTCAATGCGGCTGTGATTGAGGTGACAAACTCAGGTAGCGAAGACCCAATCGACACAACTGTTAGACCTACGAGCGTTTCACTCATGCCAAAGTAGAGGGCAATGTCTGTACTTGATTCCACAACCCAATAACCACCAAGGATGACCGCCCCAAGCCCAATCCCGGTATATAACGTGCTTTTTTTCCAGTTGTGAGTTGTCTCTGTTTCTTTTTCAGCAACGGGTACCTGCGTATCACGATTGTTCATAGCCAGTTCAAACACATAATACATAAAGATAGCAAAGAAAAGGAGTAAAATAATACCGTCTCCGCGCGATAGCATATTCGATATTTCATGATCGACACTTGTATCTCCTACTAACACTAATATAGCCACACTAGATAAGACAGTAAATGGAATTTCTTTTCTAACTGTCTGACTTTCTGCTTTAAGAGGGAAAATGATAGCAGTAATACCGACAACTCCTGCAATATTAATGATGTTACTGCCGATAACATTCCCGATAGTGACCCCTGGGTTTCCTTCAAGTGCGGCTATTATACTCACAGTTGCTTCTGGAGCCCCTGTTCCAAATGCCACGATCGTTAATCCTACAAGCATGGGTGAGACGTTGAAAAAGGCAGCCAGATCGGATGCTCCTGTTACAAACCAGTCCGCCCCTTTGATTAACAAAACGAATCCTAGCAGCAGTAAAACATAAACCATCTCTGCCCCTCCTTTATCACAGATGAGCGTCCGTAAACCTCCCTGCTCAAAATAGAGAGCAGAGCTATAGCTATTTAGGCGAGAGATAACGGATGCTAATGTTCTGATTAACGCAACTAACAATCAGTGGGAAAAGAACAAAAAACGCCACTGATTGAAGGTTCGTTTTATCATAAGACGGTTGTATTATGCATAGGTTATACGTTATTTATACGTCGGTCTATACACAGCAAAGTGATTAGATTCTTTTTTAAACGTAAAGGAGTCAGTTTAACGGTTCAAACCTACGTTAAACTGACTCACTCTTCTTTCATTACTATTAAATTCAAATCACAGAACAAACACAAGTAATTGAGCAGCTATTGCCACGAAGATTAAGGCGAAAGGATAAGCAGCTGAATAAGCGATGGCCGGTTCGTCTTCATCCGTCAGCTGGTTAACAGCGCCTAAACCAGGTGTACTAGTCATCCCACCACAAAGAGCACCTAATGAGTGGAGAATACTTAAATGAAATAGTTTTTTTGCAACTAAAAAGCCACCGACAATAGGGAAAAAGGTAATTAACGAACCCCCAAAAACGAGCCTTATTCCTTCGGTCATCACGACATCCACTAATCCTTCTCCAGCTGTCGTACCAGCGCCTGCTAAAAACAAGACTAGACCGATATCCCGGATAACTTGATTTGATGGCTGTAAGAAACGAGCTCTAATGGGGCCAAGCTTACCAAAATGGCCGATAATTAAAGCAACGAATAAGGGGCCTCCCGCTACCCCTAATGTCATGATGCCAAGCCCTGGAAGGTGAATAGGGATCATACCCACGAATATCCCGACTAATAAAATTAAACTTAGCGAAAAAATATGGACGTTTGTAACTGTTAATTGTTTTCTCGCAAATAAACGGTCCACGTCATTTAACCGGTCTTCACTACTCACCACGGTTAGCACGTCACCTCGTTCCAATCGCCAGCTCGGCTTCTGATTAAATTCAAAGCCGCCTCGTTCCATCCGAGTTACCGTCACACCATAGTTACTTCTAAGTCGAAGCTCTGCAATACTTTTCCCGATCATCTCTTCTGAATCAACTGTGATTTTCCGCAAATTAACGTTATCTTTATTTTCAACATCTGTCTCGACTTGTCTGCCAACAAGCTTCACTAGCTCTTCTAAGTCGCGCGGAATGCCTACCGCTACGAGCTTATCACCTAGAAGAATGACCGTATCACTCAAACTTATAATATTACGACTCCCTCTAATAACCCGACTAATAACGACTGAACTATCTGAAGATAAATGTAGCTCTTTTAATGTTTTTTTATTCATCTCCGTATTCGTCACTTCAATTGTCATGGCTTCTGGAGACTCTTTATGCCTCACAGGTCCCCTTTTTCGATTCATCTCCGTTTTCAAGTCTAGTCTAATAAATTTCGGTAATAATTGGACAAAAAAGACAACAGCTAATACACCAAACGGATAAGCAATCCCATAACCTACAGATGCCAATGGATCATTTGTAGCTTGAATTGCAGCTGCTAGCCCTGGTGTACTCGTTAAGGCACCTGTCATAAGACCGATACTTAGAGCCGGTGATAGTCCAAACAGTTTAGATACAATAATGGTCGTAAAAACGGCAATAAGCACGACGATAAGTCCAATAATCCCAAAAATAAGGCCAGATGTTTTCATCATGCGAAAGAAACGCGGTCCTGCTTGTAAGCCAACTGCTACTATAAACAAACTCAACCCTAAATTTTGCACGACTGGGGAGATTTGATATCCAAAGTGTCCAAATATCATTGCCACTAGTAAGACACCAGAAGCGCCAAGGCTCAATCCCCTTATTTTAATTTGGCCAAGGAATGATCCGAGAAATAAAATGACAAATAAAAGTACGAGAGGTTCATTTAATAATTCCACGAGTGTGTTCATTTCTATTTCCCTCCACCTATCCTAACATCATCCCTTTTATTATAATCTGATAAAAAATGAATGAAAGGACTTACAGGCTATTTTTAATGATATTCTCTCCGTTTTATCGTAAAATTCATACAGTTGTCAATGATAACGTTTTCAAAAAAATCTAAGTGTGACCTTTCGTATTTTCGGGTACAGAACTTTTAAATAAACATAAGGAGTGTCTCATAAATGGAACGATATAAAGTCATTTTTGAATTTAATAATGGACAAGAAGAAAGCTCATATTACACTGAAAATCCTTCTTCCCGGGTCAATGACTGGCTTGAGAGAGAAAGAAGTCATTGGGTCAGACTTGAAAACGCCCTCGTCAATTTGAAAAACGTCAATGTAATCCGTGTAGGATTGGTCAGAGTAAACGGTGAATCAGAGGAATTTATTGAGTGGGTTTAGGGGGAAAAAGGGGTTCCAGCATTAAAGTCTAATATTTCAGCATTACTGACGGTTTTTTCAGCATTAACCTTAAGTTTCTCAGCACTACTGGCGCCTCTTTCAGCAATCTCCATAGGTTTTTCAGCATTAAACATGAGATAAGTAAATTCTATATTAGCTAAAAACCTCCCGCATGGCGCATACCATACGGGAGGTTGTCATTATAACGTGATATCAACTGAACTGCCTAGATGTGGCTGCACTGACATTTCCATATTCTTTACAGATGCCCCATCTAACATTTTATCAATAAACTCTGTTTTCTGTCCTGACGTATCCATTACTTTTTTCAAGAGAGATACATCAACTTGCTGTTGCACTTTCATTTGACTCATACCGATTGATAATGCTGCAATATCCATAAAAACACCTCCAAACTAATCGTGGCGTCCTAATTACTTAGCTCTATTAAGCTTATCATAATTATTTTCCACTAAGAGGTCTCTCAGATAATCATGTTAGAAAGTCACAGACAAGTGTTCAATTGAAGTAGTAGTTATAAGATCAAAAATTTGTTAGTTGAAGTCGACTTCATCATGATGTTTTTAAAGATATAACACGATTATTATGCAGTAGATGCGGATGAGAATATGAACCAATCAGTGACGTTTTCGATCTTTTCCCCACTGATTGATAGTTAAGTTAATCAGGACATTAGCTCCCACCTAAATAGATGTCACTCTCCCCTCTATTTTAAGGAGTTTTTTACGAACGGCTTATCATGTGGTAAAAAGCGCCTGACACGTGAGACGACGACTCCCTGAGGATGAAGTGCAATCTGAAGAGCGACGGTTTACTTAGC
This sequence comes from Salipaludibacillus agaradhaerens, assembly GCF_002019735.1. Classification (NCBI taxonomy): domain Bacteria; kingdom Bacillati; phylum Bacillota; class Bacilli; order Caryophanales; family Bacillaceae; genus Salipaludibacillus; species Salipaludibacillus agaradhaerens. The sequence goes on from NZ_KV917378.1 coordinate 1,656,245, forward strand.
AAAAGTTAGCTGAAGACAAGTCCTCGGGGAAAGCGTCCGCCTGAAATGCAGGTCACAGTCATTACTCGAATGTTGGTATTTTATTTCAAATAATCACATTCATTTAATTACCTCGTTTATTTTTCCGTGTCAAATATTCGTATTCAAATCCTGCCTCTTCTACAGGGGAATTTTTAAATTGGCTTAGTCGTCCAGGACGATGTTCACCATTATTTGCATTCTCTTTAAATTGGTTATCTGGTTTTTTATCTTTTTTGCTCATGTACTCCTGCCTCCTATTAGTCGTTTTTTTTAGTTTGTGAAAAGGCAAGAGGAGCTATTCACCACACTCTTATAATGTATCTCCATTTGTTTGAATAACACGTTGGTACCAATAGAAACTATCCTTTTTCAGTCGCTTCAAATCATGTTTTCCTTCTTCATGCTGATTGACGTAAACAAATCCGTATCTTTTTTGAAATCCATTTAACCAACTTAATAAGTCAGTGAATGACCATGTGCAATACCCTATTACATCTACCCCGTCACTCAAAGCTTCTTGAATGGCGATAATATGGGAGCGTAGATAGTCAATTCGGTAGGTATCTTGAATACGTCCATCTTCATCAACTTTATCAAATTCACCTAAACCATTTTCACTTATTAAGACTGGTAAACCATAGCGGTTATGAATTCGCCGTAAACCAATGCGAAGTCCTAATGGATCTATTTCCCAATCCCAATTTGTCGTCTCTAAATGAGGGTTAAAGGCGGTTTTAAAAACACCTGGCGTTCCAGTCGCTTCCGACGTCCCCTTTTTACCTGATGTGTTAAATTTACCTGATGTGACACCGTCCAACGGGTTTTTTTCTACAGTGGATGTTTGGTAATAGTTGACACCCATAAAATCAGGTATCCCACTTTTTAAGATCGCTAAATCTTCTTCGGTGACTTCAGGAGCGACGCCTTGTTTCTCTAAATACGACCAGGCCCATTTTGGATATTTCCCCCATGCATAGACGTCCATCCACCAATGGTTGCTCAATTCCTCAGCATTTTCTGCAGCTAAAATATCTTCTGGCTTACACGTGTATGGGTACACTGGCCCGTATGCAAAGCTCGGTCCGATTTTGCCGTGTGGGACGAGCTTACGGAACGAAGCGATTGCCTTAGCATTTGCTACACTTGCATGATGATTGACTTGATAAAACTGCTTTTCATCTATTCTTCCTGGGGGATGCATCGCTTGTCGATAACCAAGGCCAGTAAAAATGTTTTGCTCATTCAAGGTCACCCAATAAGTCACTCGGTCTCCAAATGCTTTGAACAACGTTTCAGCATAGTGAGTAAAATCATCAATAATACGCCGTGATTCCCAACCGCCGTACTCATCTTGTAATGCTTGCGGTAAGTCCCAATGATAAATAGTTACGATCGGTTCTATCTGATGCTTAAGCAGCTCGTTAATAAGTTCATCATAAAAAGCAAGACCTTTCGGATTAACTTCCCCCTTACCTTCGGGAAAAAGACGCGTCCATGCTATTGAAAAGCGATAAGCTTTCAACCCCATTTCCGCCATTAGAGCCACATCTTCTTTCCAGCGATGATAGTGGTCCACTGCCACATCGCCTGTCGTACCTTTAAACGTTTTACCTGGTATTCTCACGAACGTATCCCATATAGAAGCACCTTTCCCATCTTCATTCCAGGCACCTTCAATTTGGTAGGCAGCTGATGCTGAACCCCATAAAAATGTGTTTGGAAACGCCGTTAATTGGTTATGAATCATGTTTTTTCCTCCTCATATACTTATAATCCTTATGTCATACTGTCATTCATCATCATTAAATAAACAGAGTCTCATTGTTTGAAGAGTTCACTGTTTTCTGTACGTAAGCGGTAGTTTGCTACAGCACCGATTAAGCCAGCATCATTTTTGAAATAACAAATATCTGTGGGAACAGGGAAACCAATGAATTCTGTCAACTTTTCATTTAATTCATCTAGAAATGTAGGACGTCGGGTAATGCCACCTCCAATTAGTATTTTTTGTGGGTCTATAACAGAAGCAACATTAATCACACAGTTCGCTAACTGTGTATAGAAGTGATCAACTACATGTAGAGCTCGTTCGTCTCCTTCATCATAAGCAGAAAAAACATCTTCTCCAGTCACCTTATCAACCGGCTGTTTCGTTAAATGGGCATAGTCCATTCTCAAGCCTTTAACTGAGGCTTGACGGCTCATTGAATTCTTCAACGATAATCCATCTTCCTTATTTCCTGAGATCATGAAGCCAAATTCTCCAGAACGAAAGGAACGTCCATGATAGAGCTGATTATTTAGAAATAAGGCACCACCAATACCTGTACCTACTGTTAAACAAGCAAAATCAGTCAACTCATTGGCTTTTCCAAGCCATTTTTCTGCTAATGCCACACAATTAACATCGTTTTCAACTGTTACTGGTAATGATGTTCTCTGCTCTATTAGGGCTTTTAAATGTGTGTCATTAAAGCCTATCACCGCACCTCCCATTTGGATGTAGCCGGTATCAGGATTAATGAATCCCGGTGCACTAATAGCGATTGCCGTGATTTGCTCACGATAAGTTGCAGCTAGCGAGTCAATCGATGATAGAATTGTATCTGCGTCTCCGTTATTTGACGAGATAAGTTCTTTCTTTATAATCGTGCCTTGCTTATTGATAAGGCCCCATTTCATCATTGTGCCCCCGATATCAATAGCTAAATACATGTTTTCCATGAGTGTATGACTCCTTTTTAAGTTAACTTTTATTAGCGTCTCAGATAATATTTTTAAACCCACTTCATCATACAAACACACACCAGAATATAACGAATCTTCCATCAGTGGGCGTTTTCACTTCTCCCACTAATTGGTAATTGAGTTAGTCAGAAAATGAGTGGCCGTTTACTCCCACCTGAATACATTTACCTCTCCTCTCTATTTTTCATGCGGGAGTTTTACGGACGGTTATCTGTGATACAACGACTCATCCAGGGACGATTACCCTAGGTTTCTTTAACAAACTTCGTATCATTTCAGCTTCAGATGTGGCGATCTTCCTTTTCCCGCAGCTCTTTTTTACAAACGCAGCTGATGTCGCTTAGTTATCATTTGTCGATTTTGCTCGATGTGAATTTTTTCACTTAAATATTTTAAAGATGATAGCTCCCCCTATCTCAACACGTCATGTAGATGGGAACTTTTACTTAGGTAGCGTGGAGATGCTATCTGATTTCTCAATGTTTCAGCTTGCGGAAACGAGACGAGTTCGCTGTGACAGGCATTCATTTTTAAAAAAAGCCAATGGTCAGCGATAGTGTTATTAGACGCCCCAAGAAAATCCCCCTTAATCCCTCGTTATATCGTCCATCACCTTCCTTTAAGTTGCTTGAATCGTTGAGACAAAACGTACGATCTCTCGTAAAGCAATAAATAATTATCCGTCATCAACATTAATGTCCTAGCAAAGCCTACCCTCATACAAGTCACTCACTCTGATACAAGTTCATCATCGATTTTTATCGCAGCCTTTGCTATTAGGCACAGCTACTTATGCATTGACGAATCCGCAAAATAACGAATTCATTTATAAGGCTAGATAAAATAACCTTATAAATGATTTAACAACCCCAAGTTAAACAAATAAAATACTGAAGAATCACCAGTTTAGCGCTTTCATTTCACTTTTAATAGCAACAGAGAGATGACGTTCTCTCTGCTAAATAATTTACTAAACCGCTTTCGCTTCACTTATTAGTCTATTGGATGAGAAATTAAACTGTCAACTATTAATTTTTTTTATGCGTGATGACGACCTGATGACTAGCTCCGGAGCTACTTTAACCGCTCCCGGTTTTCCATGGTCCTTGATCATATCTTTAAGCATCATAGCCGCCATATGTCCAATTTTTTCTTTATCCTGCTTCACAGTTGTTAACGGAGGATCTGAATAACGGGCAGCTAAAATATCATCACAGCCTACAATAGCAAAGTCGTTTATATTGTAACCATGGTCTCTGATCGCTTTTATTGCGCCAAGTGCCATTAAATCAGAAACGGCGAAAATGGCTTTCGGTATGTCCTTCTCTTGTAAGAGTTCTGTCATCTTCTCATAGCCACTCTGCTCAAAAAAATCACCATGCTTCATCCATTCTGGTCTTATTGTCAGACCACATGCCGTCATCCCACGTTCAAATGCGTCCGCTCTCATTTCAGAAATAGGAGAAGACGGCAAGCCGCCGATGAATGCTACTTCTCGGTGCCCTTCTAAATACAAATAGTCAACGACAAGGGTTGAAATTTGTTCATTATCAGTCATGATGTAGGCGGAATGCTCTCCTGTCAGCTCTAAATCAACGCCGATACATGGAATATCACTTTCATCCAATTTCTTAATAGACGGTTCTATCTCACCGCCTGCAATAATAAGACACCCATCCACATTGTAGTGTCGACACCTTGCTAAATAATCTTCGCCATTTGGGTTAAAACGTTCATTCGAAAAAAATAATAGATCAAAACCTTCCACCCCAATCACTTTCTTGAAAGCGTTTAAAACCTCAATGAAGAATGGATGATTTAAATTAGAGTTAATCTTCCCTGCATAAATAACACCGATAACATTAGACACTTTTTTAGCCAATGATTGTGCTGAGTATGTAGGACGATACCCATACTCTTCCATAATCTTCAATACTTTCCCTCTTGTTTCTGCCCCTATATCGTCATAGTTATTAATAATTTTTGAGACGGTAGATTTAGAAACACCTGCTAATTTTGCAATTTCTGTAATCGTTAACTTCAATCGCTTCACCTACTTGTCTTTGATGATAAGCTTTTTAATAATGAGTAACAGTTAATTTCGATAAACTATTATACCATGTTTTGTCGTATCATTTTTTAACATGGAAGATTATCCTTGTTGATTTGGCAACTTACTTTCATTCTTTAAAATAAATGTCACAAATTAACGTCCATCACGAACAATAATAAAACGTTCGTACTTCTCCCACTGATTGATCGTTGAGTTGATCAGGACATTAACGGCCGTTTGCACCGGCCTAAATACATTTACCTCTCCTCACTATTTTAAATCGGGAGGTTTACGGACAGCTATAGATAGTAAGGTGCCCCATATCATTACCGTTTCTTAGCGTTTTAAAATCCACAAACACTAAAAAATACCGTACATTTTAAACGTACGGCAATCAGAAAGCAACTAAACTTTTATCTCGTCTTCCGGTGATATCACTAGCTTAACCGTTATGGCCCGTGTATACCTTTTAATAACACGTTCATAATGTCTTTTTCTTCTTTACACTTTAAACATTCCTGCACAAGCGCTGGACTTTCAACTATCTTTGTTAAGAGTGCATACAAGCATTCTAAATCTTCAGTACTCTCTTTTTTCACATTTAATAAACATACGAGTTGGACTGGTTTGTCTCCCCACATAACGGGCTTTTCCAATGTACAAACCGCTACGAAAGTTTCTTCCCACATCGGGGTAATTGGATGAGGGATCGCTACTAAATTTCCGTATGAGGTGGGAGCAATTTTTTCACGGCTGTAGAGACCTTCTATAAAGCTATTGTCCACAAAACCTCGGTTTTGCAAATGAGCAGCTAACAGTGAAAGAACCTCGTCTTTTGTCTCGCATGGCTGATTAACTAAAATTAAATCGCGATAAAGGTAGTGGCCAACGGTCATATGACGATCTGATATAAAATGATCGACTTTGGAAAAATCATTATCTGTCAAAATGGTATTCACATACACAATCGGGACGGGGAGTTCTTCTTGAATTGGCAATGAGCTGATAATAACATCGATGTCCGCTAATGAGCACTGGCTTAGTTTATAATACTCGGTCGTTTTCACAACCTCAATCTTATCGGCAAAGCGGGATTTCAATTTATATTTAATCATCTGGGCACTACCTACACCAGAAGCACACACGATAATCGCTCGCTTCGGCTTATCAACTCTCAAATTTCGCCTTTCTATGGCAGCTCCAATATGAAGTGCCAAGTAGCCAATTTCATTCTCATCAATGGTGACGTTCGTTAACTCCTCCAATGCGATCCCTGCAATGATCCCTGCTTCAAAAGCCATTGGATATGTTTTTTTAATATCTTGTAGCAATGGATTTCTAATATTCATACCATAGCGGTATCTGTTAATAGCAGGCTTTAAATGAAGACTCATCGCCATAATCAGTTCTTCATCCTCTGCAATGTCTAACTTTAGTTTCTTCTCAATGTCGCCTAGTAATTTTTTTGTCAATTGAAGGTAATCATCATCAATAATGGGCGTTAAATCTTCCACTTTCATATGATGGTTCGCTACTATTTTCGTACCGAGTAAATGCAATGTAATGTAAGCTACCTCTGAATCTGGGAAGGTAACCTGTAGCTTTTTTTCCGTATCTCTAATAATGTCACATGCTACACTATATTCCTTTTGACCTTTCATTTCTTGATTGTCATCATTGAATAGAGACACATGATGGCCAGATATCACACGTTTATAGGCGATGACTAAATGAATAAATAAATTATTAATAGCAATATCAGATAATGTCATCCCGTTTTGTTTAATCCGTTCAAGAATGATCGTCCAAATTGCTTGATATTTCTCCGCCTCAATTAAATCAGATAGCTGATTCGTCAAAATTGTTGTGGCTGTTTCTTTTGTTCTATCAAACAAATATTCTGCTAAACAGAAACGTAATTTCATTTCACTTCCTGTTACCTTTAAGCCATGATTCGGCCTTTTCGCCAATGTTAAACCATAATTAGTAAAAATACGTTTAACTTCCTTTAGGTCGTTCTGTAGTGTCGATTTACTCACATGCATGGCATCCGCTAAATCATCAATTTTCACGTATCCTTCTGCCAAAAGTAATGTCTTCATGACAAAAACGATGCGCTCTTCAGGGGTATCAGGCACCGTATCATTGTTTTCTTGTTTTGTCTCGACAATTGTTTGTAAATATTTCCTGAATTGTTCATGATCATAAATGACAAGATGATATCCCTTACCCCGAATAGACACAATTGTAGCATCATGAGATTTCAGTTGCTTATTGAGTAATTTAATATCAGCTCGTATTGTCCGTGGTGAGACGTGATTCACATTCGCTAAATAATCACTCGTTATAGGGGCATCTGCTGCGATCAGTTCTCTCAATGTTTTGGTAAAGCGGGGATTTATCATATTAGCTCCTCTCCTTCTATGCGACGTCGGTATGAGATAAATTCTCCAGTTACTTATCTATCATACTGTTAAATGACAAGGTGGTAGTACTTACAAGACATCTTAACGTCCATATGCCATTTTGTAACTGCTCTCGTACGCGTCCAGGTATGAAGGAAACGAGAAGACTTTGACTTACCGTTAGGAGCTTTAAGGTTAATGCCATCGCCTTCTCATTGTTTTCATTTTAAAGATATGTTCTTAAAATCCGTTATTCTCAGCTACTTCTTTAAACCAATAGGCACTTTTCTTTGCCGTTCGCTCTTGCGTTTCAAGATTCACAGAATAGAAGCCGTAACGATTTTTATAAGCATTCATCCACGACCAGTTATCCATAAACGTCCATAAATGATAGCCTTTCGTATGACATCCTTCCTCAATGGCTTTATGAAGCCATGTGAGGTGACCTTTAATAAAGTTTATTCGATAGTCGTCCTCAATACGACCATCTTTTAGAAAACGATGTTCGTCTTGGACACCCATGCCGTTTTCGGAAATAAATGACGGGATATTTCCGTAGTTATTTTTTAAATTTATCATAATATCGTAGATGCCTTTTTCATAAATTTCCCAACCTCTGTAAGGGTTCATTTTCCTCCCTGGCATCTCATAGTTGTCAAAAAACCAATCTGGCATAAACGGGGACTCTGGGTTCGGCACGTGATCTTTCGCTTTAACTCGTCGCGGCTGATAGTAATTGACTCCAAGTATATCGACGGTGTTCTCTTTAATCACAGTTAAATCTTCTTTCTTATAGGCGGGAAGATGCTCATATTCATTTAACAATTCGATGAGTTCAGTTGGGAATTCTCCTAAAACAGCAGGATCTAAGAAACTCCTATTAAAAAAGAGATCTGCTCTGTGAGCCGCCTTCAAATCATCAGGATGTTGACTTCTAGGATAAGACGGCGTCAAATTTAATATAATCCCGATTTGTCCCTTTGTATCCAATTTGCGAAAATGACTAATAGCAAGAGCACTCGCAAGCATTGTATGGTAAGCTACTTGAAATGCTTTCTGTGCATCCACAATGTTTGGATAATGGAAATCATAGAGATAACCGCCTTCAACAGGGACAATCGGTTCATTAAACGTGAACCACATTTTTACCCGATCTCCGAATAAGTCGAAGCACTGTTTCGCGTAATCAGCAAACAAAGCTACCACGTCACGATTTTCAAACCCGCCTTTATCTTGCAGCTCTTTCGGCATATCGAAGTGGTACAAGTTAACAAACGGTTCAATATCGTGTTGTAATAGTTCATCAATCACATGGTTGTAAAAGTTAACGGCTTCCTTATTAACCTCACCTTCTCCTCCAGGTATAAGCCGTGCCCAAGAAATTGAGAAGCGAAAGGAATTATGACCAATCTCCTTCATTCGTTGAATGTCTTCTTTATATTGATAATAAAAATCAGAGGTCATTTCAGGCCCTACACCGTCAAAAAAGCGATTCGGCTCTATTTTATACCAATGATCCCAAATATTCTCACCTTTACCTCCTTCGTGTGCTGCTCCTTCCATTTGTGTAGCTGAGGCGGCACTCCCCCACCAAAAGTTATCTGGAAATTTATATTGTACTGTCATTGATCATCACTCCCTATGTCTATTCCTTTAGTCGATATATTTCAATAATTTCTACAGCTAAATCACGTACAGTCATAGATGTCATTAAATGATCTTGAGAGTGAATTAATAACACGTTAACTGGATTTTCTTCGCCAGCTGCTTCCTTCTGTATGAGCTTTGTTTGAAATTCATGGGCTTTCGTTAATTCTGCTCCTGCCTCTTTTACTAGCTCGTCAGCTTTTGCAAAATTCCCCACTTTCGCTTCTTGAATTGCCTCCATTGCACTCCCTTTACCGTTCCCTGCATAAAGTATAATTTGAAAGGCTGTCTCTGTTAAATCAATCGGTTGTTCCATGTCACATTCCACCTTTGAACTGTTTGTTAGTGTTTTCTTTCTGTCTCATAAAATTGCTTATCCATGATGCGTAAGAAAGGCCACCATATAATTAAGACGATGAATAGATTAATAGCTTGAAGAACACCGCCTTGCCAAGAATTTGTAGCTAGTGCACCATTTAATATCATCGGTGTCGTCCATGGGACAATAACCCCTGTTGGTGCTGGAACAATACCTGCTGCCATTGTAAAATAGGTGAATATTGCTACGACTACCGGTGCCAAAAGCCACGGAATAAGAACGAGTGGGTTCATAATGATTGGCAATCCAAATATGATCGGTTCGTTAACATTAAAAATACCAGCTGGAGCACCTAGTTTTCCCAGTTCTTTCATTTGACGGCTTTTTCCGATAATAAATATACCGATAATAACAGCTAACGTCATACCTGAGCCGCCCATTCCAACGATGAAAGAATCTATAAACTGTTTACTGACGATATGAGGTAATGCTTCTCCATCTTGAAACGCTAGCAAATTCTCATTGGCTAGTGCGTACCAGATCGGATCAAAAACTGAATTCACAATAATTTGCCCATGAAGTCCAAAAAACCAGAATAATTGTATTAAAAGGACGGCAACGATTGTTGCAGGCAATCCTGCCCCTAAGGCTGTCAATGGCGCTTGAACGACGGTATATATGAAGTCCTGAACACTTTCAAAACGCGTCATATCAAAAATAATTCTTACAACTAAAAACGTTGTGAGCGTAAAGGTCATAGGAATTAATGCACTGAAAGATCTGGCCACCGCTGAAGGAACGCCTTCTGGCATTTTGATCGTAAAGCCTTTTCTCGTAAAATATTGATATAACTCTGCTGCTAAGAAAGCCGTGAATATACCAACAAACATGCCTTGAGCACCAAGACTCGTTGTCGGTATGACACCTTCTACGCCTTCAAGTACTTGTGGTGTCAAAATTAAAAAGGCTGCAAGTGCCGCTACACCACCATAAATAGCTTCGCCTTCATAGCTTTGCGTCAGTTTGTATCCTATTCCAATAATGACGAACAACCCCATAATGGTTAATGTCGCATTAGAAGCAGAGCTTAACGCCCCTTGATATGTCCCAAACGCCTCCTCACCTATAAGACGATCGAGAAACGGTAAATTAGCAATAACAACAAAGATCGAGCCAAAAATAATTAACGGTAGCGCTACCATAAAACCGTCTCGAAGTGCTGTCAAATAGCGGTTATTGTTCAACTTGTCTGCCACCGGCATTAAAAACTTTTCTAACATTTCCATAAATTTATTCATTATTTATTTCCCTCCCTATAAGCAGGATACTTAGTTTAAACCAGCCAACTCTAAAGCCTTTGTCAATACAGCCTCTCCGTTAACTCTCCCGTAAGCCACTGGATCAATTACATCTACAGGTACATTCAACTCTTCTGCTTTCGCCTCATATTTCTTCTTCATGAATCTCATTTGTGGCCCGATTAATAAGACATCGACCTTTGGCAGCTCTGGAATTACTTTGTCTTGAGCAACTGCCCAAATTTCCGCCTCTATCCCTTTCTCTTCAGCTACTTTCTCCATTTTTGACACAAGTAGACTTGTAGACATACCTGCAGAGCATGCCAGCATAATTTTTAACATTAGAATCCCTCCCATAAATTATTATTGATGTGTAATGCCATTATATTTTAGAAGCGCTTTCAACTAAACTCACTCTTTTGCCGTTAGTTAACGGCAATGATTATAACCAAAAATTTACTAAGATAATATTTCTAAATAAAACATCTTTTCTTAAGCTGGTAAGGCGTCTTATCTTATATGGAAGAGTAGAGACAATAGCACAAAAGAAAGTAACCTCCACTCATCATTAATTAATGGTACCTTCACTAAATAAAAAGTGCGTATTGATGGTAATCATCAATACGCACTCATATCGTCCAATAGCAATGTTTGTGTATATTTTAAGTGACACTTCAATGCCAAACATGTTTTTAATAAATCCGCTTTTAAGTGGCTGTTAGTTAGGCGTTGCCATGCTTTATCTTTAGTTTGCTAAGTGGATAAGACAACATGTAGCATAGATGAGACATGTGTAAAGTTTATACTAGAACAAATCCATTAACCTACTCCAAAAACCTGGTTCCTCCTCTTCTTCTTCTGTCGCAGATTCTTCCTCTTCCTTTGTAATGCTTTCTGTTTTAATGACAAACTGCACAGAATCAATGTTCTCGTTTTCATCTGCTACAAATGAAATCGCATCGAAGTCACCAATTTCGTATTCTGCAAGCATGTCATCAATTTCATCTTGCATTTGATCTGGTAAATCACTTGTGGTCTCGTACAACTCATTTGTTCCTTCTTCAAGCTCAGCGGTGCCGCTTTCTAACTCTGACGTACCGCCCTTTACTTCCCCGATGCCATCATGTAAAGCATTATAGGAGCTCGTAAGTTCCGAAACACCACCTGTGTAATCGACTAATCCGTTATGAAAATCGCCGTAATGGGATGACAAGTCACTTAACGCATCTTCTAATTGGTTAAAAGAAGCTGCTATATCCATATTCTCTATAGAATGTGACAACTCACGCGACATCGTTTTTAAACCACTTGCCATGTCGTCTAAAGCAGTGCTGACATCATTAAGGGTAGGTTCAACCGCGGCGAATGCCTCATTAACAGCATCATACGTCCCTTTTGTTGTAAGAGCAGCTGAATAGGTTTCAACTAATTTATCAATGACGTCCGCATCAGCGCCACTCAAGTACAAGCTTTGTATCTCTTCTTCCGACAGTTTATACTCAGGGATCGCAGATATAGCGTCATCTAAACTAGCATAAGCAAGCCCATAATTTTCTTCAAGAAGTGAAAGCCCTTCTCCCGCTTCTTGAAGACCTTCAGCTAATTCCGCAAGAATGTCTGGTAGCTCCTGTAAATCTCCGAGGTTCATGTCATCAGGGTCACCGTCTAGCGATTGACTTATTGTACTTAATGCGTCATCAATTTGATTAGAAGCGCTCAATAAATCAGATGAACTACCATCTAGCTCTTTCATCCCGTGATGATAATCAGCTGAGCCACTGTGTAAAGCACCTACGCCTTCATTAAGCTCACCAATACCTGAATGGAGCTCCGATACGCCCTTATTAACGTCACTAATCGCATCAGCTAATAGTTCCATATCACCTGTCATATCGTCAATTTCAGGAGCATCAATCGCCATCGCATAAGGAAGTGCTGCTATATCAATTCCTTCCATTTCAAAATCAGTGATATCTGCTTCTACTGTAAAATCTCCCTCTTCATCAGGCATGATAGAAAACGTGATTTGTTCATTTTTTCCTACATTCGCAATGGTTCCATCCTCTGCACGAATCCGCCTCGCTTTTTCACCATTTAGTTCAATGGAAATTTGGACTAAATAATGCTCGTAAAAAACAGGATCAAATGTTTCGTTTGCTTCAGTCGTTACATGAATGGCTAAATGGCCATCGGCCCCTGCTAATTCGTCGGGTGCCACTTCTTTACCATTTAAATCGTAAGTGAACGTTATATCCCAAGGAAGGACGGCATTTTCCATATTGCCCTGATAGTAAAAACGTCCTTCAGGCGCTACGAGCTCAATCTCTTCACCCGATTGGTTTATAGGGGATAAATCTGTTAAATTTTCCACGTTTGAATAAGTGCCATAATCTTTAATCACACCAGGATGTATGACATCAAATATGTTCACCACATAAATATCATTCATTTCTCCTGCGGCGCTAAGTGTGGCATACACCACTTCATCTTTTGCAGCAACTTCGCCCTCATTTAAAGAAGTAGGTTCATCAGCCGCTATCGTCTGGGAACCTGTTTGATTCGCATGTACAGGCAAGGAAGGGATTAATAGCAAGAAAGCCAATCCACTCAATAGTAGATGTTGTTTTTTTATCATCATCATTTCTCCTTAAAATAATTTGCTTTCCACGTTGTTTTTTCAATTAACTTATCGAAAATAACTAACGTAGCTGGAAGGAAGAACAAGACCATTAAAAAAGCTAGAAGCGCGCCTCTACCTAACAATAATCCGATAGAAGAAACGATTTGATTAGAAGACGTCAGCCATAAAATAAAGCCAACACTGGATAAAATTGAAGCAGAGACAGCAATAGAGAACGTTTTTTCGTCTAACGTGTGCTTAATCGCTTTGAACGCTGACATTTCCTTCCGCTTCTCTTTGTAATGTTCAGTGAACAGTATGGCGTAGTCCACTGTAGCAGCTAACTGTACCGTACTGACAATTAAATAACCGACAAAGTCTAATGGCGTATTCGTAAAATATGGGATGGATAAGTTTAGCCACACAGCTACTTGAATAGTCAGTAAAAGAACGACTGGAAAGGAAAGTGATCGGAATGTAATAATGAGAACAATGGCAATAGTCACCACAGTTAACACGTTAACGAGTGTGTTATCTTTCGTTACAATTGTTTTCATATCATAGAGTGTGACACTTTCGCCAAGTAAATGGGCATCCTCTGCATAGTATGATCGCGCCACCTCCTCAACCTTTTCCACTAATGCAAATGGTCGCTCCCCCTCTGCTGCTAAATCTGTATTTATTACTATTCTGCTGTAGTTTTCTGACAAGAATTGTTCTGTTAACGATTCTTCTAAATAGTCTGCTGGAATGACAGGACTTATGGCGGTTGCGTATGAGATCACACTTGTGACGTTAGGCAGTTGCTCCAAGTCAGTCCCAAGCTCTGCTTCTCTCGCTGTATCTCCTTTTGGCACTAGGAGAACAATAGGCGTGAGCTCTCCAAATGTATCTTCAACAGCAATGAAATCACTGCCTGCACGTGTTGTTTCAGGTTGCTCACCTAACCCATACGTAAAGGTTGTATGACTTTGTGCTAAAAAGCTTGGCACCATAACGATCGCTACGATAAAAAGACTCACATATCTCATTTTAACGACACCTTTTCCGATGCCTTTAAATGCTGGTATAAATTGTTTGTGTTGTGTTTTATCAATCCATTTATAAAAATATAATGTAAGAGCTGGTAGAAATACCATGACACTAATAAAACTGAAAAGTATCCCTTTCACGAGATTCAACCCTAGATCTGAGCCTATCTCGAAATTCATAAACGTCAATGCCATAAACCCAAAGAATGTGGTGGCAGCACTTGCGGTAATAGCGGGAAATGACCGCTTCATCGCCAGGTGCATCGCCTCTTCTGGTGAATCGCTTTCCTTTCGAGAATCTGAGAAACTGTGAAGCAAGAAAATAGCATAATCCAACGAAACAGCCAACTGCAAAATAGGGCTGACCGATTGGGTAACGAACGATACCTCTCCAATAAAAATATTTGTTCCTAGATTAATTAGAATCGACACACCAATTGCCACAAGAAAGAAGACGGGCTCCATCCAAGATGTGGTCGATAAAATTAAAATAATGATAATAATCGGTATAAGTAAAGCCGCGGCATACATCGTTTCTGTACCAGCCATTTTTTGAGAAATCGCGGTGTCTAATGCCTCTCCAGTCAACGCATTATCTTCTCCAATAACCTCATAGATCGCTTCTGTCACTTCCACCTCATCACCGCTGCTTACAGTAAACGAGTAGAGAGCATGTCGGTCTTTATAATAAGATTCGACTGTATCGTCATCCGCCATTTCTAACGGTATCTTCAAATCCATGACATCATCAAGCCATGTCACATCGCTTACCCCTTCAATACTTTCAAGCTGCTCCTTATAGACAAGCGCTTCTTGAAGTGACACGTCTTTGACCATCACTCTTGTATTAGGAACGGACGCCTCAAATTCCTCTTCCATAATATCTAGCGCTTTTGTTGAAGACGCATCATCAGGCAAATATTCCACCATGTTATAGTTAACAGAAACAAAAAATTGCAAACCGGACCCTGCAATAGCGAGAATCATAAATAGAATGACGACAAGCTTTTTATGTTTAATAATTCGTGCTGCTATATCAATCTTAATCCACTCCTTTTTCTACACACCCACTACTTTTTAAATATAAACAGAATAGTATTTCTTCACTATGTACAACAACCTTTTATAAACAAGCCTTCATACAATAGATTTCCCGCTCTCCTCCCACTGATTGCTCGTGAGTGAAATCTGGACATGGCCACCGTTACCTCCTGCCTATATAGAGTTAGCTCTCCGCTCTCTATTTTGAACAAGGAGGTTTACGGACGGTTATCTGTGATATAACGAACCTTCAATCAGTGGGGGGTTTGTTCTTCTCCCACTGATTGGTAGTTGAGTCAATCAGGACATTACCGGCCGTTACCTCCCCCTAAATAGATGGCTCTCTCCTCTTTATTTTGAGCAGGGAGGTTTACGGACGGTTATCTGTGATATAACGAACCTTCAATCAGTGGGGGTTTTGTTCTTTTCCCACTGATTGGTAGTTGAGTGAATCAGGACATTACCGGCCGTTACCTCCCCCTAAATAGATGGCTCTCTCCTCTCTATTTTGAGCAGGGAGGTTTACGGACGGTTATCTGTGATATAACGAACCTTCAATCAGTGGGGGGTTTGTTCTTCTCCCACTGATTGGTAGTTGAGTCAATCAGGACATTACCGGCCGTTACCTCCCCCTAAATAGATGGCTCTCTCCTCTCTATTTTGAGCAGGGAGGTTTACGGACGGTTATCTGTGATATAACGAACCTTCAATCAGTGGGGGGTTTGTTCTTCTCCCACTGATTGGTAGTTGAGTCAATCAGGACATTACCGGCCGTTACCTCCCCCTAAATAGATGGCTCTCTCCTCTCTATTTTGAGCAGGGAGGTTTACGGACGGTTATCTGTGATATAACGAACCTTCAATCAGTGGGGGTTTTGTTCTTCTCCCACTGATTGGTAGTTGAGTCAATCAGGACATTACCGGCCGTTACCTCCCCCCCTAAATAGATGGCTCTCTCCTCTCTATTTTGAGCAGGGAGGTTTACGGACGGTTATCTGTGATAAATGTTATAATAGATAAATGTAACACCTGTTACATTGTTAAATTATATAAAGTGTAATTGTTAAAATCAACGGTGTAAGCGCTCACTGTAACAAAAAAGGAGGTTTTGATACATGGAAAAACGACGACATGCTTCCAATGTGTTTGCAAAGGAATGTATTTCCACCGCTTTATTACAACTGATGGAATCCAACAAATACGAGGACATCACGATTACAGACATCACTAAAAAAGCCGGTGTATCACGTGTGACCTATTACCGTAATTTTGCCAATAAAGAAGCCATTATTATCAGTTATTTAGACGACTTATTTTATCAGTATCAGCAAGAGACACAGCACCTTCCAGAAGAGGACGATTACCAATTTCTTCTTTATGCGTTTTATTTTTTTGAAAAATATAGTGATATTATGTCGAGACTGTATGAAGCCAATTTAGCTACTTTAGTGTTAGACTGTTTCAATAAATATGTGTTGTGGTGCATAGACGAAAGTGAAGAACGCCTGCTAAAATATGCGCCTCATTACCAGTCAGGTGCTATTTTCAATGTATTTATCGAGTGGATCAAAAGTGGTAAAAAAGAAAGTGTGGAAGACATGGCTGCATTAGTTCAACAGCTAAACAATATGTCATTTAAGAAAACGTCTATTACTATCCCTAACACAACACATTTATGATGTTAAACGAGTTAATGTACTATGTAGCTCGAAAGGTGTGTATGACAGAAACTGTCATGGCGCTTCTATATATTCGATCGATGAAGAGGCACCTCTTATTATATGAAATTTTTATTCCTATGAACCAATTTCATAAAGCTAAGCTTCAATCAGTGGTGTTTTACTGCCCCTTAAGAATGGGATAAACGAATATTTGCTATAAAATAATTAGTCTTGTTTTAGCTTTTTCGTGTTGACATTCTTTCCCTATCTGAAATATTTTAAGGTAACTTGCTATCAGGTAGAAAAAAACAGGCGACATAGATCGCCTGTTTCCACTATCCTTCGTATTAGACACGCATGTCACATTTTTCGATCATCCTGTTCGCAAGTATCCTCCTATACTTCTTAAGGGGGGTCATAGCTTTTCTCCGTTTGATTCGATGACCTGCTTATACCAGTTGAACGATTTTTTCTTATAACGCTCATTTGTGCCACGACCTTCATTGTCTCGATCAACGTAGATGAAACCATAACGTTTCTTCATTTCTCCACTGCCAGCGCTCACTAAATCAATACATCCCCAAGACGTGTAACCCATTAACTCTACGCCATCTTCTACCGCTTCTATCATTTGTTCTAAATGGTCACGCATATACTCAATACGATAATCATCTTCTACCGTATTATTTTCATTTAGTTCGTCTACTGCTCCCATCCCATTCTCTACGATAAATAATGGTTTCTGATACCGGTCCCATAATTGGTTCATCGTCACACGTAAACCAATGGGATCGATTTGCCACCCCCAATCGGTTGCATCCAGATGCGGGTTGCGCAATGTCATAATGGCATTCCCACTTTTTTGTGCATTGTTCACTTCTGGATCAGCACTCGTTAAGCGCGATGAATAGTAAGAAAATGAAATGAAATCAACCGTATACTTTTTTAAAATATCTCGATCTTCCTCTTCCATCTCAAGAGAGACTCCTAATTCTTTAAAGAGACGCTCCGCATAAGATGGGTAATACCCTCGAGACTGAACATCAATAAAGAAATATTGATTTTGATTTTCTTTCACCGCTTTTAACATATCATTAGGATGACACGTGTATGGATAGATTTCCCCTGCCGCTAACATGCACCCTATTTGAATTTGAGGATCAACTTCTTTTGCAATCTTAGTTGCTAAACTACTGGCTACTAGTTGATAATGAGCCGCTTGATATTTCACTTGATCATGATTTTCGCCATCTTCTAATATGAGTCCCGCTCCGAAAAAGGGGATATGAAGAATCATATTAATTTCATTGAAAGTAAGCCAATATTTCACTTTACCTTTATAACGGTGTAAAACAGTTTCAGCGAATTTGACATAGAAATCAATCAATTTCCGGTTGCGCCAACCACCGTAATCTTTAACTAATCCAAGGGGAGTGTCAAAATGATTGATGGTGACTAACGGCTCAATGCCATACTTAGCACACTCATCGAATACGTTATCATAAAATGCGAGCCCTTGTTCATTCGGCTCTGTTTCATCTCCATTTGGAAAAATCCTCGGCCATGAAATCGACAAGCGAAACACTTTAAACCCCATTTCGGCAAATAATTTAATATCTTCTTTATAACGGTGATAAAAATCAATGGATTCATGACTCGGGTAATGTGAGTACGTCGTCGTTAACGCTTTTTGCGGCTCCATCAATGCTTCCCATCGTTCTTTTCCTGCCGGTAAAAGATCGACTAACGATAATCCTTTTCCATCTTCTAAATAAGCACCTTCACATTGGTTAGCAGCTACTGCGCCACCCCATAAGAAATCTTTTTTTAATGGCATAAATCATTCTCCTTTTTAATTTAATGACATGAAGCTACGTTTAAAAGTCATATGTAACTTTGACTATCTCCTTTATTTAAGTCCACATTGGACTAACAGAGAAGATAAGATTAGGATAAACGCTTTCAAGCAGTAATATCATAATTGAATCACATACACCATACATAACAAACCTTAAAAAATGAATCATCTCACCTTCAGCTAAATAAGACGATAAATCTTTTTACATCAGAAAGCTCAGACGTTGCTGATCCTCCAAAGCCAACACCTTTCCCTACAAACCCTTCTATAAAAAGGGCCATGGGTTAGAGTTACCATTTAGTTATTATCGTTCTTTTTTCTTGTGGGAAATTTAATTTTGGCACTTCTTTAATGACATATAGTGGAGACAAAAATCATATTAATTCTCCCACAAATTTTTTTGATGGCCTTTGGTTCGCCCTCTTAAGTAGTAGACAAACACCCTCCTTTTCCGATGATACCAGTGCTCCTATTAATTTGCTAGCCTCATCATTTAAAAGAAAAGCGAGCACAAAACCTTCACCCTCAGTTTTAGTTTAATCGTTCTTCTGCCATATTTACACGTAACGTTTTTCCTTCCCTAAGCGGAAACAAATTACTAGGTGTATCGTGGGTGTTCGAGTCCCCAAAAATTAAAGACATCGTAGTCAGTCCTTTTTGCTTTTAAAGATCAAGAGTCATACGTCAACATGTGACGATTTTGATAATAGAGATACACGATTTGGATGGTTTGATTAGAAGTCTTTAGGTTATTTACGCGAATACAGAAAAGGAAATAGAGGAAATCCCTTCTTTCATCACTTAAATCACGTCAAGGATGACACCTACTCAAGGCGTCATCCTCAACATGTTTTTTATAAAAAATAATCATTAGCCCAAACTTTTTTCTTCTTCCACTTTAGTTAAATACATAGCAAACTCATTCGCAGGTGCTGGTTTTAGGTAATGATAACCTTGTCCATAATGACAACCGTCTTGTAAAAGCTCTTCCGCCTGAGTCTCATGTTCAATCCCTTCGGCAATAATTTTCAGCCCTAGATTCCGACCAATTTGGATAATTGATTTGACGACAGAGTGTCCTTTATTATTTGTCATATCGTCCACAAAAGCTTTGTCAATTTTAATTGTATTTATAGGTAATTCTTTTAAAAGATATAATGACGAGTAGCCAGTGCCAAAATCATCGATGGCCGTCTTGACACCTAAATGTTGCAGATCATTTAAAACTTTCGTCGATCGGCTTGGATCTTGCATGATGCTTTCTGTGATTTCCAATTCAAGTTTTCCCACAGATAGCCCTGTTTTCTGTAATGTCGTCTGCACTAAATGAACGAAAGACTCTTGTTGAATTTGACGAGCTGACACATTAACAGACACATATAAATACGCGTACCCTTCATCATGCCAACGTTTCGCTTGTTCACATGCCTTGCGTAACACCCACTCTCCGACACAGACGATTTGCCCTGTTTCTTCAGCAATAGGGATAAACTCTGCTGGGGACACAAATCCAAGTTCAGGGTGCACCCAACGCAAAAGGGCTTCCATACCGATAGGTCTCCCAGTTTCTAATTCCACGATCGGTTGATATACAAGAAATAACTGTTCTGTTTCAACTGCTTTTCTTAGTTCATTTTCCACCCTTATCTTGCGTTCATGAGCTAATGCCAACTCAGCATTATACACACAATATTGATTACTCCCATTCGCTTTTGCTAAATACATGGCAGCATCTGCATTTTTAAGTAATGATGCGCTATCGTTTCCATTCTCGGGATACGTACTAATACCGATGCTAGGGGTGACACTCATTTCATGGCCCTTCACATGAAATGGAACGGTAAACAAATGAATCACTTTTTCTGCTAATTGAATGTACTTCTCTTGATCAACACCAGAAAGAATGAAGACAAACTCATCGCCGCCAAGCCGATAAACACGATGAGCATTTAATCCTGTGTTCAACCTGTTTCCAGCTCTGATGAGTACTTCATCGCCAATATGGTGACCGAGAGTATCATTTATTGCTTTAAAACGGTCCAAATCAATAAGCATTAGAACGGTACTCGTATGATGCCGTTCACTATGTGCCAAATAACGTTCAATTTCCTCTTGAAAGCTTACTCTGTTTTTTAACCCTGTCAATGGATCATGATAGGCCAAGTGCTTGTACTCTTTCATTAACTGCTCATTTCGCCTTATGACTAAGAACTGCCGACCCATAATTGCCAAGAATACGATCGTCGCCCCCACACTTAACAAATTAAAAGACCAATCATAGCTTTGAGCGCTTAACACAATTAGGACAACACTACTTAGATATGGAAAAAGTGTCTCTTGACTTTGTATCTCATCGTTTATTTCTAATACAGGAGATGTGGCATTATGCTGAGCCTTTAAGCCCGCCAAGCCAATTACCATGAGGGAAGTTAACCAAACCGGATCTATAACCCCACCTGGAGTATATTCACCATGGGTTAACGTCGTATAAGCGTAACCCCAGTCGGCACAAGCTTGGAGAGAAAAGCTTATTACCACATATAATACCGTTTCCTTTTCGTTCGTTTGCTTAGACAAATAGTATAGGTAAGTCATTGCAAAAATAATGCCTAAAGAAGCTACTGGGTAAATCAAGCTAATAATCGTTAAGCCTACTGAATTATCAGTAGCAACGAGCACAGGTCTAATTAAGTAATGACTGCTTATAGAGGTAGCCACAATCATGAACGTCACGATGTTAAACACGTAAGGCTTATGGGAGACTGTAAGACTTAAAAGCTTCACTTTATAAATTAAACCGATAAAAAAGAAGAGATAAGTAAAAAGCCAAAATAAATATGAGCTATCAGGAAACACATGATCTCCTGTCATCATAAAATTCATAACCCAAAAAACATTTGATATAAGATAGAAAATCAACCCTATAGAAATGAATAACCAAAAATATTTTTCTCTCCCTCTGATCATACGGTAAGCATTAAATGTCCATAGAAAACTTAAAGTTCCCCATAAAATTGGAAAGACACTCACTCCTATCGTACGCATGGCGGGATTATCTCTAAATAAATACAGCCATCCGCACACAAAAGTGAGCGACATAACGAGATAAATTATTATTGAACGTTTCGTCTGCATGACTAATTCAACTCACAATCGTTGCTTAAAATTAGGCGATTCTTTTCTCTTAAGTGTCTTTATATCCCAGACATTCTGTAAATTGATTATACCATCCTACGTATAAAAAGCGTTGGCGAATTCTTTAGATAACACTCACGTCATAACACTTTTTTATCGACGCTATTTGTTGGTATCCTGTACGTGTAACAAACTCTTAGCTTTCACGATAAGAAGATAAAACGCCTAAATCATTAACTAGATAGTAAGCTTTAACATTTGATTTCTTCCGTATAGGTGAGTGGGCAATAAGTCAGCCAGAATCTCTTTTTAATAGACACCTTTCTGTTATATCGGGTTCTGATGACATGATATTAATGACGAGATAGTGTAAAGAGACACAAAAAAGCCGCTGGAGGTCCAGCGGCTGACTAACATTATGATAAGTTAAATTACGCTTCTTTTAAGGCTTTTTCAGCCAATAGTAAGGAGCCGACAATGCCAGCATCTCCTTTTAGTGCAGGTGTCACAATGTACTCTGATAGATCAGGTGTGGCGACGTATCCATTTAATAGACGACTGAATTCTTCCCGTAAACTGGCTAGCAAATGATCCTGCATCATAACCCCACCGCCAAGAATGATTTTCTCAGGACGTAACGTTAACGTGTAGCTCATCAGGGCCTGTGCCATATAATACGCTTCAATTTTCCAGAATTTATCGTCCTGAGGGATCGTATTGCCTTTTCTACCAAAGCGCTTTTCAATAGCAGATCCCGATGCTAATCCTTCTAAACAGTTTTTGTGGAATGGACACCCTCCCTCAAATGGATCTTCTGCATGAGGCTGGACAAGTATATGGCCCATTTCTGGATGACTGAACCCTTCAAGAATGTTCTCTCCATAAATGACACCACCGCCGACACCAGTTCCAACCGTCAAATAAAGACAACTTGCATTATTGACAGCACTCCCCTTCATCTTCTCACCGTAAGCAGCAGCATTAACATCTGTCGTCCAGAAGACGGGAACATCATACTTCTCCTTTAACGTGCCAACGAAATCAAAATGGCTCCAAAATGGCTTCGGGGTATCTGTAATAAATCCATATGATGGTGACTGCTCATTGACATCAATTGGACCAAATGACCCGATACCTAAAGCTTTCAATTGAAATTTATCAAAAAATTCAAAGACATCATTGAACGTTTCCTCAGGGCTTCTTGTAGGAAAGGCGATCCTTTCTACGATTGTTAAGTCATCATTAGCTACTGCACAAACAAATTTAGTTCCACCTGCTTCAATTCCACCTAGCATCATTATCCCCCTATTATCATTACGATCTTTTTTAGAAAATGAGTGTCACATCGTATTAATGGTGTGGTTTCACCTCTTAAAATGATAGGACACTACGTTTCATTCTATCATTTCTAATAGACCATTTTCAGAAAAATAATGCATTTTTCTTTAAAATAATGTGAAATGATTTTAAGCGATCTGTTAAACCTATACGGTTCTTTTTTCAAGCAAAAGGCCACTTTTCACAACGACACAGATAGAAGAGAGTGATACGCTGGATCAATGATATTATTAAGTTAGACAGCTTTAAACACCACGTTTATTCCCCCACATTAATGTGTGCAATTGCGGAAGAACTCGCGCGTCATTCAGCTCACGATCTGCCACCGTTTTTTCAGTGAGCCACTCATATTTTTCTAGAAGGTGTGTCGTTAAGGACGACTTATTTTCTGTAACAGGATCACTATTTCCCACTTGTAAATAGAATGACACATGGGGATAACGCTTATGCACCTTTTTAGCATAATCAAAATCACGATCATCAAATACTACAACTTTTACACTGATATTCGCCACCCTATCGGCTTCCGTTAATCGTGTCATAATGTCATCAAGGACATCAAAATCGGTTGACATCATTGAACTAGGGGGTTTTGGAGAGAGTGTTAAATCATCTATCCTATAAAACCAGTCCTGCCACTTGCTCCCTTGTGTTTCAAGGGCAATGTTTATTTGATAATCTTTTAATAAATCGATAAAGTCACTCATGTTTTTAAACAGGGCTGGATTGCCACCTGAAATGGTCACGTGTGAGAAATTGTTTGGTGCCAACGCTTGTAAGCTATTCCATATCTCAGTAGCGGTCATCTGTCTAATATCGTCCTTTGCAGAACCGTCCCACGTAAATGCTGAATCACACCAAGCACAGGAATAATCACATCCTGCTGTACGCACAAACATCGTTTTCTTCCCCACGACCATGCCTTCACCTTGGATTGTCGGACCAAAAATCTCCAATACAGGAAGCTTACTCACCGTTCATCCACTCCCGTCTTGCTTCCGCATAACTCGTCGGCGTTTCATATAAACGAACAAATTCCACTCTTGCTCCTTGTTCCTTCACTAACGTTTTATGAGTGGCAAGAGACTCGGCCATTTTTTCATAAATCCATACGACCATGTTTTCAGCGGTGGTATTCATATTTGGTAACGTTTCATTTAAATAACGATGATCGAGATACACTTCAATATCGTTTTTCCAAATCGTTTTTATCTCCCCGAAGTCTATCATAAGACCTGTGTCGTCAACGAACCCACTGATGCCAAAAATAACTTTATACGTATGGCCGTGAAGGTTTTTACACTTACCTTCGTAACAGTGGAGGTGGTGGGCTGCATCGAACGTAAACTCCTTACTGACAAGAACCCTTTTTGTATGGTATTTCAGCTCCTTGCGGGAAATATCTTCATCTATCTTCTCAAGCTTATCGACAATTCTGAACTCCATTACTGTGCCTCCTTTCTTGCCACATATTCTTCTAATCCTTTTTGCCTTAACACACATGCTGGACATTCTCCGCAACCGTCTGCGATGATGCCGTTATAGCACGTTAACGTTTTCGTTCTAACATAATCAAACGCTTTTAGTTTATCAGCTAGCTCCCACGTATCTGCCTTATCAAGCCACATAAGAGGTGTATGAATGACAAATTGATGATCCATTGATAGATTTAACGTGACGTTCAGTGACTTTACAAAAACATCTCGACAGTCTGGATAACCACTAAAGTCTGTTTCACACACACCCGTCACAATGTGATCGGCCCCTACTTGCTTGCCAGCTATAGCGGCAAACGTTAAAAACAATAAATTTCGCCCTTCAACAAACGTAGATGGTAGCTCGCCTTCTTTTTGTTCAATGTCAATGTTATCTCTCGTTAAAGCATTAGGAGCTAATTGGTTTAACAGCGCCATATCTAATACGGTATGTTTAACACCTAATTCCTCAGCAATGGACTTAGCCACTTCAATCTCTAATTGGTGACGCTGGTTATAATTAAATGTGACAGTTTCAACTTCTTTAAAACGCTCTAACGCCCAAAACAAACAAGTGGTGCTGTCTTGTCCACCACTAAAAACAACGATAGCTTTTTCATGTTTCATATTATCTTTCTCCTTATTAAATGATTCTCGTAATATAACGAACCTTCAATCAGTGAGGGTTTTTGTTCTTCTCACACTGATTGGTAGTTGAGTCAATCCCACTTAAATAGATGTGGCTCTCCTCTCTATTTTGAGCGAGGTCAAAAACCGAATAATGAATGTGACCTTCACTTCAGATGCCGCTTTATCAAGGGCATGTCTTCAGCTACCTTTTTCTCGGTAAATCCGCGCAAAAGTGGACCTTCAGACTGCGATTTAACCTCTAGGAGTCGCTGTCTTACGTTTCAGCCACTTTTTATTATCCACATATTAAAATCCTATGAAAAACAAAAAAACCACGCCCCCTAAGGACATGGCAATACATCATTTTCCTTAGTTTTTTATAGAGGGTTGAGCTAGAACCTCTTTCCAGCATAAGCTGGTATTCATTTATCACTCGTGAGACACTTATGTATTATATCATAGATCCCATTAACGCCACTACATATGTTCATTAATCTAAAACAGCGATAATTATGATGACACATCACCACTATGAGACGCGTGTGTTTTTCTTGAAATGCTTGTAAGACCGGCTGCAATAAGTACCGTTGCTGGGAAGATGCCCAAAGCATTGTAAAAACAGCTAGTGATAAAAATTGCAATGCCACTGCCAATCATTATCCATCCGCCTACTTTGGCATAAGGTTTTACTATACTGCCACCGATAACAGCTATGATACTAAATACTAAACTAGTTTGTCCAAGTCTAAGTATCGCCAAAATATACTTTCTTAAAGTGCTCCTAACAGCATCGTAATTAAAGATCCGCCAACACTGATTAACCCACCGATAATACCTAAAACTTTTTCTGTCGTTTGACCCATTTTTCAAGCTCCTCTAGATTGTTTTCTAAGTATTACTGTATTTTAGCATATAATGGGATCCTGTCCTCTCTTTCAATTTACCTAAATTATTTACGAATGTTAGTGAGACTTTAAACCTTATACTTATATTTACGCTATATAAGAACCATTTTCATAGAAAACCATTAAAAAAGACCCTTTCAGAGACAATGCTCTAAAAAGGTCTGCTTAATTGTGTTTATGCAGCTGGTGCTTCAGAAGTTTTAGGCTTTCTTAAGATCCCCATTAAACCTGCTGAAATTAGGAATAAAGCAGGAACGACGCCAAACATACTAATAGAAATTAAAATAGCCACACCGCTAATCACCATTAGCCATCCACCTAGTTTAGCTTTAAACTTCACGATGATTGCGCCTATAATAGCAAGAATACTAAATAAAAATGCAGATGTTCCAAGCGAAGATATTTGACTGCTTCCGCTTACTGCTTCATCAACTGTGCCGATGAACAATGCAAAGAAAGCCCCTCCAAAACCAATTAATCCACCTAAAATTCCTAAAATCATTTCTGTTGTACGACTCATGTTAAATATGTACCCCTTCCAAAAATTAATTTATAACAACAGCTATATTTTAGCACATTATTCCACAAATAGAAACTAAATAACTAAAACTTTAGACTCAAATAACCGGATAAATCTATTAAAACATTGGAAAAATACAGGTGTTTTGGCAAATGCACTTTAAAATACCTAGGATGAAGCATTATATTTGGTTCATTAATCATCCAGTCATCTCAAGCCCCCTAGAAGGCCTCGAGTAGTTCACTCTTCGAAATATTCATTTTTTTAAGATCACCGTTGAAAAAGAAACTTCCAAATGAGCATAATCGGTTGTCAAAGATGTTTTCCCCTCTCTATCCAAATAACTTAATAGAAAAACGAAATAATCAAAAGCACCTCTAAATGTAATCTTGTATTATTTAGAGGTGCAAGTAGTATTATTATAATGGTTTTGCTTTATTTGAGATCGATACGGTAGCCGCTTCTTCCGTCTAGTTCCGCATTAGATTTAGGGACAGTTAGTTCAAGTAACCCATTCTTAAACTTTCCGTTTATTTGTGTTTCATCAATATCTCCAACATAAAATTTTCTTTGGATTGTACCCGTTGTTCGTTCCCGCCGGATAAAGTGATCATCATCTTTCATCTCTTCTGTTGCTTCTTTTTTTCCATCAATGAAAAGATAGTTATCTTTGTACTCAACGGTGATGTCATCTTTTGAGAAACCAGGAAGTTCCGCTTCAATCACATAGTAATTCTTTTCGTCCTTCACATCCACACGTGGTTGAAGCCCAAAATGGTCATCAAATAAACTCGTTATCCCATCCTTCGAGAATAGACTTGGTAGCCCTTCAAACAACTCACGATCTTTTTTTGGAAATAAGTTTACCATGCTAACCACCTCCAAAAAAATTTATTAACTTTCATAAATGGTATTACCACGTAAATTATATATAAACCTATTTTCATAAGTGTTGCCTGAATTTAATAGCACCAGTTTTGTAACTAGAATGCGCCATATTTACTCGGGTCTTAGTCTTACCGCCTATTTCTCTTCTACGTGGCACTGATGCCCTCTTTTCACGACACTCACTTCGCTTTTCACCTCTGAGTGGCACTCGTTTTCCCTTTTTTGCGACACTCACGACGCTTCTCACCTCTGAGTGGCGCTCTTCCTCTCTTTTCACGACACTCACAACGCTCCACACACCTGAGTGGCGCTCTTCCTCCTTTTTCACGCCACTCACGACGCTCCACACGCCTGAGTGGCGCTCTTCCTCTCTTTTCACGACACTCACTACACTTCCACCTTCTGAGTGGCGCTGGTTTCCACAAATCCAGACGCTTTGCGAAGATCCCCTCTTACGCCCTTTTTAAAATGACTCTGTGATATAGACTATTTAGCACAGTTGGCTTGTTCGTGTTGGAAAAACAATTTTGAACTCTAACTGTAACAAATTAAAGCTTTATCCTTTGTCTTTTTTTGTTCTCGCTCCCTATTCAAAAAAGCTATCCTTGTTAGAGGACAGCTTTATTATAAAATGACGATGGATTTTTAATTAGTTGTCTTTAAAGGTAGCCAATCTAGGGCACGGGCGATCATTCTATCCCAATAAGCCCATTCATGACCACCAGGACCTTCTTCATAAGTTAAATTGGCATTCACTTGTCGTGCATAATCTCTAAATCTCACATTATCTTCATATAAAAAGTCCTCTGTCCCACACGCTTGAAAAAGGGCTGGTTTAGCCCCTTCATATACCCCCAACTTTTTAATTAAATGAAAAAGATCAAGATCTGTCCCTGCGATTTTCGTCCCTTCACCAAAGGCATTTACAAATAGGGAGTCTGGTTGACTTGCTTCTCTCATATCAACTGCACCAGATAATGACACAGCTGCAGCGAAGCGTTCCGGTTGCCGCAGCGCCAATTTAAAAGCCCCGTATCCTCCCATAGACAGACCAGCTGCAAAGGTGTCTTCACGGTGCTGAGAAATAGGAAAAGTTGCTCTCATAAACTCAGGCAGCACCTTACTAATATACGTCCAGTAACGATGGCCATGTACCATATCCGTATACGCACTCATATCAGCATTTGGCATGACGACCGCCAATTTTTTTTCTTCAGCATATCGTTCAATAGAGGACAGACGTAGCCATGCTGAATAATCATCAGTTGCACCATGCAAAAGATATAGGACAGGAAAAGGGTCAGTAACATAAGAAAAATCATCACTTGGTGTAAAATCTACAGCATTCATTCCCACCGGTAATAAAACATTGACAGAGGTTTGCAACATTAATGCTCGTGATTTAAAGCTTAATTGAATTAAAGCCATCGAACCCACTCCTCTTTTATGATGTCAGCCATCTTACTAAATAGCACCGCCAAAATGACGTTCCAAGGCGTAATTAAAGTATAACAAACGAGCCCATTTCCATCTCTTGAAAACCCTTTCTTTTTATCAAGAAGGTACTTTAATCCAATACGTTGGCATTATCCCCTTCCCCTCGGGGACTAGGCTCACTTCTTTTTAACTATGTTTATTCGTCAGAGACTATATGCATTCATAGAACGTTAGATAACTTGACACCTCCTGAATAAAAATTGGTGACTGTTGATAGAGGATTGCTTCTCCTCATGTCTTAAAAAACACCGTCACTTCTAAAGTTCTAAAGCACGGTGTTGGTAAGATGAGATTCGTTTGCCTTCTTCCAAAAACGATAGGTAGGCTGTTTTATCTATTAATTAAAATCATGTTACCGTCTACCTTGAACATAATTGCCATTTTTACGTAAGGTATATTCCACCGTCTCTCCGCTCCAAAAATGAAATGTTAAATGGATATCATCATCCCGTACCGCGTTAAAGAAGGCTTCTGATATAATAATTTCCCCTGTGGCGTAATTAGGAGAAAACGCCTCGCCAAATTCTTTAAATGACGTCCAATCTTGCGGCCCAGCATATTCTCCGTTTGCATAAACAGCTTCCATCGTCGCAAGACTATCACCATTAAAATGGGTAGGGATCGCAAAATGCCATGTTGAGCCATCTGTATTTTCGACCGTTGGCACGTCCACATTCTGTAATTGAAAACGCCAGTCTGCTCCAGAATTAAATTGTGCTGTGATGACTGCATTGGTTCCTAATTGACCAGGGGTAATTAGTCTTGTGAGGGTGTCCGCTTTTAGCGTTAATACGCCTCCTGCTAGTTCATAATCCTCTCCTAGAACAAGCGATTCCTCCCCTGCCTGTAAGGCTGTTAGCTCATTTCCGTTTAAGTAAAGCTGTATATCTTGATCTCTAATTGGCTTTCCGTCCTTCACATGAATCAAATTAGACTCTGCTGTAGCAGAACGCCCCTCCCAACTCGCTTTTAATATGTCATGAAATTCTTGATCATACCATGCATAAGTTTCTCGATTTAAATGCTGGCCGTTATCCCATAACATATGGGTTATATCACGTTCATTGAGATGATGGATGAGAAACTCAAAAAACTTTAATTTCTCCCCTTGCTGAATCACATCCGTACTTTTGTCAAAGCCTAACAAACCGAATTCGCCTAATACAACTGGGACACCACGCGCTGTAAATGTGTTATGAACACGGTCAAAGGTGTCTATAATATCTTGTTGTGTTTCCTGTTCAAAATGAGTGTACCCTGCTATATTGACACTAAATGGCCAGAAGCCATAATAATGCACCGTGGCAATTAAATAAGGATCATCCAAGTCTTCCATTGTTTGATACAAGCGATCTAGTAAATCCTGAGACGTGGCTGTTTCTATCGTAGGCAATACTAAAGGGCGCTCCACATTATTGCCTCCTGACTCTCTGACAATATAATAGAACGTCTTATTTAAATCTTCTAAGTAAGCATGATGATTTTCTTGAATCTCTCCCCACTCCTGCGTAAACCTAGGCTCATTGACACTCTCAAACATCAACTTATGGGAGTGGCTTTTGAATTTTTCCGACAATTGTTCCCAAATAGCTGTATATCTTGCCATGACCTCATCATAGTTATGTTCCATATCATACATCCACAGCCATGAGTCATGATGCACATTTAACATCACATATAAGTCTTCCTCCAACGCCCAATCTATCGCTTGCTCCACCCGATTGATATAATCTTCATTTATCGTATAATCTGGAGAACCACCCATTTGATTTTGCCATGTCACTGGGATACGAATGCTTTTATACCCTTCATCAGCAATCGTTTTTATTAACTCTCTTGTTACACGAGGATTCCCCCACGCTGTTTCATCATCTCCAACAGCGTCAAACGTATTTCCTAAATTCCAGCCAGGCTGCATGTCAGCTACATAGGAGTGAATATCCAACTGTGACGAAGTGACATCTTCAGCTGATGTCATTGGAACAAACATTGACACACTTAAACAGAGAATTAAACCAAACAAGACAGTTTTTTTCAACGTACACTTCGCTTTGGTATAACCCATGTGTCCTCTCCACCTTTCAAATTTTTTAATGCGATACTACCAGGTTTGAAAGAGTCTTCTTATATGGTCAATCACCACCTTCTACATCGTTACTAGTTTATAATCTAGCATATATTTCTATTAAAAAATACCGTCAAAATTAGTGATTATTAACAAAAAAGGAACCAATTTATATAGGTGAAAGTAGGAGTGGAAGACTGGTAGTCAAAAACTTGATGAGGTAAGAGCTTAACTGCCACTTGGCTATTTGTATAGATAGTAGCTCAGAAAAACCTTATATGTTTCTTTTTTGCTGTCGCAACGCTTGCTTAGAGTGAATGACGTTCCTTTAATCCCCATCCACTTCTATATACGTTAACTTTTATGCGGGTGCAGACTAATCTGCACCACGCTCACTGACATCACGTTGACTTATAATTTCTTGCCCGTTTAACGCTTGTGTAGCCAGTTGATCTGCTTCACGGTTTTCTTTACGGGGGATTAACTTATAAGTAGCGGTCATGCCTAATTTAGCTAAATGCTGATCAATACGGTCAGCCCATTTATTTAACACCTCCTCCATACACGCCCATTCTCCTTTTAACTGATTGATCACAACTTGAGAATCACCGTAAATAGTGATAGGTAGATGATGCGCACCGATCCCTTCAAGTTCTTTAAGTCCTAAATGTAAAGCGGCATATTCTGCTTCGTTATTCGATGTCAATGACGCCACGGTAGCGTTTCTTCTCACCCGATAAGACGTGTCATTTTGTTCATAATAAATCACACCCAAGACCAGATCGTTGTGTCTCCAAATCAAATCCCCCATCAAAATACACAGAGAGATGATGCGGCTCCGTTTTAATCTCTTCTAAAAATCTTTTAAGTTCTTTTAACGTCCACGGACTATCACGCTCATCTCTAAAGACGATCTGTTTTATCCGTCCTGTCCGCTGAAAATCTTCTGCGATGGTAATTGCTTTTTCGGCCTCCATACCTTCTGAATGAAAGGTTGTTCGAATACCTTTAGTCGTGCAGTATGTCACTTCAAGTGTTACGTTCATTGTTTGTTCTCCTCTCTGTAATAGCCTCTTTCTAATTTAACCATTTTTTTCGTTTCCCTTTCTTTTAAATACACAATAACACCAAGTTCACCATATAAAAACGAGTCCTACAGTGATCTTCCGCTCCAAAGTGATAAAACCTCTCGCATCATTAGATCTTCAAACGTCGCTTATGGGTGTTGAAAACTTAATGGTGACTGAGTCATTCAATTATTTAAAATAACAGTCTAGAAATTTATAAGGGACTCATATACTAACTCACTCTATAAAAAAGAAAAGAAACGTTACTCATCTTGTTTAGCTTTGATCTTCATTTAACACCCTTTCTTGTCACAAAAAAAGTTCACCCTCTTTCAAAAGAGTGGCGAACTTTGAACGTGTTCATCTTTCGTTATCTATGCTAGAACCATTAAGTGATTCGTTCCACATTCGTCAGTTTAACTTTACTTTGTGGCACAGTAGGTATTTCAGTCAAACTAAATGAGAGATCTTGCTCTGGAAGTGTATAAGATAGGTGATTGACTAAATAGTCTAGACTTTCTTTCATAACATCTATTGTTATCCATTCTCCTGCACAGCGGTGTCCAATATCAAATTCACCGCCCCCTTGTGGAATAAAATCAAATGGACTCTTATCCCATTCGGCAAAGCGCTCCGGTTCAAAACGATCTGGATTTTCCCAATCATCTGGGTGATGATTTGTGCCATATAAATCTAGCAATGTTAACGTATCTTTCTCAAATTCATAGCCGTTCCACGTAAACGATTCTTTCACTTTTGCTGCGGTAAAAGGAAAGAATGGATAGTAACGACGTACTTCTTGACTAAACCATTGTAACTGAACATTATCCCCGCCTTTTAAAGACTCGGCCTTCTCAGGATACTCATGAACAGCTAACGCAGTAAAGGCTATATAAACAGAAATAGCCACGATAGGACGCAATAAATTTAATAACTCAACAGCTACAATGTTCTCATCCAATAATTCCCCATTATGATCTTTATGCCATGAAAAGGCATGAAGAGCCCGAGATTTGGCTACTTCCCGTTCATTGTTTCTTACCTCTTTAACAAGTTCTTCTATCCAATTCTCTGCTTTTGACCTCGCTCGCCACCCTTTAAAATGGCTTAGACTCACATCAGCCGGTGTTTCGAACATGTCACTCAATTGCTCTGCTCGGTGCGCCACTTCATTTTCATCTAAAGGGACCCCAGTCCATTCACAGGCTACACGTGTTAATATTTTTTTCACTTCTTCATACAAGACAATTTCCTTTTGAGCTTCCCATTCAGTAGCTGCTAGTTCCCAATATTTTTTAGTTAATCGACGAATTTCCTGCAAATCATCTTTAGACATTAACGACATGAACATCGCCTTTCGATGTTTGTGTGCTTCACCATCAAGGCCTTGCACGCCGCCTTCACCAAATAGCGTCTTCTGAACAGGTTTCGGCGCGGCTCCCTCTCGCTTAAATTTATCATTGTCGTAAAAAATCTTCGCCGCTTCACTTCCTGATAGACAAATGGCTTTATCTCCTAATAATCTCGTTTCAAATACGTTCGATTGCATTGTATGCCGTCGATTAATAATAAACTGATAACCCTCTTTTAATAACTTTAAGCTATGATCAAGACCTTCCTCTTTAGGCATTTGACGATTTTGACCCATTCTATCCCTCCTGTAAAGTAGTGATCTTCTACTATCAGTCTTCCTCTCCTGTCATGCTTTATAAACCTTATTTTCACAAAGAGAACCCATTTCATCATACAAAATTCATCTAAAAAGAACGCCCCTTTCAATGATCTGCCGTTACAAACAGACGTTTTCCAAAAGCTCGACTTTTCCTAGAAGCCATTAAAAAAAACGACGACATGTGATAAAGACTCTTTCTCATTGTCCGCTTGTTCATATTGAAAATGATTTTAACGATCTTTCTCCTAATATAGAGTTAGCTCTCCTCTCTATTTTGAAGCAGGAGTTTTATGGACGAATATCTGTGAAAAAAATTCCTATAGACATGTGGCATCGTTTATTCCTTAACATGAAACGGACATTTTCCTTTAATAGGCTCGGCGTCATCGCCGATAAAAAATTGTTTCCATTCATTATGTTCAGGATCACCATAATGACTTATATCCGGATGTTTCGGAAGGTTATCCCATATTTCCACCCGTTCTCTCACTTTTTCCCGAGACATCGCCCCGCCAGGCTCCGTACCTTCCAACCCTTTAAATATTCGGCGCGGTTGAAATCCGAGTATTAAAGAATTTCCTAAATCCCTCGTTTTACGCTGTTTATATGCTGGCGCGTTGCCAAATACAAAAATGGGCTCTTGATTAAAATGAAAATCCCACAAATAGTGGTCAGGGTCTTTAGGCTGGTTCTTTGGCCAATTCTCAGGATCGTGTTCATGAAGATACTGTAATACCTCCCAAAAATAAGCCCTGTAATAGTTAAGGGTTTTCTCCTCTTGCTCTGGTTCAACAAACACAAATAATCCGTGGCGAGTCAATTGAGGCTGATTAAACAAGCTCAAAAAATCAGTTAATGTATGAGGCAGACTAGACCAGTCATCATGATTTATAAATGAATAGCGTAATTCTCCACGCTTTTCTCCCTGTTGACCAAAGTAGCACGGAAAATCTTTGCGCGTCACGATGCTTCGAAACGTGGCATATTCTTTACAAAACCAATCTGGCTGCTTGTCTTCATTTATATGTGATTGGGTCAATAAACGGCTATGTGTGACGGTCATACGTGAAAACCTCCTTAAATGGCATCCTTTTTCCTGTCTATTCCCAGCCTCTTGTAGTTTCAAACAGTTCCCTTTTCAATCGTCTTTTTTAACACTTTTCTCATAGTAAACCAATGTCATTATACAAAATACCTCTGTAAAAATGACTCATACATGGCTCTTTCCCTATAGACGAACACTTTCCCGAGAGCTCGTCTTCAGCTAAATGATGAAATAAAATCTCTTTCCTCATTTTATCTTCAGAATAGATCGTTAGTCTTTCCTTCAACTAAAGTATAATCTCTTAGTAGAGACTGCTTTATGTCATATTGATCAACTAGTTCGGAAAAATCCCTCGCTGGTAATGTTAAATCATACAATTGAAAGTTAGAATGTGGTAATGAATTAAGACAATATTCTTTATAAAAAACTATTTTTTGTCACATTTTGTCCTATTCATACTAAATTAAGCGATTCTCTTTTCAAATAAAGAGGAATAAAGTCTTATTTTCGACTTTAACCGACATAAATTTACTCCCCCCAACTTCTCCTCATTTGAGAAAGTCGCGCCTTTCACCTCTTTTTACCTATTAAAAATCACATCTCTGTAACTAGCTTTTTTATGACATAATTAAAGCTGTTATTTATTTTTTTGCAGATAAGGATGGTTCATGTAAGAAAATAATATAAATATATGACATTAAATAAAATGAAACCATAAAAAATGAGAGAGGGTCACGATATCATGAAGGGAAAAATATTTTTGGGTGTTATAGCATTAATAGCCGCTATTAGCGGTCTCTTACTATATTCATCACTCTCTTCTCCTGAGGCTAAACTATTTAGCGCCTTTAACGCATTAATGGATGAAGAGTCCGTGCAAGTAGAAAGCGAATTTACACTGAATCATGAATTTGATTTTGATTCAAACACCTTCTATTCATATGAAGAGGAAGTAGTAACGATGATGCTAACTGACATAATGGAGGAAGTGACAGGAACCAGTTCCGTTATTTATGACAAAAAGGAAAAAGTCATGGAGATCGGGGGAAATTATGACCTCTCAGGAGACATTCATGGTGATGAAGTGTCACTTAGTATGCCATTTCGGCTTTACTTAGATGAAAATAAAAATGAAATTGTGATTGATTTAGACGCTTATTCTAATTTTAGCTTAGATATGATAGACGTCTTATCTTATAATATTTTCCCTCACCTACCAGAGGTTAAAGAGACGTTAGCTCTATCACAAGATAGCGAGTATTCAGGCACCTCTACCGCTTATGAATTAGAATCTTATTTCATGCCGATTATTAAAAATTATTTTGAAGGAAAAGCATACATCATTGACTGGGAATTAGAAGACAGTTTATTTGAATTTGAGATGGGTGAGGAAGAAGCCCAGTTGGCTGAATTTATTCTTACAAACATAATAGAAAACATCGAGTCACAAGGTGATGACAATCAACTCATTCAAGAAGAAGATGGCTGGATCATCATCACATTTGACGATCACGAACTAGTCGATGCCATCCTTTATGCCTTTGAAGAGGTTGAAAATAACGATGACATGGCTGATTTATATGAGAATATTGCATCAGAAGACCTTGACGACTTAATTGAGGAGTTAGAGCTAACATTTAAAGAATTTAAAGAATACTCGATTGGCGAAACGACCATCAGCTTTGAAATTGAACAAAATAAAATTGTCACCATGAAAACGGAAATGACGTCAACTTATGGTGAAAATGGCATAACAGCTGAAAGCACATCGTCAAGTATTAGTACATTCACTTATGGTGATGAAGCAGCATTTGTGTTATATGGAGAAGATCGCCAAAAAACGAACCTCGATGGCTTCTTTTACGACTTAGATAAGGAATTAGACAATTATCTCATAGAGCTTTATGGTGATTGGAGTGACTCGTATTATACACCAGGCTACAGCTCTTACTATGACCATGACTATGATTATGACTACGACTGGGATTGGTGGGATGATGAAGACTACGATTATGATGAGTGGTTTAATGAAGAGTGGGATGACGATTATGACTATGATTATGATTGGCATTACGCTCCAGAAGATTACGCGTATTATTATGACTATTATGACGTAACAGAAGACCAACTAGAGGCCATCGAAAATCAAGACGTCACTCACCTAGATTTCGGCCTTTCGGAAGAGGATATGTATAGCTGGGTACTTGAACTTGAATTCGCTAGACTAGTAGAACCGGGAACGGCGGCTCATTATTTACCGCGTCTCTAGTTTCATATGTGTTAGAAAGGTAAGCTCCTAATAGAGGCTCTTACCTTTTTCTTTTTAGACATTTCAGCTCATAAATCTATTATCCATAAGATAATCCTTTGTCGTAATTTGTAATATTTAAGGGGCTAACATAGAAGAAAAGGGATATTTAAGGGCATAATGACTGCATTAATTACCATTTACTACCTTAAAATAACCCCATCCCACCTCCTATCATCCATTTCGTGACCAAACTCCTGTTTAAAAACGCATCTAAGTAACTAGTTAAAATATGGCATAATAAGGCGGTATGTTTATTATTATTTTACAGATAAGGTGGATTGTATCTCATGAACGGAAAAGGAAAGTTTATTTTAAGTATTGTCGGATTAGCCGTCATTATCGTTGGCGGTGTTTATCTTTATTCTCTACTATCTAGCCCAGAAGCGAAACTGGCTAAAGCATTTGAAAATCTCCTCGAAGAAGATGTTGTTCAAATTGACAGTGAGTTTTCAGTAGCTTACGACTTTGACTTCACGCCGGAAGATATGGACATTTACGGTGAAGAGGCCATTTATTTCGATATTTTCAAAGACATTATGGAAAATATTACAGGAACAAGCTCAGTTATTCTTGATACCGAAAACAAGGTTATGGAAGCTGGAGTAAACTACGGTGTGTCTGGAGATATTCAAGGTAGTCCTATTTCCTTGCAAATTCCATTGAAATTTTACATGGACCAAGGCGCAGAAGAGATTGCTTGGGACTTAGATCCATACGTAGGCTTTACAGAAGATGCGGTAAGTACTGCTGCCCATCATATTATTCCTCATATACCAGAAGCTAAAGAAACACTCGCTTTACTTAATGATGGCACTTACTCCGCAGAATGGGCCACTGAAGAATTTACTGACGTCATTACACCGATTGCGGAGGAGATTTTAGGTGGCAAAAAAATAACTGAATCTCTCGATACACAAGAGAGTATATTCGACTCAGAGATTTCTGATGACGTAACCGAACTTGGGTCATTTATAGCTATCAACATGTTCGACTATTTAAATGCTGAAGAAGAGTCCTTTTTAACTGAAGAAGACGATTGGATCTATCTTTCTTCTGAGATTAATACTTTTTACGACGCGCTCATTTATAGCCTTAAAGAAGTTAAAAACGATGACCACATGTTAAGGGTATATGATGACATCCTTTACCATTACAGTAACGAAAAAATTGATGATATAAAAGAAAAATTGACTGAGGATATAGAGGGAATGGAAGAAGAACTTGATGATATAAAAGAAGGTCTGAACGGCGACTTCACGTTCGGTTTTAACATTAAAGGTGGCGTTATCACATCAATCACACAAGAGGCAGAAGTACAGGTAAATCCATCAGTCTTTGATGAAGGAGATCCAATGCTAGATGATGTTACCATGTCAGCTACTATGTCGATGACTAGTCAATTATTGTACGGAGACGATGCTGAATTTACTTTCTACGGGCAAGATCGAGAAGAATTTGATGAGGCAGAAGCCCAAAGTATAATTGAAAATCACGTAGCCTTATATATGATGGAGAATTATGAGGCATTTGAAGGTATCATGGCGCCAGATGACATGTCAGCATCACCTGATCAAAACGATGCCACGTCTTATCAAGACTATGAACTCACGGACGACGATTTAGCCTTTTTTGCAGCTATTGAAGATGGAGAAGTCACAGCTGAAGATGTGGGAATGGATGAAACTGAGTTTTACTTAGAAGTACTGGCTTTAGAAGCTGAGGGTCTTGTGGCACCTGGCACGGCAGATCAGTACTTACCGTAACTTAATATAACGAATCTTCAATCAGTGGGAGTTTTCGTTCTTCTCCCTCTGATTGATCGTTGAGTGAACCAAGACATTAGCAGCCGTTAACTGACGCTCAACACACGTTAAACAGACACTAGGACATAACCTTGTGAAGAAAAATAGCCCTCACGTTATGTGAGAGCTATTTTTTATTTCTACATCTATGTTGAGATGAGGTCACATTATTGGTCCATCACATTCCTTTTTCGATAACTAAGTGACTGGTTTCTTCTCATTAGCTTAATGCTTCCCTCATATTCTTATTAACTATCTTTTAATCTAGCTCTCTAATTAAAAGGTGATAATGCCCATCACAATTGCAATGACAATGAGTACAAGGCTAAACGCCCACATCCAGAAAAATGAGTAACGGATATGCTTCCCCATTTCTAATCCAGCAAGCCCAAGCCCAAGCCACAATGCAGGTGAAAAGGGACTTATAAATGTACCAATAATATTACCGATCATCATCGCATAAGCCGCCGAGACAGCATCAACACCAAAACCAGTAACAATTTGCTCTACCACAGGTAAAAGCGCAAAATAATAGGCATCAGTATTTAATATGAGTTCAAACGGCACACCAAGAACCCCGATAATTAAATGTAAATAAGGAACAACACTATTCGGTAGAAACGTCACCAAGTCCACCGCTAATGAATCCAACATGCCAGTACCACTTAATATGCCTAAAAAAGAACCAGCAGCTAAAATAATCGACGCCATTAGAAGGGCGTTCGGTGCATGTGCTCTTATTCTTTCCATTTGAATGTCGACTTTCGGATAATTCAATGTGAGAGCAATACTTAAACCTATCATAAAGACAAATCCGGCTGGAATAAGTCCCCAAACGAGTAAACCAACTAAACCCATTGTTAACGTTAAGTTTAGCCATAAGAGTTTAGGTCTTCGCAAATCAGCACTCTCTTCTTGCGAATCACTTCTTTCATAAGGCATCTCTTCTGTTGCTGCATCTTCCGTACCATAATATCTAGAAATTCTTCTCTTTTCTCGAATTCCTAACAGAACGCCTAACAATATAAGCAATAAAATCGCAATAATTTGCAGTGGAATAAGGGGACGCCATAAAATATTTGGATCTACCCCCAATACTGCAGCCGTTCTTCCTAACGGGCCTCCCCACGGAACCATGTTGATAATACTCGCACTCGTTCCAACTAACAACAACAGTAAATACGGACTCATTTTCAGCCGTTGATAAAGAGGTAGTAACGCCGGAATCGTTATAAGAAAAGTTGACGCTCCTGATCCATCAAAATGGGCGATTGCCCCGATGACCACTGTTCCTGCTGCAACCGCAACCACATTTCCCCGACAGAGCTTTACCATTTTATTAATAATAGGATCAAATAAGCCAGTATCTTGCATGACACCAAAATAAAGAATGGCAAAAATAAACATGATGACTATCCCCATCACACTATCTATACCATCATTAAAAAAGAGCCCTATTTCTTCAAATCCGAATCCAGCGAATAGTGCCCCTAAAATCGGAATAATCACAAGCCCAATAATAGGGCTGACCTTTCCCTTAATCAATAAAATAACAATGGTCATAATCGTGATAAATCCTATAATACTCAGCATTCATATCCTCCTTTGTCTTTCTACTAGTTTTTTCTGAAAGCGCATTCATTTTAACTAAAAAAAAGAATTTTTTAACTGTGGTAATTTCACCATGTCAGACAACTTAGAAGATTAAACATCTGAATTTTCAACTAATTTAGAAATGTTTGAATTCAAAAGACAAAAAGAGCCGTTAAGGATGCAAGGCAATGATGTTTTTTTCTTTTTTAAAAAACGCTCCTTTCGCCCCTATTTCTAAAAATAACACTCTTAAAAAGATAGTGTCAATAGTGACATTTTTTAGGCACTATTGTCTTAGGTAAAAGACACAGATTATTATGTTTTTACTTACAACCACTTATAATCAATTATTTATACTTGATATCCCTTATCCTTTATGTTAAATTACTTATAAATCATCAATTAAAAAGACATTAACTTAAAAATACCTTACGATCACTTACAGAAGGTGATGACATGTATCAAGAAGAGCGATTAATCGCGATTATTTCTTACCTTAAACAGCATAAACGTATTTCTGTCGAACAAATTTGCACCTTGTTCGATGTTTCTAGAGATACTGCCCGCCGTGATCTTGTGAAGCTAGAAGAAGAAAAATCCATCGTCCGTACACGCGGAGGGGCACTCCTTCCATCCCACGTGGAATTGAAACCCTATTTAAGCCGACTTGAAACCGTTTCTGAAGAAAAAAAGAAGATAGGAAAATTAGCTGCTTCTCTCATTTATGAAGGAGATCGTGTCATTTTAGATACGTCGACAACGGTTCAGGCGTGTGCGGAGCAGTTAGCCAATGTCAATTGTACGATCATTACAAACTCTATCAACCAAGCTGATGTTCTTTCGAGCAAAAGTAATATTAATATTCAGCTTCTTGGTGGGACCTTAGAAAAAGATCACCGTTTCTTATACGGGGCCTCCGTTGTGAATAAACTATCTGAGTATTATGCGGACAAAGTATTCATTGGTGTTATAGGTATTTCACAGGAGGGACTTACCATTGCTCATGAAGAAGATGGTGTTGTGATGCGTAAGATGATGCAACAAGCTAAGCAAGTGATTGTATTAGCTGATCACACTAAGCTTGGTAATACTGACTTCTTCAAATACGCCCATTTATCTGACGTTGATCTACTTATTACTGATAAAATCCCCCCTAAGCCTTTTCGTGAGTTATTACAACAATATGATGTCGAACTACTTACAGCCGACGAAGAACAGACAGGAGATGATTGAATGGTCAAGATGATTGCAATTGATTTAGATGGTACGTTACTTAATGAAAGAAAACAGCTAAGTGAAGAAAACCTCCATGCTATTAAATTAGCTCAGTCACAAGGAGTTGAAGTGGTGATCGCCACGGGAAGAGCTTACTTTGATGTCAAAGCTATTTTTGAGCATACTGGCTTAAAAACGTGGGTTATCAGTGCTAATGGTGCATGTATTCATACGCCTTCAGGCGATCTCTTCCATCACGTGCCTATGGAGAAGAAAGACGCGTTAACCATTTTAAGATGGCTAGAACAGCATGATTTTTATTATGAGGTTTTTTCTGAAGACGCCATTCTCACCCCATTAAATGGACGACAAATACTAGATATTGAACTAGATCGTTTAACATCCGCTAACCCTGACGTAGATACCGCTTTTTTTGAGGAGATTATTCATGGGCAATTTAGCCAGACAGGATTTGTTCAAATCGACAGCGCTGAGAGCATTGCCGACGATGACATTACCGTTTATAACATCCTCGCCTTCTCATTAGATGAGGACAAATTGCTCAAAGGATGGCACCACTTTTCTGATTCCCCGGGCCTTACACTTGTAAAATCAGCTAAGCATAATTTTGAGCTGGAGCATGAGAAGGCTGCCAAAGGCATTGCCCTCGACATCCTCGCCAAAAAATTAGGAGTTCCTTTAGCTGCTACCGCTGCAGTTGGTGACAGCTTTAATGATTTATCCATGTTAAAAATCGCCGGATACAGTGCCGCCATGGGGAATGCTCCGTTAGAAATTAAACAGGCAGCTGACACTGTGACGTTACCCAATACTGAAAACGGCGTGTCTCATTTCATCCATGAGTTAGTGAAAAAGACGTGCCTTAAATAGGAGGCTCTCTTAATGGGGGCTATTCATCTCATATCCAATGTTTTTTTCAATAAATCGTATCTGCTAAGTGCTAGAGTATCTTTCAAATAGCACTTAATCCGATGCTTCTTATAACACTTAAACTGCTTCAAGCGTGACGTTTCAGGCGGCGTGATCAAAGCAGTTTGAGTTATAAATCTGCAGCCCACTGACCTCTTACCATAAGGAAAGTCAGTGGGCTGCGCTTTTTCTCATCGTGGTTTTAGTTAGGCATAATTTAATAAGCAAACGAAAAATACCGACGGATCGTACTTCCCGTCGGCATAAAACAAACTTTCAATCAATGAGCATTTTCACCTTCTTGCACTGATTGGTCGTTGCGTGAATTAGAACATGTGCGTCCGTTATCTCCCGACTAAATAGCGTTAGTTCTCCTCTCTATTTTGAGGCGGGAATTTTACGGACGCTTATCTGCCAAAAATCATCTGTCAAACTTACTTACATTTTTCACTTATCAATATTAAAGAATTTAATTCTTTCCTTCATCCCATTGGTCATGTTTCCTAAGCTCGTTGCTGAGGCGGCCACTTCTTCAGTGGACGACGCCATTTCTTCAGCAGATGCTGATATTTCTTGCGCTGAGGCCGCCACATTTTCCGCTATTTCTCCAGATTTTTCAATTTCTTTTAAAACCAGCTCTTTATCTGCCTTAATTTTTTCAGACGTCTCCTTTGTCGTCTCTACTTTTGGCCTCATACTTTCTACCGCTTCAATAATATTGTTGAAGGCTCCCATCGTGTCATCTAAATGGCCTCGTTGTGATAAGAGTTCATTATTCACTTCATTGGTGGAGCCAACCATGACCCCTGCCTCACTGGCCACACCTTTTATAATTTCATTAATAGTTTCAGACGACTCTCTACTTTGTTCAGCTAGCTTTCTTATTTCATCTGCTACAACAGCGAAGCCTTTCCCAGCTTCTCCTGCTCTCGCCGCTTCGATAGCTGCATTAAGGGCCAATAAATTGGTTTGGTCTGCGATCGCATTAATGAGATCTGTCATTTCATTCACTTGACTAATGTTCACTTCCACAGATTTAACCCGTTCAATTAATGTACTGAACGTCCCAGTTAGCGCTTCAAACGATGAGGTCATATTACTCATAACCTCACTACTCTCACTTGCGACCGTCATGATAGATGTAGAGGTGCCATCCACCTCTGTGATGGACTCGTTCATAAAATCTAAATCAGTACCGAACTGTTGAATCATTCTATCTACATTTTTTAATGCTTCATATTGATCTGTCGTACTTTCTGCCAC
The DNA here is from genome assembly GCF_002019735.1 of Salipaludibacillus agaradhaerens. Classification (NCBI taxonomy): domain Bacteria; kingdom Bacillati; phylum Bacillota; class Bacilli; order Caryophanales; family Bacillaceae; genus Salipaludibacillus; species Salipaludibacillus agaradhaerens. Next base: position 1,700,297 of record NZ_KV917378.1, read on the forward strand.
ATCTGTAATAGCGGCTGCCACATTTTCTGACGTCGCACTCATTTGTTGGGAAAAGGAGGATAACGTTTGGGCATTGTCATCTATATTAGCCGCATTTGATTGAAAGTTTTTAACGACATCAATTAAATTGTCTTGCATGGTAAAGAGCGACCTTCCGATATCTCCTAATTCGTCTTTTCGTTGTAGCTCTTTCTCTTCAAAAGTGTTGATTAGATCACCATCGGCCACTGCTTCAGCCACATCACTGTATCTTTTAGCTGTTTTACCCATGCGTGTTGAGAAAATAACGATTAACGCTGTGACTACAATTAGTGACACAACACTTGTTATAATAAACATATACATTAAACGATTTAAACTGGCATAGAGCATTGATTCTTTAACACTAATGCCAACTTTCCAGTCTGTTTCAGGAATCGTGGAATAGTAAAAGAGCGTCGTCTCGTTCCCCTCATTATACTCACTTTTCCCTGTGTCACTTCCTAGCATATTTTCTGCCGCGGTCACTAACGACGTATTACTACTTTCCTGAATATTCGCTACTGTTAATAGCTCCTCATCTACACCACCAAGGTAAACGCCATTGTCTTCTAATAACATAGCTACACCATCGTAATCAATCTCAAGATTAGCAATCATCGTTTGGATACTACTTATGTCGATGTCTACCGTCACTACACCAGCTAATTGCCCATTTGATTCGTAGAACGGATAAGCGGCTGTGACCATCGCGACGTCAGTAGATGGATCAAAATAAGATTCCGTCCATCCGCCATCAGGTTGTTTCCCAACTTCATACCACTCTGTTGTCCAAATGTTAAGGTCACCAGTCGTGTATGTATCATCAAGAATAATACTATCCCCTTCTTTAAAGGCAAATGGCGCAAACTGTTCGATCTCTTCTACAGTGTAAGGTTCAAACCAAATCCCCATTCCAAATGTCTCATCGTACATCGGTAAATATCCTTCCAACAAAGCCTTATAATCTGCTTCATTGAATTGGTCTAAATTAGCTTCAACGGTTTTTGCCATACTTTTTACCACCGCTTTTTGCGTGGTTAACACATTATCTATAGACTGAACGGTTTCCTGTATTTTCGTGTCCATTTGATTGTCTAACTGAGTTTCAATGATCGTCTTTGAAAAAAAATACCCGATCAATGAAATTACGAGTAAGACAACTAATATGACAGGAATTATAAATGAAATAATCGATTTAGCAATGGTTTTGTTCGTGATTTTCTTAAGCATATTTCTACGCCCCTTAAAGTATATTTGAGAGACATTTTGCCATACTCTCTTAATTTAACGGTAGCATAAATGGGGGCTAATAGAACTAGTCTATTTTTCATAGTCATACTTATAAGGGTATAAACATTGATATATCAATAAGGATGTAAATGTTGGTATATCAGCCTGCTTAAGAATCAATTTCATAACGTAAAATAAGATGTCAACATTTGCATAATGACTGTGATCTTCACTTCAGACGGACGCTTTATCCTCAGGGAGTCGCCGTCTCTTTTACTTCAGCTTTTTTAAAACGGCCAGATTAGACTATTTTGATTCATTCACTTATACGTGTTGGAAATTTAATTGTGACATTCATTCACCTTAGCTGCTAAAAAGAATTAACTTTCTAGTAGTTACACTTATATAGCCTTCATTTCCCATAAAAAAAGACCTCCAAATATGACTGGAGATCTTTCTCTTGCAAACAACGTCTTAACTACACATCAACTAGACCGTGGAGAATGATTATTTCCTAAAAGCACATCAAGGTCTAGAGAAACTTTGAAGCTTTCGGATCAGATAACACCCTTTGAGACTTTTCAAGTAACCTTTGTTGTTTGGTTAGTCATCTTTGATAACTCAGCACTTCTCCCTCTCATCTATTCATTTCATTGCCCTTCAAAAGCATTCCATAAGTTTTATTAGGCATTACAAGCATGAAATGACTAATTGAAAAAAACGTCAAAAAAAGCATTGCAAACACTATATATATTATATTGGGGGAATGTAGCACTATTCCAAAGAAACCTATGGTCCCCCCTAGAAACATCACATAGACTAAAAGAGATACAAGAATAATTTTATTTGATATAGGTCTAATCCTTATCTTTTCAGTCGACAATTCTTTGAGGTTAACTTGCCTATAAAACATGCGTTTGTACCTACTACTTATATAACAACGACAAATTCCCATGGCAACAGTGGCTATCAATAGAATTACTATCGTCATCATTAATGACACATTCAAATTAAAATAATCTAATACACTGTCGACGACTTTCCATAAAAAAAATGCTATGCAGCCCATTACGATACTATTGATTTTAGCTTTTTGTTCCCGGGGTGCTTGAATGTCTGCCAACAATTTTTCATCATCGCATTTATATACTGTATGTGGAACTAACCAAAAAGCAAAAGGGATAAGTGCTTTCCACACAGGTGTTTCTATATCAAAGAAATAGTGTTCTCCATTTATCGTAATGAGTCGATACCTAAAATTATTATTTACTTGTTGTATTTGTGCATCCATAACATATCCTCTGTTAATTTTAAATTTATTATAGTCCCTCTTATTTAACGAGCAATTGTGAGAATCAACAGTCAATTAGTTCATAAGTTTAATCATAAGAAAGAGTCACTCCTCAAAAAGGCTCGAATGGCCTCCCCGCCTTTCCCTCTTAACGCATCATCCAATGCGGAAAAATCACGTACTGCCCGTTGGACAGCAGAAATCTGTTCGCAAAATGATGTAATATCGTTTATCGTCACATCGATTCCAGTTTGTAGTGTGTTAACATCAAGAACTTTCACGCTTAGATCCTCCTACTAGCACGATTACTTGTCATCATTATCTTGTTTTCTAATACGGTCGTTTACTTTATAAGTCCCATCTCATGTGCTACATGCTCGTCAGTGGCTTCAATAGAGGTCACTGCCTCTTCTGTTGATTGAATATTTTTCGTCATTAAAGCCGTGAATTGCGCGATAATCTCGTCATATTCCTGTTTAATCTCATTAAACTGTGTAACGATCTCTAGCTTATTTCCTCCTTGTATCTCTTTGGAAAAGGATGTGTTTAAGTTTTGTGATGATGATTGTAACTCTTGTATGCCCTTATTTACAGGGCCCCGTTGAATTTTAATTTCGCCGCTCATGATAGATTTAACACCTCTTGTCTCTCTGTTATTAACTGTCTATGCTTTGACTCCATCGTCGCAATATTACTTTCGATACTGCCTATTTCCTGTTTAATAGCTGTCACCTGCGCAGATAAGTCACTCTCTGCCTGACTAATTTGCTCATTAGGGATGCCTACAAAACTTGCTTGTATATCTCCCTTTTTTAAGTCATCTAATTGACGTGCATTTTTGACGTGCAGTGTTTGTGCAGTGAATTCTGGATCAAGGCACATGTCTTTCTGCCCCTTAAAATCAGTCTTATTACCTTTTAAATCAGTCAACGCTTTTTCTAATCGCTCTAATTCTTCTTTTTTTCCTGCTAATCGCGAATTAGCAGAATTCATAGCGCCTTGCATGACCATTAGGTCTCGATTAATACGATACAAATCTAACATTTGACCACCCCAAACAAACGACATAACTATTTTATTATAAAAACCATTTTTGCAATCGGATTACAATTGTATAACATTTCACTTGAAGTTTATAGGGTATTTGGTAACATTTAATAGGTCATTTCACTTCAAAGCCTCCTCTTAAAAGGGACAAGAAACTAGTTCAAAAGTCACAAAATCCCTCTTAAACAGTAGTGATTATCTATCATAAAGCTTTATTTGACACCACTTTCGTTACAGTGTCATACATTTTAAACGTTACTCTTGAGCCAATTGAAAATAAAGCGATCCTTCAATGAGGACATAAACGTCCGTTATCCCCACAAAATAGAGTTAGCGCTCCTCTCTATTTTGTGGTTGGAGTTTTGCAGAAAGTTATCTGTGATAACCCACTATTCCAGAAAACATCTATATGATATGTCTCATTAACGTCCGTTTTTCAACGACTAAATTCAATTTTGCAAAAAGAACAGCATAGATGGCTGTAAAGCACAGATAGGCTAAGCCGACGATTAAACTCAGCTCTCTCGGACTAAAGATTTCTAATAAAAATCCTGCCGAGGCCATCGAAATACCGAGAGCGGTGTTTGAAATGGCTTGCATTGCTCCAAATAGTCTTCCTCGCATCGAGCTAGGAACCATCTTCATCATGACAGTATCGATACAAATATTACTAATCCCTCCTACTATCGTGATGCACATAACAATCATGAGGGCCGTTAAAAAACTTGGAACGATACTTAACAGTATGTGTCCTATGCCTTCCAATGCGATAAAGAAAACTGTTAGCATCAGTAAGCGTCTCTTTAGAAATTCAGAAAACAAAGAGCTTATCATAAAGCCAAGACCGAGAAAGGCATACGTAAATCCAACTCCTAGTTCACCCATAGCAAAGACATCCAGGGCATAAACACTCATCAGAACATTGTCAATCCCATTTGCTAGCGGCATCGTAATCGCAATAAACAAAAATGTCATCAGTACCGTTGACTGCCAGATGACTTTTTTCGGCAACGCGATTGTTGTGGACTTTTTTGAAGGTGTCGTAGTGTTTGTCGGCATCTTTATCTTCCATAGAAGGAAAGCTGACAGGAGAAACGCAACACTATTTAATAGGAAAGGAAATGATAAGCCAACATAGTGGGCAATCAGTCCGCCAGAACTTGAGCCAATGACTAAAATGCTCCCAACCAATGCTTGTTCAATTGAATTTACATGTATAAGACGGTCGCGTTTTACTAATACAGGGATTGATGACACCCTTATTGGAGCATACAACGCTTCTCCACACGCCAATAAACAGGCAATAGCATAAATCATCCATACCTCTTCTGAATGTTGGGCAAAAAGAAATGTGACAACTAACGGAGCACGTAATAAATCAAGCGTAATGAGTAATGTCTTTTTAGAAAATCGATCTGCCATTATACCACCTAATGGCGCAAAGAGAAGAAAAGGGAGCATCCTTAAAGCCAGCACAATACCAATGGCCATCCCTGAGCCTGTTAACTGAAATAATAAGGAAAAGAGCGCTACTTGTGTAAAGCGATTTCCAATCCCATTTATAATACCTGCCCAAAAGAGAAACTGATAATTCTCTTCTTTCTTCCACACCTTAAATAAAGACATTCACCAACACCTCCTTTTATACTTGTCTAATTAGATGTTTAAAAGAGATTATCTACCTGCCAGAAAAAAAAGAAGGTAGACATCCGTATAGATAACTGCGCATTTTATCTAATTAGATTATAATCTAATTAGATAATTGTAACAATAGTTTTTTATGGTCTTTTCTTTAGTAGAACATCAATCACACTAGCTTGCACAATTTTCCATATGGAAAGGACTCTCTAGCAAAGGGGGAAGAAAAACTTTTAGTCAAGGTTAAAGTGGAAAAGGGGACGTATTACTTTTTGTGGGTTAGACGGATCATGTATAAGTCACGCTGGAAGATAGAGTTATTTGTCAAATGGACGGAGCCACCTTTGTTTGTATTTATTTTTTTGGCTTTCAACAAAAAACAAACTGAAAATTACGATAAAAGACACGGCAAGGTCATGTCGAGCCAATGTCGCAATGATTCCTGCGGGTAAAAGCGAAGCTAAAAGTGTAAGTAGCGTGAAAAGGAAGGTCTGCGCCTCTCAGACTGAAATAAGCCTGTGAGTGGACCGATATGAAAGAATCTACGCCACTCAGACGAAAAAAGAACTTTGAGTGGCCCGATATGAAAGAATCCACGCTACTCAGACTGAAGAATGCCTGTGAGTGGCGCGATTTGAAAGAATACACGCCACTCAGACTGAAGAATGCCTGTGAGTGGCCCGATATGAAAGAATCCACGCCACCCAGACTGAAGAATGCCTGTGAGTGGCGCGATTTGAAAGAATACACGCCACTCAGACTGAAGAATGCCTGTGAGTGGCGCGATTTGAAAGAATACACGCCACCCAGACAGACGAAAGCCTGTGAGTGGCACGATATGAAGAAATCCACGTCACTCAGACTGAAGAAAGCCAGTGAGTGGCGCGATATGAAAGAATCTACGCTACTCAGACGAAAAAAGAACTTTGAGTGGCGCGATATGAAAGAATTCACGCCACCCAGACTGAAGAAAGCCTGTGAGTGGCACGATATGAAGAAATCCACGTCACTCAGACTGAAGAAAGCCTGTGAGTGGCGCGATATGAAAGAATCCACGCCACCCAGACTGAAGAAAGCCTGTGAGTGGTGCTATATGAAAGAATTCACGCCACTCAGACGAAAAAAGATCAGTGAGTGGCGCGATATGAAAGAATCCACGTCTCTCAGACAGAATAAGCCTGTGAGTGGCACGATAAGAAGAAATCCACGCCTCTCAGACAGACGAAAGCCAGTGAGTGGCACGATATGAAGAAATCCACGTCACTCAGACAGATAAAGCCTGTGAGTGGCGCGATATGAAAGAATCTACGCCACTCAGACGAAAAAAGAACTTTGAGTGGCACGATATGAAGAAATCCATGTCACTCAGACTGAAGAAAGTCTATGAGTGGCGCGATATGAAAGAATCTACGCTACTCAGACGAAAAAAGAACTTTGAGTGGCACGATATGAAGAAATCCACGTCACTCAGACTGAAGAAAGTCTGTGAGTGGCACGATATGAAAGAATTCACGCCACTCAGACTGAAGAAAGCCTGTGAGTGGCACGATAAGAAGAAATCCACGCCTCTCAGACAGACGAAAGCCAGTGAGTGGCGCGATATGAAAGAATCTACGCCACTCAGACGAAAACAGAACTTTGAGTGGCCCGATATGAAAGAATCCTCGCCACTCAGACTGAAGAAAGCCTGTGAGCGGCACGATAAGAAGAAATCCACGCCTCTCAAACAGACGAAAGACAGTGAGTGGCGCGATATGAAAGAATCCACGCCACTCAGACAGAAAAAAGCCAGTGAGTGGCGCGATATGAAAGAATCCACGCCACTCAGACAGAAAAAAGCCAGTGAGTGGCGCGATATGAAAGAATCCACGCCACCCAGACTGAAGAAAGCCTGTGAGTGGCACGATATGAAAGAATTCACGCCACTCAGACTGAAGAAAGCCTGTGAGTGGCACGATAAGAAGAAATCCACGCCTCTCAGACAGACGAAAGCCAGTGAGTGGCGCGATATGAAAGAATCTACGCCACTCAGACGAAAAAAGAACTTTGAGTGGCCCGATATGAAAGAATCCTCGCCACTCAGACTGAAGAAAGCCTGTGAGTGGTGCGATATGAAAGAATTCACGCCACTCAAACAGAAAAAAGACATTGAGTGGCGCGACAAGAAAGAATCCACGCTACGTAGAAGAGAAAAGGCCTGTAAGAATTGAGTAATGACTAACATGGAACAGGTCTAGTTATTAAAAAAGGGCCATTTGATTAATGCAACACTTATGAGTAAAAGGTGAGAATTTAAAAGTATCAATCAGACGCAATAAAGGAGGTAGTCGTGGTCATAAGAGAATACATGCGAAGTTCAATCGAGGAATTAGATGGGGATGTCCTTTTATGGGGCACACAAGCTCATTTTTTCTAAAATAAGAAAATATAGCGTCATTTATCTTCAAAACCCGACGTGAGTGTTTAAATGAAGAAGAGAGTGTGATCCAAAAGAAAACTCATACTGAACCAACTATGAGTTTCCACAAATCTCTGCAATCGGAGAACTTCAACCCGAAAACCGCTGTGAAATCCCCTTAAGAGTTTTTGCTTAATTCACCTCGCCTATAGAACAAGAGTTTCCCCAAATGAGTTGTATTCCGTCACTCAAACGCAAAATCCAATAGCAATTTCCTTTATTACGTGTCATCGTTTTTCCTCGCGGGCAATGGACATTTCATTTACTTTTCTTTTGGTATTATTAAACCTTCCATCATCAGAAAATTATTTCTTATAATTTTCATCACAACAAGGGCCAATTGGCCATGATGCCTGGACGGTATTTGTTCTGAAAGATCTTAATTAACGCTCTCATTTTTCTCTCTCTGTTTGATAAAAACGGTGGCGGTGATCCAAGCAGTCAAAGGGATGACGAGGGCGACGCCTATTCCTGCACTGAAGATCGTGATCATTTCCGCACTGAAAACTTTTGAATTAGCAATTTGTCCGATTGAATAGTCTAAGTCTTTAAACCAGATAAGAAGAGCTAAATAACCTCCGAAAAAGGCGAAAAACAACGTGTTGGCGCTTGTGCCGAGGAGGTCTCTCCCAATAGTTATGCCAGATAAAAACAGCTCTCGTTTTTTGATGGATGGATGATGCTTTATCATCTCATGCATAGGAGATGATATAGAAATGGCAATATCAGTGATAGCTCCGATCGTGCTCATAATAATAACAGAGGCCCCTATTTTCACAAAGTCTACCCCTAAATAAATAGAGAAGACAGCAATTTCGTTTATTTCTTCTTCACTAAATCCTTGTATCATCGCACGGTCGGTCACAAGAACAATAACCACGAGTAAAATACTAATTGTGATGATTGAAGAAACAAATGCCGTAACTGTTTTTATGTTTATCTCATTAATATAAAACAAATTTATACAGCTGATGATGACACATGCCACAACCGTTAGAATAATAGGATTAAAGTAAGGATTTATCATAAAAATAATCGTGATGAACAGGACGATAAAGTTTAAAAATAATGCGAAAAAGGAGCGCGATCCCTTTTCACCGCCAATCCACCTCATTAACACATATAAAATAATGCCAAGTAATACTAATGCATTCATAGTTTCGCCCTCTGCTTATTAACAAAATAAAGTGAAGCATAAATACCTAGTGGAATCGTTAACACGATGCCAATACCGCCCGATAAGGCCCGGGCTAATTCCAGCGATAAATTCATCGATAATGTATAGCCTAATGGTAGTCCATTTTTTAAATATAAAATAAGACTTGGAATCGAACCACTGATATACGCAAAAAATAAAATATTTGTCATCGTCCCCATGATGTCTTTCCCAATATCCAATCCAGAAGCTTTTAGTGCTTTATTTGATATCGTTTGATCTTTTTCATACAAGCTAAAGATCGACGCTGACATCGTGATAGCCACATCCATAACTGCCCCTAAAGAGCCGATAAACACACCGGCCATAAATACCATTTGCGGTGGCCGTGTTAAAAATTGCATCTCTTCATAGCGGAGTCCTCGCTCGCCTGTGATCCACATGACGAAAAAGGTGATGAGAACCGCACTAAAAGTCCCTAACAACGTAGCGACAACAGCAGCATACGTTTTTTGGTTAAATCCATTGACCAATAACAATGAAATGGCAGTAAATAATAGGACACTGAATGCACAAATAGCTAGGAGACTGATGTTCAATGTCGTGATATAAATGTCTAACGCATAAGATAGGAGGAGCGCATTGATGGCTAAGCTGACCATAGCAAAGAATCCTTGCTTCTTCCCGATGATCAATAGTGTAAAAATAAAGAGCCATGCGACGTACATAATATATTTATCACGTTTCACATCCTGGATGACCCCAGTTAATGAGGCCGTGCCTTCTGCTACCTCATCTATGTAGACAAAAACCTCATTTCCCACTTGATACTCTTGATCATACCCGCCCGATAAGGAAAACTCGTTAATTAATTCAATCGTCTCTCCCTTATGCTCGCCATTCTTTACAGCCGCTGTAATATGCTGGGTGTACAGCTCATCTTCATTCCCCGAGCTGTCAGTCATCTCCATTGCATCTACAACCTCTGTGCTCGTGACTTGGGCAATTGGTCTTTCGTACAAGGTATGATTAGTATGTACAAATATAATAGAAGCTGTAAAACAGCATACGATAATGCCACATATAAGCCATTGTTTATAAGATATATTTTCCAGTCTTCGATATAAACTCTTCAAAAAATCGCCACCTAAAGGGATGCTGTTACTCGGATAATCATCCGTCTTGTCCCCGTTCATTCTTAACACTCTGATAATAGATTATTTCACAGAATGCCCATGATTGACAAGTGTACTCTAGCATGATTTTCAGGGGCGATTAAAGACTCAAGAGTCGAATTTTTTTCAGAAGGGATGGGACGGTCGTTTTTCGGAGATTTCAAGTTAGGTTGTTCTGTTATGTGCTAACCATCTTTTTCTCTCATCAATTCCAATATATATAAAGGCCTAAACTCTCGTATAAGCTTAGGCCTCTTCTTTCATTTTAAATCCTATTTAGTTTTTACCTCTTTATAGAGGCACCTTTGATCCTCTTTAGTGTTATGGACGGTTCCGTACGCATGTTCAGGCGGTGCATAGATTGAGTAAAGTTTCAGTGGGGCATTGCCTGTGTTTGTGAGATTGTGCCATTTGCCTGCTGGAACAAAAATCGCATCATCTGCAAATGCCTGTTGCTGAAAATCTAACCGGTCTTGGCTATCTCCCATTTGGACGAGTCCTTGCCCTTCTTCAATTCGTAAAAATTGATCGTGGTCATGGTGGACTTCCAATCCGATGTCATCGCCTACGTTAATACTCATTAATGTTAATTGCAAATGCTCCCCTGTCCATAGGGCTGTGCGAAAAGTGGTGTTTTGCTTCGTGGCTTCTTCTATGTCCACCACAAAGGGTCTTGGTCCATAATCAGTTATTCGTTGTTGGTGATAAGAATGGGATGAACCTCTGTCACTGCCCTGAGGCCACTGCTGGGACTGCCAGCTGTTGTACCATGCATCATAGTCTTGCCAATTACGTGTCATAGGTTGTTGCCATTGATCGTAAGGCCATGTATTCCAGTGCATCTTATTCTCCTTTCATGCTTTTTCTCTTTATCCTATGCAGGTGACCAGCATTAGGTAAATGTCATAAGGAAGAATGGGCCATGATCATAATCTTAATAAATAACGTTCAAAAATTTTCACACATACCATGTCTCGATAATAGAAATGATTTTTCAACAAGTTATAAAAGTCTCATATATTCTTTCCTAAGCCTATGATACTATCATTCTATATGTGCCCAAAGACTATAATTTACCATTGGAGGTTTATGATGACGGCTATTGAACAATTAAACATATCTGATTATAAAAAGAAAAATACGTTATTACTCTTGACTTATTCTGTTACATTGGTGACTGTTCTTATACTTTCTATTATGACAAATGCTGTGGAAATGTTAATCATCTACAGCGCTCAACTCCTCGTAATAACGGGGGCTTATGCTGTTCAACATTATTTTAAAAAGCCATTCCCCTTTCCTTATATCGCAGTCATTGTCATGAATGTGGCAGCTATTTCTGTTATTTTCGTTATAGGGAGTCAAGAAACCATTCTGTTAATATTTCCATTTATAGCCCTTTTAGCTTCCGTTCACATGCAGCCGAAAATTTTTGTAATTGGATTCAGCTTCGGTGTCGTCGGATTGACGTTAAATAAATTAATGGCTACAGGTGAAACAAAGGTGCTCATTGATTCTTTGTTTAATTATTCAATGCTTTTATATCTTTTGCTCGGTGTTATTTTAGGTGTTGTTATTTCGTTAAATCAACGGCAATTTGCTACATTAAAAAAGTTTACAAAAGATGCTGAAGAAGAAGCGACCCGCAAAGAGCAAGAACGTGTATTATTAAAACAAAACGTCACAGCCATTATTGATCACGTGTCACAAGCTAATGAAAAAGTTCAAACGAATATGATAGCTCAAAACGAACTAAAAACAACTATTTCTGAAGTATCAAGTGGCAGTGTTGCGCAAACGGAACAAATAAACAATATATCAGAGCAAGCTTACAAAGCGTTAGAGTCTATGGAACGCCTGCATTCTTCATCCATCTCATTGTTAACAGAGTCTGAAGACGTCAAAGCGTTGTTAGATCAAAACCAGGTTCAAATGAATGACCATCATAATGAAATGCAAGCATTAAAAGAAGAAATTATGTCGTTAAATTCTACCTTCAAAGTGCTTAGCAATAAAATTACGGAAACGAATGAATTTGCAGGGACAATAAAAGGGATTACTGAACAAACAAATTTACTAGCACTTAATGCCTCAATAGAAGCTGCAAGAGCTGGAGAGGCCGGAAAGGGGTTTTCAGTTGTCGCAAGTGAAATAAGGAAGTTAGCCGAGATTACCGGAGAAACAACTGAAAAAATCACCGTTAATCTTAATGACTTAAACGAAAGTAATAATGTAGCAGTGGAAAAAATGTCCGTCAGCCGCTTAAATATCGAAAAAGGGACTGAAACAACCGAACATGTTTCTCACTCGTTTATAACAGCCACTTCTACTTTAACTGCTTTAACACGCAATATAAAAGACTTAACCCATGTGGCTGATGACGTGAAGGAAGGCTCCAACGTGATTGAAGCAGCATCAAGTGAATTAGCCACCATCATTGAAGAAGCAAGTGCGGCCTTAGAGGAAATGAATGCTACGGTAGAAGACTTAACGACAGACAATGAAAAAGTCGCTCATTATATGAATACGACCACTGAAGATGCTAAACGGCTGATCCAATAAAACGAACCTTCGTCCTCTAATCTCACGATGTTTCAGCTTGCTGTTATAATCTTGTTTTGTCTAACTACGCAGTACATTTGAATTTGTTTAACGGCCCTCATCCCTAATCAAGCTCACAACTTAAACCAAAGAGAACCAGCCTTGAATTCTCTCATTCACAGCTGGTTCTCTTTTTCTAAAAAATTTTGAGATAGCTCCCTAAAGGGACTTTGTCTTTCGTCTACAATTAGGCGTGTGAATAAATACGAAGTGTATCGCCTTGTTTCACTTCTTGAATTTCCGTATCTTCTAAATAAAGGGTACCTGGTAACTCAGGCCTTTCTAAGCCGTCGAACTTCAACGTGATATGTCCTAGAGACGTAAGGTTCGTCTCCACAGCCTCCCCTACAGACGTTATTTTATATTTGGCGTCACCGATTTGAAGCATGTCCCCTGCTTTAATCTCGCTATCTATTTCATTGACTGTAATAGATAAGCAATAATCTATAAGTTCTGCAGGTGCACTTTCTCCAAATAGCACTAACATTTTATCATCTAAAAACTCAGTTACCGAAGAACCGATTTTATTAATGTGGGTTTCATATTTTGTATGCATGACGGACGCTCCTCTTCTAATCACCGAATAAATTATTTTCCATTTTAACATGACGCATGTCTTCTCTATCTACCATAATGTTATTCATATAGGCCAAAGCTTGCTAGCCAGGCAATAAAGACTGTTGGGGCCCCCGTCAAAAATCTACCATAAAGAACAGAGGGAACACCCACTTCTACGGTTTCAGGTTCTGCTTCAGCTAAACCTAAGCCTACTGGTACAAAATCTGCTGCTGCCTGAGAGTTAATAGCAAATAGTGCTGGAAGTGCAAGGTGGGCTGGAATATTGCCTTTGCCAATTTCGACCCCAATTAATGTTCCTACAACTTGAGCTATAACCGCACCAGGTCCTAAGAAAGGTGATAACAATGGAAATGAGCAAACAAGTGCTATAAGCATTAGCCCCCATAGGCTCCCTGCAAATGGAGACAAAAATTTAGCAAAAAGATCACCGATACCTGTTTCAATAATGATACCAATTAACATGGCCACAAAAGCCATAAACGGAAGAATTGTCTTAATCACGGTATCAATGGCGTCGCGTCCCGCTTGATAAAAAACACTCACTACCGCTCCCATACCAATACCTATTTTAGCCATTAGCCCTCTTGGCTTCTGTTGTTCACTTATCTTTTTCTCTGATGTATATTTGAAATCACTTTTGGCAGCCGTTTCTTCTGGTATTGTTTGTTGAACACCACCCACATCTTCATTACTAACTATTTCTATGTTTTCACTTTTGACTCCAGACACGTAAATATCTTCTGTAATGTGTTTTGCCAATGGGCCACTTTGGCCAGTTGACATGACATTAATGGTTGGAATACGTTTTTGCGGGTATAAGCCACAACGCAATGTGCCACCGCAGTCGATAATGACACACACCATTTCATTTTCAGGTATGCTTGTCTTAAAACCATTAACGAGTTCACAACCAGTCAGCTCTGCAATACGCTCTGCAATGTGGGGCTTCTCTCCCCCCGTAATGTAAACAACTTTGTTCTTTTCAGCAGTAGGTGTTATAACGAGGGGTCCGCCAAATCCATTAGCCCCTTTTGTTATTTTTATTGAACGATATGTTGTCATTTCCTCACACCACCTTCTTATAATTTTACTACTTGGCCTAATTTTACATTTTGTTGCTTAGCAACGTACGCCGTCATATAATCTGTCACCCAACCTCTTAAGAAGTTTGTAAAAATACCTACTAAGAAATAACGAAGGGCTAATTCTGTAATATCATGGCCTAATGTGGTTATACCAGCAGCAATCCCTAAGAAAACAAAAAGTTCGCCGGGGTTGACGTGAGGGAATAACCCATTATGTGTATGACAAGAATACGAGGCGGCAGCATAATAGCTAGGTTTATGTTTCTCTGGTAAAAACCTTCCTAATGATAAAGTCATTGGATTAGCTAACACGAAGGTTCCGATAATAGGTAATATAAAATACCTTGTAAATGGATTTTTCCCTGATTTTCTTGCTAATTTCTCAACTCTTTCATCTCCTACTAAGCGAACAAGTGAGTTCATCGCAACTAGCAGCATAATTAATAACGGCACAATCCCTGTGACAAGATCAACAAATACTTCTCCACCATGCCTGAACAAATCCATAAATTTCTCTGCACCAATAATAATAATGTCCATATTATGTCTCCCCTTCTCTTTTAGCTCTTTTTAGGCATTACATAATCAATCCAGCCTTTCTTAACTTTTAATTCTCCTCCTTTTGAAATAACCTCATAACTTTTAAGAGCGTCTTCTATCGCAAACTGTGTTAATTTATTTACCTTCTTATAGTCTTTCTCTGAGATTTTAAGCAAGTTTTTCCCTTCAAATCCTTTAAGATCTTTTACTCGAGAAAAAACTGTCACTCCTTGCATTTTGGCCGCCCTCAAAATGGTATTTTGTTTGTCAATAGCAAACATCACGACTGTCCCTGCGCGAAACATACCCGTCCTTTTACCTATGGCTACTCTACCAAGAGACCTTAGTTCAGCATATTTTCTATTAAAATGTTTAATTTGCATAAAGCCAAATACACTCTGAATGAGCCATGCTAAACCCATCATAACTATCAAATGCCAAATCATGTATGTTCCCTCCCACCCTTTTTTCTTTATCAATGATCTAAAAACAATAGCGAAAGCGGTTACAAATAAGCCAACTTATCATACAAAATACTTTGAAAAAATAATTAACCCATGTATCTCTCGTTACAGCCAAACGCTTTCTCAACAGCTCGCCTTCAGCTAAATCATGTGACAAATCCTTTCACATCATTAGATCTATAGATGCTGTCCCCCTACAGAAGTCACCCTGTAGCCTTATTTAAAAACATCATTTTTTTCTTATTGAGAATTCAATTGTGACGTTCACTCATTTACTATCTCAATAAAATTTACTCACTTTTTTTAGTAGCTGAGATAATTCACCATAAGCAGCGGTAGAGGAAATGTCCGCTATTAATTGGTCATTATTGGCAAGTCGAATAATCTCATCGTAAACACTCACTAACTGGTTCTCAATGGCGTCATTTTGCTTTATTGGTAGACCTAACAAGAAAATTAGTTTTATTTCTTTTCCAGCCGATATAACTTTCTCTGGAAAAATTCCTAGTGCTAATTCAATATTATCTGAACATTCATGACTGGTATGTGGTAGAGCGATAAAGTTATCGAACACCATGGAGCCTTTTAATTCTCTTTCTTTTAAGCGTTGTTTAAAGCCACTATCTAAATACTTTTTTTCCACAAGTTCATCTACCATGTCATATAAATTCTGATGATAACCT